>JALZFS010000146.1 GCA_030861405.1 Thermoproteota archaeon | reverse complement strand
CCAAGGAAATCCTGCTTTGAATTTCAATCTTGCCCTTCAACGTTTGGTGTAAGCTTATAGCCTCATCTTTTAAACTCAAAGCAGTACCGTTTGGACCACAATCTATCTATGAGTTTCCATATCTTTTGCTGCCGATGGATTAACAGTTGATATCAAGGCTATGGTTGTTGAGATTAACAAACTGCCTGTGTCTCATAAAATATGTGAATGAAGGCTAAATTGCAATCAAGAATTAAGGGCATAAATTAGGGTATCAGACATATTTCCAGTAGTTTTTATACCTTTTAAACTCTCTCTCTATATTGAGAGAGTAGATAATGTCCTCTCACGAAAAGCGAAATGAGCTGCACGTGTTCTGTCAAAGCATTATTACTAAGGATCCGACCATCAGGTTTGCAGGCATAGCAAATCGAATGGGAAAGTTAATTGATACAGCTTACAGAGATGGGCTACAGCCTTTGATGAATAGTCAAGATACAGAACATTACACAGTGCAGACTGTGTTACGAGCCTCAACCAGAGAAACTTTTGAGAACAAAATAGGCAAACAACGGTATGCCATAGCGGTTTATGAAAAGTTGATTCGTGCAACCATCCCACTTGTCATCAGAAGCGATGATAATGAGCACAATAGAGGAAAGAAGAAGAAACAACAACAACAAAATGAGCAGAATTTCAAGCAGCTTTATTTATTGATATCATTTGACGTGAAATCAGATATAATATCCATCATTGAGGATAAAATATTGCCTCAAGTCGACCGGTTTGAAAGCGATCCTTCAATCGCTTAGCTAATACACATGCGATCTATCACGAATTTCCTATTGAAATTGCTTTAGATTGCTAAAACCATGGTCTAAACTTATCCAATAACTTACAAATAAGTAACTGCTATTCTGAAGGTTTTCAACGGTTACAACTGAATAAATAAATAAATAAATAAATTATATCACATTAGATCATTCTCAGCACATACTAACTTCTTACACGTTTCATAGTAAGCTATTGGCTTTGTGTAGCAATTGTAGACTATAATTAGTCAGCTGTCTTAATGAAAAAAGAGCTCACTATCATCAGCGCGTACGTTATGCAACTATTAATAACCAGTATGACATTGTATTCATCACCATAAGGATCACCACATCTATCAGCATGATTTTAATATTCTAAGCAACTGTAACCATTAAACAAATTATATTACTAACAAACATACTCGAAAAGATGGTAATAGATTTATAGCCTTATTATATTGAGTAACTGACACACCCAACATGGTAGAATCAGGCGGTAAACGGATAGTTTTGACTGCAGACCGCAGTTTGATGACAAATTACAGGGGCAACTTCCTCTATGGCTTCATTGCATGTGGCCCCTACGAGCTTTTACCAGAGTTTGTATTTGACAAGATCTTTTGCCCAAGCGTCGAGACTGATCCTAATACTGGAGGAGTCAAGGTTGCGCAATGTGGCTTAAGAAGGATCGAATCAGCACTTTTGAAAGAGTACAGGCGTGATGAAATTTTTCTTGCTCATCCGGAGATGCTTGACAAATGCATTGGTCCGGATACAAAGGTCGTCGGCATCAACGTCATGGATCCGCTAGGCATGGCACCCGTAACTACTACAATGTCACCAGAAAAACTCTCATACGTAGCCATGAAGTTCAAAAAGATGTGTGCTTCGATTATTCAACTAAAGAAGAAATACAATTTCAAAGTAGTAGTTGGAGGTAATGGTTCTTGGGAGCTTGCCAAACCGGACAGGATGAAAATCCACGGCATTGATACAGTCGTTATTGGCGAAGCAGACGAGTTAGCTCTTGATCTTTTTCATGACTTAGAGGCAGGAGACGCACCAGAACTCTTGCATACGTTTGTACGCAACATCGAAAATGTGCCTATAATGCAAGGGCCGACAATCAATTCCCTTATTGAAGCTATGCGTGGCTGCGGGAGAGGTTGCGACTTTTGTGATGTCAATAAGCGCTCAAAGAAAGACTTTCCATTGGAGAGGCTGCAGAAAGAGGCCAAGATCAACCTTGATTACGGGTTTGATTCGATCTGGCTCCAATCAGACGAGATGTTACTTTATGGTTGTGATAACAAAGACTTTGTTCCAAATGCAGACGCAATCACTCAGATCTGGAGTGGCCTGAAATCCACAGGTGCGCGTTTCGTTGGAACAACCCATATGACACTTTCTGCAGTAGCGTCTTCGCCAGAACTAATCAAGAAATTGTCCGAGATCAATGAGATGAATGTTGGAGGAGGCAGATGGCTTGCAACCAACCTCGGAGTCGAGACGGTTGCTCCAAGAATGGTCAAGAAGCACCTAGGTGTTAAAACGAAGCCGTTTCAACCTGAAGAGTGGGGTGCAGTAGTAAGAGAAGGCTGCAAGATATTAAATCAAAATAATTGGTTCCCTGCGCTTACTCTTATTATAGGGTGGCCTGATGAGACTCCAGACGAGACACAATATACGATTGATCTCATAGATGACTTTAGACAGACGAACATGCGTGGGCTGGTTGCTCCGTTACTTTATCAAGACTTTTCTGAAAAGAACTCTATGCACTTTGGCAACCTTAACGAGGCGCAGTTTACACTATTCTGGAGATGTTGGGAGCACAATTTACGGGTCATAAATGATATCATACCGATCATCATAAGGAACAAGACATACGGCCCAGCGATGAAGGTCTTCATGGCAACGCTTATCAAGGCAGGCACTTGGGCAGTTATGAGATATCTGCGAGGGCTCTCAAAAGAACTGTTTAATGGACAAGTACCGGAAGACATAGTCGAAAGATACTCTCGAAAGCAGTCAGTGACAGCGACTATGTCGTCACGGCTCTAGGCATCTCTCCCTTTTCCATTATTATTTTATATTTTTGATAGCTTCCTCTGCAAGAGTTGCAAGTTTCGGTGTTAGGACGATAAAATAATTCTTGTCTGCACGCTCTACTGTTGTGACAGGCTTGTATTTCTTCGTGGAAATATCAAATTCTACAAGTCCGGGCTCCAATTTTCCCTTAGTGTATATCATCATCAGAATCTCTCCGGAAAGTGGAGTCAATGGCACAAGAGAAAAGACGTAGCCCTTGTACGAACTTACGGGCATGACTTGCTTCATATAGGGGGCAACAGAAACAAGGTAAAGGAATACGTCCTCTACTGTAGCAAATTCTTCAAATTCAAATCTCATCATTCTAAATCCCATTTGACCAAGATATAAGGCTTTAAAAAAGAAAAGTAAAGAATGAAAGACTATTACTACCCATATGATTCAAACTTGATGTCATAGCTTCCATCCTTTCTCTTGTTGCGTTCAGTGACAAAGCCCTTTGGGATCAAATAGTCCAGGGCACCGTCTATTGTTCCCTGCCAGCCGCATATGTAGAATGATGTATTTTCAGGAGTCACCTTTTCACCCACGAGCTCCTCAAGGGGAGAAATTTCTTTGCCTGCCTTTGGCCTAAGGAATGACTCAACTCTGCCTTTCTGTCCACCCCATGACCGGTTGAACCATTCCTGTGGTCTACTGATGCTTGCCCGGTACCGGAAATTCCAGTTATCACGCCCCTTATCAAGACTCTCCTCTTCAAGGGACATCAAAAGATCTCTGTAGCCAAGCTCATCTACATAGCTTGCTCCATGCAACACGACTATCTCTCGCTTGCTTCCTATTGCTTTGAGATGAAGGGAATATGATATGAATGGGGCAAGCCCGGTTCCTCCTCCTATTAGGACCATCCTTCGATCATCGGGCCTGCCATCATGAAACTTGTCATTTATGGTGAAAATACCAGTGGGTTTAACCCATAGGATCTCGTCGCCTTCCTTTTTGTTGAATAGCTCAGTTGTCAGCCTCCCGGGTACAGGTTTGCGTACCCAGCGTATGTACAACTCAAAGCGCTTCTTCTGCTCAGGAGACGATGCGATAGAGTACGCCCTACGGACTATCTTGCCCTCGCTTGCAATATGAAAACCAATCGTGACAAACTGACCAGCCTTAAAGTCAGGAACAGAGCCATCATCTGGTCTAATGTGGAATACCCCAAGGTCCTCCTTGATTATCTGTATGTATGATAGCTTGCCCTTATTATCAACTACCATATGCGTGTCAGGTTCGGAAACCGTTAAATAAATACATTGTTAATTTTTCGCCATCAATAACAGCTGCTAAAAGAATAAGAACGGCAGGTTTTAATTTGATCCTAGCTTCAATTTTACATATACATATGATAGACTGGCTCAAAGGCAGGGGCTTTGGAGGCTCCGACGAAATTGATCAGCTTACCAAGACCATAAATGAGCAAAGCGATGAGCAGCGGAGGATTATTGCCCAGTTCAACAAGGCCATGAATGAATTTGCAGCCGAGCGGTCACTTGAAGCTTGCCTGGATGCTCTTAATTTGTCCATGCAACTTGCAAATATTAGAGCTAAGCTGGCAGAATCATACGAATTCTATGCAAGACTGCTAGAACGAGAAATAACAAGGATGATGAGGACTAAACCATCTCACTCCTAATTGAGCAAAAGATATCGGCACCCACTGTTTTGTCAAGGAACAACTCTTAGAGTATGACCTCCTTTCTAGGAATAAGCAGCACAGACATTCTTATGTAGTAGACAAAATTTTCGATACATATGTGTAAATTTTCTATATCGTTAAGAGGGTAGATAAAACTATAGATCAGTAGGACCAATAGATTTGTATTTTTCATAGATATTAAAAATATTGCGGTGATACTTATGACATCTGCAGTCTTTTTTTGCTTGTTTGAACCACACAAACTCTTACATTTTGTGGAGACACGTGATAAGTTGTAAATCCATCATCATCTTGTTTAAGTTCGTCTCCATAGAGCAGAAGAGCCAGTTCTGCTAGTCCCAATAAATGATTCAGATGAGTGGGAGCTGTTGCTGGCTCATATTAGTTCTTAATTTGAAGAATAGGTCAATCGCTTATTATCATCTGGATTATGCCGCCAGCTATAGTTGATGTTAGCAAAAGACATTTTGCACGTTTACCATCTCTCAAATTTCATGAATAGTGCCTATAAAAATATTGTATATATCAGTTTCAAGCTTAGTTAATAGTATACCACTCGGTTCCTTATCGTACCTAGCCTTTCTATCGTTATTTCCACTATATCTCCATCCTTGAGATATTTGGGCTCCTTCATTGACATTGCTACTCCCGCAGGTGTTCCTGTGGAAATGATGTCGCCTGGCTCAAGGGTCATAGTCATGCTGAGTGCAGAAATTATCCGCCTAACTGGGATAACCATGTTTGAGCTTGAGGAGTTCTGTCGTATTTCGTCATTAACCTTGGTTATTATCTGAAGGTTCTGAGGATCAGATATCTCATCCTTGGTCGTTATCCAGGGTCCACAAGGAGCGAAGCTATCGATCCCCTTGCCTCGAGTAAATTGTTTGTCCTTAAACTGGATATCCCTTGCAGAGACATCATGGAAGATCATGTAGCCAAAGACAGAGCTGAGTGCCTTGTCCTCGGTTGTCTTTTTTGTTTCTTTGCCAATGATAACTGCAAGCTCGGCTTCATAGTCAAGGCGAGTTACGAATGAGGGGCAAATGATATCTTTGAATGGCTCATTAAGAGCAGTCCTTGGCTTCAGGAAGATCACTGGCTCGTCTAAGGGCGTAAGCCCTGCATCACGGGCATGATCGTAATAATTAAAGGCAAGGCAAATTATCTTTGGAGGATTTGGTATTGGCACTAGGAGTTCTACGTCGCTGACTCTATGATCATATTTGAGCTTGTCCTCGTAGTGCTTTACTTCTTCAAGCCATCCTCGAAATGCAAAGTCCTTGATATTTGGAGGGATAGGTATACCTGTCTGCTGCTGTATCTCCAGCCTTGTTGCAATGCTTTTTCCATCGTTGGAAATAATACCATATGTCTCTTTTACCTTGCTGTCTCGAATTCTTGCCACCTTCATCGTTCATTTACCTATGTGTCATTATTGCCGTTCGATGATCGTCTATCCTGCAGAATCCAAATCTCACGAACTGGATATGGGTGTTATGCTTAAGGCTTAACACAAATGATTCTGCAACTCCCCGCGCAACTTCAAGGCTGTTCGTGTTATAATTGTCCTCCCCGTTTCGATATAGTTCCTTAGGAATCATGACCCGATAATCGACTATATCATTGTTTGCAACCCATTGTATTTTAGGCATATCTTGCCTAATATTGCCATTACCAGCCACCTCTGCAGTTACTATTAACTTGGAATTATTCTTCCCGCCTATGTTTGTTATCTTGATATTGTATAACTCAATGAGTCGAATTTCATCGCCGACGTTTAGCCCAGCTGCGTCGTCCTCATCAATATAAAATCTCTTGCTAACCTTCAACTTCCTCGTGCCAAGACGAGTATCAGTAGGATGGTTCTTGAGTATGACTTCCATTTCCTTGCCTCCTTTGACATAGAGCTCTACAAGGTTTTTCACAAAGAACAGCCGTAGAGATATTGGATCTATTATTTTTCTGTTAAACGCTTCTAGACTTTCAAAGGGAGGTTTAGTCTCAGCAAGCGTAAGGCCAAGCGACAATACAAATTTGCGTATTGCCTCAGGCACAAAGCCCCTTCTCTTAAGCCCAGCAAGCGTTGGGAGACGGGGATCATCCCAGCTCTTAATTGTGCCGCTTTCTATAAGTGGAATTATCTTTCGCTTTGAGACTGGCATCCCCTCAAACTCCAGTCTAGAAAATTCAACAAGATACGGCTTTCTTAATCCAAGCTTGTTAAGAATTGCGAAATATAAAGCGTTACGAAGCTCGTATTCTTTTGTTCTCAGAGCATGAGTGACGCCATCAATGCTGTCTTCGATTGGTGCCGCAAAATCATATGTAGGCCAGACTCGCACTCTATTGCTCAACTTAGGATGGTCATGGTCTATTATTCTGAAAAGCGTTGGGTCACGCATGGCTGTGTTCTTGTCAGTCATCTCGCCCTTGAACCGTATGATGGCTTCGTTCTGCTCGTATGAGCCATCAAACAATTTGTCAATCCGGTCAAGAGCCGTTACAGATTCCTGCCTGCACTCACATGCGATGCCTTTTGCACGCAGATTGTGTATTTTCTCAGGATTACAGGTACATACATATGCGCCGTCGAGTTTTATAAGATTTCTTCCATAATTATGCAAGAGTTCAATATCATCTGAAGTATTCTTGATGATATCAGGCGTGACTCCAAGCCATTGCAACCCCTCGGCTATGGCATCATAATATTCCAGCTTTTCTTTGAGTGGATTTGTATCGTCAAATCGAAGGATCAGTGTCCCGCTGTACATACGAGCATATTCTTCATCTATTATAGCTGCCTTTGCATGCCCAATATGGGGGTAGCCATTTGGTTCCGGCGGGAATCGGGTAACAACCTCGCCACTGATGGCTCCTTCAAGGGCAGGCAGCAGATGCTCCGCTACCTGCTTTTTTGCAGTTACCTTCCTTTCTGGTGCAAGCTCATCAAGAAGCAATTTTTGGTCGGAAAAGGGGAGCTCATTTATTTGTTGCACGACTGTTCTGATTTCAGAGACAAGTGACTTGATTTGGCTACGCAGCTCTGGCCTTGAACCTACAAACTTGGCGATAACTGCGTCGACGTGTGCATTGCCATCATGCTCGACTGAATTTTTGAGTGCAATGATCTTGATGAATTTCTCAGTATCTAGGTCGAGGGGCACGTGGATTACAGACTCCTACCCACTACAAAGTCTGCAGAATACTGAAGAGATCTCCGGGCGTCAGAATTGCCATAACGTTCAATTGACTTAATTGCCTCGCGCATATACCTTCTTGCCTCATTCCTCACATCCTGTTCTATCCTAATATCAGAAATGATCCTGACAGCCTCCCTGATGTCTTGGCTTAGTGCCTTTCCCCTTATTCCAAACACCTTTCGGATCTTCTCTGCTTCTTCTTTGTTAGCATTTTTTAGAGCAAGCAATATCGGATACGTCTTTTTACCCTCTCGAATATCGTTGCCTGCGGCCTTGCCCGTGAGCTTAGGATCACCTATCACACCTATCAGATCATCTACCAGCTGAAAGGCAATGCCTATGTTGCGTCCAAACGAGGAGAGGTTTTGTATATCCTCTATAGTATGATTTGGAGCTGACAGTGCGCCAAGCGCGCATGAGATTTCAAACAGCGTTGCAGTCTTTTTGCCAATCATATGGATGTATTGCTGTAAGCTTGGAAACTTGGTGCTTGACGCCACCTCTACATCCATTGCTTGTCCTTCACATATCTCAGTACATGCGAAAGATAGGCGTGCCATCATGTCAATTATTGATTTGTCAGGAATTCCAACTTTTCTGCAATTAAATGTCAACAGTTCAAACGCCTTTGAAAATAGAATGTCTCCTGCAAGGATTGCAAGCGGCGTGCCATAGTATCTGTGGACAGTTGCAGCACCGTGCCGCATCTCATCATTGTCCATGATATCATCATGAACAAGTGTAAAGTTATGGACAAGCTCTACTGCCGCAGCTGCCGGCAAAGCTTGCTTGGCGGTTCCTCCTAACATTTCGCAGCCCTTAACAACCATAAATGGCCGTATGCGCTTACCTCCCGTCCGAATATAGTGGGACGACGCATGATATAGCTCTTTTGGCTCGCCTTCAACGGATGCAAGTATAAAGCTGCTCACGGTAGAAGCATAAGATTCCAGCTCGCTTTTGATGCTGTCTGCCTTCATGTACGGGTACTAACCTCATGTGCTAGCAGTCCTGTCAATATATACCTTGAGCTGGCAAGCGCAGAGATGTTTTCTGCTCCAACCAGGAACATGGTACTTTTAAGTTCTGCAAGAATCATGTCGGCAAATGCAAACAGGCTTTCGCGTGAATGCGCGGCTGCTCTAAGAAAAGGATACGCCATGGCGGACATGTTGGCACCAAGTACTATGCACTTTGCAACTTCGACTCCATTACGTAGCCCGCCTGATGCAATAACCGGCAATTTCACTGCGCGCCTGACTTCTATTAGGCTGACCGCTGTCGGAATACCCCAATCCCAGAAAACCTCACCAAGGTGCCTCTTGAGTTCATCTTTTACGGACTCTGCCCGCAATTTTTCAACGCCTGCCCAGCTAGTGCCGCCAGCCCCAGCTATATTGATAGCAGAAACATTGGCCATTTCAAGCTTTATCGCAACCTCCTTTGAAATGCCAGCCCCCACCTCCTTGACTATCACTGGCACATCTATGGCCTTGACAAGATCTCTGATCTTGTCAAGGACTCCCTTGTACCGCGGCTCGCCCTCAGGTTGCACAAGCTCCTGTAGAGGATTTAGGTGGACTACAAGGGCGTTCGCCCTAATCATATCCACTATCCTTTTAGCTTCATCTATTGCAAGGCCTTTGGCAAGCTGGGCTCCACCAATATTCGCTATCAGGAATGCGTTAGGAGCATTCTTTCTTGCTATTGAGTAAGTAGCAGCAAGCTCTTCGCTTTTGAGCCCAGCTCTTTGGCTCCCAACTCCCATGCCAAAGCCATATTTTTCTGCAAGCTCGCCCAGCCTGCTGTTGATGATATTTGATTCATCTGTACCTCCTGTCATAGAGTCAATTATAATCGGTGCCAAGAACCTTTTCTTAAAAAAGGTCGTCGAAGTATCGATGTCATCATAATCAAGCTCAGGAAGCGCGTTATGCACTAATTTGACGTACTCCAGATACGTTGAAGCAGTTTTCGCCTGTACGTTTCTCCGAAGCGGGATCTCTATTCCTTCCTTTTTGCGCTGCTTAATTATTTCAATGTCATCAAATGGTACGTCAGAAGCATCAGGCAATTACTTCTTTCTCCCCTTTACTATGGTGCCAATGTTTAATCTGCCTTCTATTGCCTCTACGATGCGTTCTGGCATAAGGCCATTTATCATTAATACGTCCATGCCAAGTGATGCAATCTTAAATGCTTCTGCAACCTTTCTTTCCATTCCGCCTGTTACATCAGTACCTGCTACCTTGAAGAACTCAACAGATCTTCTGTTACCTTTAACTTCTATCTCCCCTACAAGTTCCCTTTTCGTCATATTTTTATATAATCCATCGACGTTAGTCGCGAATATGATCCTTAACGGATGAAGCGCTTTCGCCAGAATCGTCATGATTGCGTCTCCGGATAGGATATAATATTTGGCACCTTCAACATGAACTACATCTCCAAATGTGACGGGCATTACTTTGGATATGGCCATTATATACATCTGCTTTATCTTTACAATAATTGGCTTGTCTCGCCCCATAAAGGTTGACGGTGGCATGCTATATGGATTAAGTCCAGCTCTTAACATAGAATTGATGACTATCTGGTTGAGTGTAATCATTGACTCATGCACTACTGAAACTCCATGAACATCATAGTTGGCGGGTTTGCTATGCATGTCATATTTTACTGACCAGTAGTGGCCAAACGAGCCGCCGCCATGCACAATTATGACTGGAATATCTAATTGACTCAGAACGCGGGAAATGCCGTCTATTGCATCAATATTAGCTGTAAGCGGCTTGTCCTTAAAGGTTATCATAGATCCACCCAGCTTGACAAGGGCAAGTTTACGCAGCAACAAAAAGCATATACTTTTTGAAATGAATTTAAAGTTTTGACTCTTGGTTTCTCATCTCTCCAGACCGATAAACTCACAGGATGTGCAATTATTATATTGTCAAAGTCGGCAATCTGGAGCCAGTTACAATTTGAAGCATCTAGTTCAGATGGTTGTTGTTGCTGCTGCCGCCTGTGATTCTAAGCAAGCATTGAAAAAATTTTTATTGATTTCAAGTCCAGTACTGTGAGCAATAAAGTTGAACTCTGTCGATCTCTTAACAAAAGGAACTTGAAGAGAATCATAGATAAATCTCATTGTCTTAGAAAAGACAGTACTATAAAATCAATATTCCATCATAATAATTCGATCCCCAATTGATATCTTGCACTATTGTGGCATTGAGCAATGCGGATTACATCTTACTGAAAGTTGCTGATCATTGCAGAATGGCTCGGCGAGCTCTTGACTCGTGAATATGAATACATGGTCTATTGCAGAACTCTCTTCTCCAATCTTTATAGCAGATATGTTGCATCCTTTTACAATGGCAAGTAGCGAAGGGCCCAAGATGCTATGGGAACAGCTGAAGGGCAAGAAGGTCAAGACAAATGATGGTAAGGATGTTGGTGAGATTAAACAGGTAGTGCAGAACTATATACACGTGGAAAAGGGTATGATGAACAAAGACAAAGCCTGGATCCCAAAGTATGTCGCCGATGCCTATGATGGCGATGTGCTTTGGCTGATGATCAGTAGTGACGACCTTGCAAAAGGCTATTCATACACAACAGAACCAAGCAGTCAACAATACATACATGACTTTGAAGCATTCAAAGCGACGCCTTATGGACAGAGAGCAGTCCAGCTCCCTGACCTTGAGCAGAATATACGGCTAACAGATCAAAGAAAGGCTACTACAAGCACAAGCACAACCTCTGGTGACGAATACAAGAACATCCGAGACCTAGAATAATACGTACAAGATTTTATTATAGGGGTTATGCGCTGCGCCTTTAGGTACTGGCCAGATTGGGAAGATTACGCCAGTTTGCTGCCTGGGCAAATATTTTCTAACAGATGCATTAGAGGTTGAACAAAATAGAACAGAGGTAGAATCTCTATCATAGGGTTAGGAACCGACAGATTACCTAATTTTACGCTCCAATAACAATAACGCCAGTTCGTGGGTTCTTATGATTGAATGGTTTCAAAAAACTGTCTTCCTACAATTTCGTATGATTAAAAACGGATGAATTTCCATTAGATTATTGCGCGTGCCAGCAATAACTCTCCTTCTGTTCTAAGCGGGATTCTGCTGAGCAGCCAACCTGAGCAGGTGCAGATCCTTATGCTCCATTTGGCCTTGCTCCGCCTGGGTCGGCAGTTTCATTCCAGTATCAGAAAACCTCAGGTTATTCACCATCATCGTATTACACTGACTGGATATCTTTTCTGTTCCGTTGCCAGCCGTCTCCGACTAATTATCGCTAATTCAGGCGTCTGCAACGAGGGAGGAGTTTCCTCTCTTTCGAGTGTCCCACTCACTGGCTCACGCATAGTATCAGTGGACATAATTGGTAATAAACTTAAATGTTTTTCATGTATGTCCAAGTTGGGGGAAGTACTCTCGTTCTAGCTCCTTTACCTGCTCCGCTGTCTCTGCATCTGCATATTCTTCGAGAAGGTTGGCATTAAGCTCAAGAAATGTATGGCCCCACTTGAATTTGTCCATCATTCTTCCTGCCAACTCTTTTTCACCCAAGATATAGAGCGCACCTGCGAGGGCTTCTGCACTTGATAGTTTTCCTAGCTTGGCGTAATTGGTCGGGTTAGATGCTAACATCGCAGGCAACCTTCTTGCTATTCCCTGCGCAGCAACCCGCTGGTACCGCAGCACCTCGTTTGCTCGCTCCCACGAGCAATCAATAGCACAAACTGAGCGTGCTACTGTCACATCACTTCTTAAAATTGGAGCCTCGGAGAATGGATTGAGTAAAATAGTGCCTTTGGAGATAAACCTGACGGGCTTTGCCAAGTGAAATTTAGCGAGCTTGGCTGCAGTACATTTGAACGGATCGTCTTGGTGTAGCATGAGAACAAGCGGATCCATATCATATTGTACTTTTAGCAAAGATCATTAAAGTTTTTATTCACTTGACTTTCAATTGATGCGTGCCACCAGCGATATCTACAATACGTTTTCCATTTGAGCTGAAGAAGGATCAGGTAGAAGCTGTCAAGGCATGGATTGAGAATGGCTGCCGTGGCTCTGTAATCTTTAGTACGGGCACAGGCAAGACTGAGATCGCATTTGAATGTGCGAGACTGGCAGCTAAACTATCAGGACATGATCGCTTTACAATACTGTTCCTGGTACCGAGGATAGTGTTAATAGAGCAAAACATCAGACGACTACAGCGTTATGGTATTTCTGATCATCACATTGGCGTCTATTACGGCGAGCGCAAGGACATAAAAGAGGTCACTATCAGCACATACCAAAGTGCTATCAATAATTACAATCTGATAAGGACCGCTAACATGGTAATACTTGATGAAGTCCACCTTGCCAGCGAAAGCGCCATTGCATTTGACAGTATCTTTGACATTATTGTAGAAGATCCACGCAAGGCAATACTTGGCCTTACTGCGACCATAAATGAAAAGGACCCAAAATATCAAACAATCCTAACTGTTGTGCCGCCTGTAAAGAGATACATGATAAAAGATGCAGTCATAGACGGTCGACTCGCCAAACCTGTTGTCATTCCAGTAGATGTGAGCTTTACTCCAGAGGAGCAGAAAGGCTATGATGAGGCAAGTACTACAATAAAGGATATCTCAAGGAAGCTACAGGCATATGATGCGGTAAAGATGACTAAGATACTAATGCGTGGCGGAGCGCGGGCATCTATGGCAAAAATTTGGTTTGCTTCTGTACGGAAGCGCAAGGAATTGCTCAGTGCCACTAAAAAGAAGCTGCACAAAACAGTTGAGATAGTCAAGAGGCATACAGGCCAACGCATTATGATCTTTAGCGAAACCATAGATTCAATTCAACAACTAAGGAGCATGCTAGAAGCAAGTGGCATACCTGCTCAAACGATCCACAATGGAATTAAGGCAAAGGAGAGAAAGGAGATCTTGGAAAGATGGGGCAAAGATTATTTTCCATTGTTGTCGGTTCACACGCTTGAAATTGGCTATGATGTACCGCAGGTTGGCATTGCAATAATTATTGCCAGCACAGCAAACATGAATCAAGTCGCACAGAGAATCGGACGAGTCATAAGAAAAGTGGATGGAAAGGATCAGGCTCTCGTCTACGTCATTTACGTTAATGGTACCAAAGATGATCGCGTGTTAAAGGTAATCAAGACTGCAGTTGAAAAGGAAAACGAAAGAGCAGCACCTCTCCGCGTCCCAAAGGGAAAGAGGCCCACATATGGACAAAATACTATCACAAAATTCTCATAGATCTACGCCAGTAGACAGCATATGGCCCACGTTCTCAAAGTATGAATCAATATCCATCTCCACTACCTTGCCAGCATCTATATTTATGATGTATGTTATGTGTAGACGGCCGTTTAGAATCTCATCTTCAGTCACTGGCGGATTCTTGTAGTATCTATCACACAGTGCTTTGACTTTCTTAATCTCACTTGGTCTTCTGTCCCGAGGCGGCCGCCTGAACAGGCTGGGTATTGGAAGGATGCTGACAGGTGGTGTCGCCAATACGAACTGGTTTGCATACTTGCTATAGCGGGCTATCTTGCTTGCAATCCTTGCAGAATAGTAGGATAAGGGATCAAGTGCATGCTCAGGAGGTATAAATCCTGTCTCAATTTCAACAATGGCTGCGCCATCGCCCTTTTCTGCATATACGTCACAGATCAATATGTCTGTAAGCTGTTTCTCTACATCTACTGTATAGCCGTAGCGGACCAAGTGTTTAGCGCATACTAACTCCATTGCTGAGTGGTTTATCTTTACAAGATTTCTCCTATAAAGATCAATGAGTCTATTCTTTACAAAATTCATCCTCTCCACCATTTCTTCTGGCTCACCGGCTAACATCCTACCAGAGAGCGATGTCACATCTGCAACAAAGCGCTCTAAATCCAATTATCACAAGACTATAGCCAAAGTTGGGCTTTAAACGTGATGCTCCATTAGCAACATTAAAAATTCCCCAATAGGCATGTTTATACCATAATGTCACTCCCAACAATCAATAAAATAACCATTCTCGGCTCGGGTGTTATGGGCCACGGAATTGCTCAGGTATCGGCGATGGCTGGCTATAATGTAACTTTACGTGACATTGAGCAGTCATTCCTTGACAAAGCAATGGAGAAAATAAAATGGTCGCTCAATAAGCTAGTTGAAAAACAAAGGTTGTCACAGACAGAGGCTGACAAGATCTTTGCCAGAATTGTTCCAATTGTTGACCTGAAGCAGGCGCTCAATGATGCAGACATACTCATTGAAGCAGTACCTGAGGACATGAACTTGAAAAAAAAGGTCTATGCAGACATCGACAGCGTTGCGGAGACTAAAACGCTCTATGCTTCAAACACAAGCACTCTTCCAATTACAGAAATTGCCTCATTGACTAGTAGGCCCGACCGGTTCATCGGCCTTCACTTTTTTAACCCGCCGCAACTGATGCCCTTAGTCGAAGTAATACCAGGCACCAAAACCAACCATACTATGATTGACACGGCAATGAGTCTTGTGCAAAAGATTGGCAAGCAGCCAATTCTGTGTAAAAAAGATGTTGCAGGCTTTATCGTTAACCGTATCTTTATACCTCTCGTTCATGAAGCTGTATATTGCCTAGAAAGAGATAATGTTCCAATGACTACCATAGATTCGGCAGTCAAATTCAAACTATCATTTCCGATGGGCATATTCGAGCTTGCAGACTATACCGGTATTGATGTGATACATAAAGCTACATCGGAGATGCATTCTCGAGACCCTAAGGTCATTCGACCCCATCCCAAGGTGAGGCAGTTGTTTGATGAAAAGAATTTCGGCCAAAAATCAGGCAAGGGATTTTACGAATACAAAGGGGATAAGTACGAACGCATAAACCTGACAGAACAAGAGGCTGAGAAATACAATCCAATAGCATTGATCGGGCTTGCTGCCAACAACGCGGCATGGCTCATTTCAAACGGCGTGTGCAGCAAAGAAGATTTGGAAAAGGCACTGAGACTGGGCATGGGGTTGAAAAAGGAGCTATTCTCAACTGTACAGGAATTCGGGATCAAAAATGTAGTTCAGAATCTCCAAGACCTTGCTGCAAAATATGGTACATTCTATGAGCCTGACCCATATCTAATTAACTATAAAGATTAATCAATTCTTTTGAAAGCAGTTATTCTGATAACTTTAGTAGTTATGCTGACTGGCTAAACTTTTGGAATACTATTAGCAGAGTTCAAACTAGAGGCTTAATACAATAGTATACTAGAAGAGAATATTCAAAAGTTTTCCATTATTCGAGGAGCAATTCGTATTAGATTTCATAACTATATATCGACGGGACGCACGGTGATCTACAGATCACTATATGAAGGTTTTATAAGGAAAAAGTAATTAGACTTTAACCTCTCGAATATTGTCATTCACCGTTCTTCAAATCGGCTCTGTTGCTTCCACGGAATCATGTCCTTCAGAGTCAATGTGGCTTAATGAATCATAGGCGATTTTCCAATCCTCAGCGGGTGGTGACGTTTTCAATTCCAATCATGCTTTAAGACTCTTCCGAGAACGATACCTTCAAGATTAGGTTTTTAGGCTCGAAGAAAGTATCACGATGACGAGAGATACTAATAATCGCTAGAAGCTAAGGGGCCCACAAAACAATAACTGAATTCAGGAAGTAGAACAACACATCTTCAAACGGTAGTTCGGATTTCTCATCCTCTTGCTTTAACAGTAGTAGCCAGTATAATTTCTACTGCGGCCTTTGCGTCTTTTGCAACGGTTATGTGGGCTCTATTGCGCTCATCCAAAAACTTGCCACCATATATGTCGGCTACGCCTCCACTTCCAGACATAGCTACCATCGTTTTCTTGGTCATGTAGCCCACGCCTAGCTCAATGAGCGTTCCCACACCACCACCAACTGCGATTATTCCATCAGCAGAAGATGCAACGATGAAATCTCTTGCATAGCCTAAGCCCGTGCATATTACAATGTCGCAATATTCATTTGCATATAGGAACTCTTCTTGCGGTATTATTCCGACTGTTGCGCCGCCATTCTCCTTGGCTCCTTTGCATGCAGCTTCCATTACGCCGCCGAGTCCACCGCAGATCAGTACGGCGCCAACACTTGCAATTTCCTTGCCAACTTCATATGCTATCCCGCTTGCAATATCAGTACATCTATCCTTATTGTATCCAATCACTGCAATCTGTAGTTTACGCACAGAGCTGAGCAATCTATCATCTGAATTATAGTTTTTGCAGTTACACATTTCAGCAATATTGACAGGTAAATCGAGACAAAAATGATAAACTTTTGCCCTTGTACCTTTTATTGGTCTAGGCTTCACTAATAATTATGAAAAGTTCTGATGTTTTGATCACCTATTGCTCGATTCTGCCAGAACCTTTTTCCATTAAATCCTTAAATGCACATGCACTGTGGAGAGTGGATGAGCTCCATCAAGCCCAACATGTAGCATTAGAAATAACTAATTCAGATCTACCAATCAAAATCTAGATTTTGTAATATAAAGATTCATCAAGCTAACCAAACATCCGGTCAGAGATAAATCTTAAAGATGAATGACGGACAGGAGTTTGTCTGTCTTATTTATTCTTACTAAATATAGGAGCCCATAGCGTCGTCACTTCAGGATTTATTGAATTCATTTATTCAGATTGAAGTTCTATTAGATCTTTTGTCATGGCTATATCAAAATTTAAAACATCAAAAGACAAGATAGGTTATGAAGTTCCGCAATAGAATTGATGCTGGCAATCTGCTTGCAGAGAGGCTGGCAGAAAATAGATATACTTCTGCGATAGTGATTGGTATTCCTCGTGGAGGCATCATACTAGCGGACATTGTTGCCAACAAGCTTGGGGCAGAGTTTGACATTGTTATACCAAGAAAGCTTGGCGCACCCGGTAACGAGGAGCTTGCAATAGGAGCAGTGATGGAGGATGGCACTTCATACATTAATCACTATATCGTCAATGCGCTACAAATACCGCAGAGATATATCGAGAGCGAAAAGGCGCGCCAGGCAGCAGAAATCAGACGAAGAGCCACGGAATACAGAAAGCCAGCTCTTAGTTATAATATTTCCGGCAAAAATGTCATTTTGATTGATGATGGCATTGCTACCGGTGCCACAGTCATTGCCTCTGCTAGATGGGCAAGGAAAGCTCAACCATCAAGTCTTACTATTGGAGTTCCTGTCGCGCCCTCCCAATCCGTAGAAGTTTTAAAACAAGAGGCGGATTCTGTAATTGTACTGCATATGCCCCAGGATTTTGGGTCTGTTGGACAGTTCTACGAACAATTTGAACCAGTTTCTGACAGTCAGGTGACCCAGATTATGCGTTCAAGAGGACTTTTGCTGTAGAATAATATATGGCAGGAATATTGTCAGAATTGAATGAAATTTCGCATCAAAGATCCTAGACTTGCTAAAGAAGGCAAGAATCGTATCGATTGGGCAGAGGCACATATGCCCGTGTTGGTTGCACTACGCCATAAATACGAAAAAACCAAGCCTCTACAAGGGATAAATGTAGCCGGATGCCTTCATGTCACAAAGGAAACTGGCGTCCTTGTTAGGACTCTTAGGGCTGCCGGCGCCCAGCTGTCTTGGTGCGGCTGCAATCCTTTAAGCACACAGGATGATGTCGCTGCATCTCTTGCTCAAGATGAGGGTATTTCGATATTTGCAAGCAGAGGGGTGACGCAGCAGGAATATTATGAGGATATCCATTCTGCAATGGAGATCAAACCACATGTCACCATTGATGATGGTGCAGATCTGACGGTTGAAATGCATAAAGAAAATCATGACTCGATAAAAGGCGGCACAGAGGAAACGACTACAGGCGTCATCAGGCTGAGGGCTATGGAAAAGGCAGGCAAGCTGATGTATCCGATTCTTGCTGTCAACGACGCAGAAACAAAGCATGACTTTGACAACGTTTATGGCACTGGTCAGTCGGCATTAGATGGTATAATACGTGCAACAAACATATTGATTTCCGGTAAGAACGTGGTTGTGGCTGGCTACGGCCATGTGGGCAAGGGTATTTCAAGGCGCGCAGCGGGCTTTGGTGCCAATGTCATTATTACAGAAGTTGATCCAATAGCCGCACTCAAAGCTAAGATGGACGGCTATACTGTGACTAGGATGGAAAAGGCAGCAGAAATAGGCGATGTTTTCATCACAACAACCGGTTGCAAGGATGTCATCATTGACAAGGACATTGCCAAGATGAAGGATGGGGTGATTTTGGCAAATGCAGGCCATTTTAATGTCGAAATTTCTTTGCCGGCGATTGAAAAGCAGGCGGTGCATCAAAATGAGATCAATGAAAACGTAATGCAGTATAAACTCAAAAATGGCAATAGAGTATATCTGCTTGGAGAAGGTCGGCTTGTGAATCTAGCAGCAGCAGAAGGCCATCCATCAGAGGTCATGGATATGAGCTTTGCCAACCAGTTCTTGTCAGTAATTAAATTAGCACAACAAGGCGATACGATGAAGCCAGGTGTATACACTGTCGACAGGACCCAAGATCAGGAAATTGCACTTGCCAAGCTGCAGTCCATGAGTGTTGAAATCGACTCGCTGACGCCCATACAAAAGACCTACCTTGAAGGTTTCAATGAAGGGACATAGTATTAATTATCGTTACTATAAAAGCACAAAAAGGCGGATGGGTAGTCTAGCCTGGTTAGGATACCTGTCTCACACACAGGTGGTCGAGAGTTCAAATCTCTCCCCATCCAATTTTTAGTCTATTCCAACTATACATGATATAGTCTTGAAACCAATTGTATGTGCATATTACACAAT
>JALZFS010000138.1 GCA_030861405.1 Thermoproteota archaeon | reverse complement strand
TGATTCGACACTTGACAATGTCGACAGCTCATCGTTCGGATCATATCATCAGCTGATCAAGCTAGACAAGTTCAAATATCGCGATGCCAAGCGCAATGGTATTATTTAAAGCGGGTCAAAGGATTTTGTATTTAAAATTATAGTGCTAATTGACAAGGTGCTATGATAGCACCGTTTAGTGATATTAGTCTAGTTGTAATATTTTTACATCACATGTAAAGATATTGAATTAAGTTGAAAGCTTTTCTATGTTTGTGCACTAATTGATCCTTATTACAACTCTGTCAAAGCAAACTACTTTATTTAGCACATGAATTGACTTCAACCCTCTGCATGATTCTTGTCCACTCAGGAATGTATCCATGCTTCTACATTTCAACTCACCTCAAAGCATCTTTTTTATTGCAGATTGAAGTAATAGCAACAACTAGGCCGACTTTTTTATTACCTTGTCTTTGAGTTTGGAGGTTATTATATCTCTCTCTGATGTTGGATCTTATACCTGTATTCGCTTCCATACTCTAAGAATATTGTTATTTTTGTGGGGAATGTGACTTTTATTATTGCTATATATCATACAACAATTCCAAAAGGTCCAGATACTCTGGCCAGTATGTAATCTGTACGCGACTATCTGATCTGCCATTGTAATGAATAGGAGGATTGTAGGGCATCTAGAGAGTTCTCAAATGGATGTGCAGGCGCTGCTCCGCTGAATTGGATGCCTGAAAATACGAACAGTCCTGCGAGAAGAATTGTAAGTGCCAAAACCGAAAGCATCATACCCCTGTACCTGGCCGCAGGATAAGAATATCTTATCATCAAAAACGATGCTGCAATTGTTGCTGCACCTGCTATTGAGGCAATTACACCTGCATTTAAAAAGAAAGCCTGCCAGTCTGTAAGCAGAGCTGCCGATGTAAATGCAATGGCTACTAGCACTACCCCCGCTAGTGCATAGCGACGTACCCCGTCATATCGTGTCCC
Source organism: Thermoproteota archaeon (assembly GCA_030861405.1). Lineage (GTDB taxonomy): Archaea > Thermoproteota > Nitrososphaeria > Nitrososphaerales > Nitrososphaeraceae > Nitrososphaera. The sequence goes on along the minus strand of JALZFS010000138.1, from coordinate 3,498 downwards.
CCTAATGGCTTCTTCTTTGGCTGTACCTGATTTATCAGAATCTTCTTGCTGTGTCTGCTCTTCTGTTTTCTTAGGTGCAGAAACATCTGAGTATTTAGGATCAACCTCTCGTAAAAGTTGCAGACCCTCCTCTGTTATCATATAATACTTCGAGTCTTTAATGACATAGTTACCCATGCGCTCAAGATGGTAGTAGATAGAACCAGTCGAAAGCCCTGTCGAAAGCTTGATGTCTGAAAAACCAGCTACGCCATTTTTGGCCGCTATGGCCTTGAGGATTTTTATTCTGGTCCTCCTGGCCCGTAGCTGGGTCTCTCCTGTCAACAGTTATTGATATTCCATAAAATTTTTTATTCATTTCGAAAGGCGCTAATAGAAGAATATTATATAATATGGTCTGGCTTCATTATTAAATCAAATGGGGCGCATCTAGATTGCCCTTTGTTGATTCGTTATGGCTGGCTAGCCTGTTGTGTACTCCTGCTATTGTTAGCATTTGGTCCTAGTTATCTACAACAGTCGAAGCCAGAATTTGCTATACCTCAAAATGATTTGCAGATGGTAACATTCCAGTCATCCAATTCGCTCTTCGCTAAAGCCAAAGCAGATATTGCAAAAACAACAACGCCATCGGTATCGTTACTGCCTGTATGGTATGATGATGGATCTGTTGTTGTTCCTTCTTCTGACCCGTGGAATGCAACAGCAACAACGCATAAAACAAACATCATTACTTCTACGCTATTTAAGAAAATCGACAAGTCGTCAAACCTGCTAATACCAATAAACCCGATCGAAGATACAACATACAATTACTACCCGCATGGCATTAATAACAACACAGGCGATATTGCTACAGGGTCGCAATTTCTAAATGAGAGTCGCTTTGTTCGATGGATAGACCCGAAAGAAAATGCTGTAAGCGCGTTCATTCCTGATGGATGGAGTGCCGATCTACAGATAATTAGACCGTACAAGTCCATGACGGGCTATATATTTTTTGCAAGAGGAAGCGAAAACACCCTTGTATATGTCTTCCAGCCGTTCATGCCTTTATATCTCATCCCAAGCAAGTCGCTTTGCGAATCTGATAACATTTGCTTGGGCTCTATAATATCGACAGAGAAGGTCAGGCAAATGTCCCTTGGAAATGCTCCCATAGTGGTTTCCAACTTCAAGACACCCGAACAGTATTTCACAACCGAAGTCTTGCCGACTTTGAAAAAAAATCTTAACGCCTATACGGTTGATTCGAGCCAATCAGTTCTCGCATTGACATATGGCAAAAACAACAATTCTAATGACTTGGTTCCCGCCTATGAAGTAGATTACAATTTCAACGTTGAGAACAAAAAAATTTCTGGAAAGGCGATGATATTGACGCGCAATCATACTGCAGTAAATGAAGAGGGTATCTGGAACGGATTTATAGTTGGAATTGAGTCCTCGGAAAAGAATTTTGATAACGCATTCAAGCAAGCGGCAGTGACTCTATTAACTTTGCAGTTCAAAGAACAGTGGCTTGAAAGCGAAAAGAAGGTGCTGCTTGAAAATGCAAACACAAGTCAGGCACTTGATGCAATTCCACAATTAATGGCAAACAACACGCTAGACGACTTTTATCTCATTGTACCGACAGCGGCCCACAAGCTGGCGACATCGTATAATAATACCATGATAGCAAGGTACGTCGATAAGGCTAGTGGCAAAGAGTTGCAACTGCCGCTATTTCCGAAATTGCAGTATTGGTACCTTAACGGCGATCGGCTTGTTGGCACTAATCTCAAAAGGAACCTGATGAATACAAGCTCGCTTGAGCCTATCCTCTAGCAAGACTTATACAGATATCTTTGTGCTATTCATAGCACGATGCTAACTCGGTGGGGTCGTAGCGAAGCCAGGCATCGCAACGGGCTCCAGATCTAATGAAAGGGGCTATACATCGGAGGAAACCCGTGGATCAAGGGTTCAAATGATTGTGGCGGAGCAACCACGTCAGGACAGATCCCTTCGGCCCCACTGAATTATACTTTAGACTTCAATTTTTTGCATCCAAATTGCACCTTATTGACGCGAATACCGCTATAGTGATGTTTAGATCATCTGTATCTTCTGGTGGAAGAAATATACTTAACCATTCATGAAGTTATTTTATCTAGACTCGTGGGATCATATTATTCCCAGATAGCGTTCTATCGTCCTCCGCATGCAGTATTCAAGATAAGGAAAGTATCTTGTACACCCCAAATTCCCTGCCTGAAAAATCCGTGGGCGTACTTCTTATGCAAGTTATTCCTTCCCCAACAACATCCGTATTTAATATAATCCATCATAGAGAATGTCTCTTGAGCTTGCTAAGGATAGTTTGACAAAGTAGCTACTGGACAGAGCTTGGTATCATGGACAAGCTTTACAATATTGATATTGCGCTTTGAGCAGTGGATGTCCTTTAGCTTTTTTATTTGCAGAGTACGTCGTATGCTTTAATATTTTTATAGCTGCCCCCGTAATAAGCTCGTCAATTCCTTATCGTGCAATTATTTTTATAAGAATGGCTGAATGTTTTGGTCTAGCAAAAATACTTATCTCTTGGTATACTACGCTCTCATAATTGTGAGCCGATCTGGAAGACGAGTCCAAACAAAGCCACAAGGCTTCGGATCTTCAAAAAGGGAAGGTCATGATTCTTCCGGATTCTATCGCCGTAAACTTTACGAACTGCTACATTCCGCTGCATTGCTACATAATCCAAGATATGCATAAATTAGGTTTTCTTATGCGAGGTGAGGTAATAAGTCTGCCAGTTCTGGGGTTTCAATTGGATGTGGAAGCTGGCAATCAGCATCCAATCCCACATTGAGGGATATCCATGAATACATCTTGATCTTCTCCAAAGGAAGCTTTTCATGCAGCTCACATGATAAAAAATACCATAAGACAAGATGAGTTTCTAACCTTCACAAAGAGCACATGGGATTTCTCTACAGAATCTACGATGGGTGTCGGTCATCCAGCACCGTTTCCAATTGAGCTCCCTTACCGTTGCATTCAGCTTTATACATTCGAAGATGAAGTCATCCTCGATCCTCTTGTGGAGCAGGCTCAACTTGTATTGCAGCCATGAGAAGTGAAAGGCGATTTGTAGGATATGACATAAATAAAGAATATGTCAAAATAGCAATCAGAAGAATTACTGACATGTTAGTAATTTAGATCTATCTTAGTTCTTCAAGCGATGGTTTACCATTTTATATTGGTTATACTTTGAGAGCTATCTGAATCCAATCTATAATGCTAATTTGCAATGACAAAAAACTCGATGGCTCTATAAGTTATTGTAGAATAACTGTAATAGAAAGGTAGAAAAGAGCCTTCCCTTGAATTAAGAACAGTCAAATGCCAATTACGGATGCAGCAAAAAAACAAATCGCACAGCAGCGTAGATTATTCTTTAAGATATGCTTCAAATGCGGAGGTAAGAATCCGATCTCGAGCACA
>JALZFS010000119.1 GCA_030861405.1 Thermoproteota archaeon | reverse complement strand
ATGTTATTGATTTATAATCTACATTTAACTTATTTATTAATTAATATCTTAGTAGATTTTATCATATGATCTAATAAAGAAGTGCACCTCTATAAAAAACAACAACAATATGGCAAGAGGAAAATCAAAGAATCCAGCAAAAACACGAGCTAAGAAAGCTGCAGCTGGAAGAAAAGGAGGTAAGAAAGGTGGCCGTGCATCGGCTACCAGTAAAAGAAGGCGAGCCAGCAGGAAAGAAGCAGCAACCGGTGCTGCGGGATCAGATGCTGTTACTACTGAAGCTACGTCATAAAAAAGTCACGCGTGCAGACTATTAGTAACAGCGTCAATTCCTTTTTAAATATTTTAAATTTTTTAGTTTATTCCTGCATTTTTACTTATTTGTTCTAGAATCCATTCTATAGATTATTCTATGTCCTCAAGCACAGGCTCGAGTATGATTCTGTCATTTTCACACTGTATAAATAGATGATGGCTAGATCTGTTCGTTGCTTTTGACCAAGACATATCTAAAATTGTATGCAGAAAGCGAAAATGCTTACCTTGTAAAGTATTTTACCCTTAAAACAACTGTAATACAGATTGCTGGCAAATGAGCTAACTTTGGAGTTTCATGTAAGCCCGTTAGCCCTTTGATCCATAAGGTAATAAAGGCTTCAAATTAGTCAGATCCGTTATTGCTTTAATTGTTAGATAATCTTGGCTTTGAATTTATATCCCTACAAGTGTGGTTTGGCAATATGCAATCGCTAGAAAATAATTTACAATAGTTTAGCATTAATTTTTTGATTCAACTACAACAGCTTCTCCTACCTTTATAGCCCTTCCTTAAAATATGTTTAAAATAGTGTCAACTCTGCATATCGCTGTTGACTACAAATGGGCTTTTCATTGGCCGGTTCCAGCCCTTCCATAAGGGACACCTTTTGACGGTAAAATTTGCACTAGGCAGAGTGGATGAGTTAGTAATAGTAGTTGGAAGCTCTCAAAAGAGCCACGAGCCTAGAAACCCGTTCACTGCAGGCGAGCGCATCAGAATGATAAAAGAATCCCTTGACGTAGATGGTGAAGTAGATGTCCGGCGTATATTAATAATCCCGATTCCTGACATCGACGTGCACTCGCTTTGGACTTATCAAGTGGACATGCTTGTACCAAAATACCACATCGTATTCGCAAACGATCCATTCACGGTGACTTTGTTTCGGGAGCGAGGCGTGAACGTAATTGAAGCACCTCTCTATAGGCGCGATGAGATGGCCGCTACGCAGATAAGAAGGAAGATGGTTGCGGAAGGGCCCTGGGAAAATCTTGTCCCTACGCCTGTCATAAAAGTCATAAAGGAGATAAATGGCGTTGAAAGGGTTAAGGCTATTTCTCAAGAAGATATGCTAGGACACACTCAATAAGTAGAAAATAATATATTTCTAGCTGTTTGACTATACAACATCACGAGAATTGTTTGGTAGCAAAAATACTGTCAAAGGGAGAGGATTGCCGGTAGCTTCGGGCTTTGTCAACGAACCGTGGTATGTGGACATGCAGAAGCTAACAAACGAAGAGCTGATGCGCATGTATACCATGATATCGGACGGCCAATATCAATTTGCCAAAAATGCTTGGTACATCCCTATTGGAGAAGATCAACGCTGCCCTATAATGGTAGCCAAAGGCTACAGATCGCCCAGTACACTTGACAGAATGGCTGAGTTTCAGGATACAGCGAAGTTACTGGAAACTGATTTTCGCAACTTTATCGATGCATGGGACTTTGGCTACATCAATGAGAGAGATATTGAAAAGGCGATTCTGAAGATACTAGAATCACGAAACATTGCCATAACTGAGCACAGATAAAAATAAGACATAATCTCCAATACTCTGTGTGGATTCTATTCCCTCACCTTTTCTTGCAGATCTTGTAAGATCAATAATCGCGCTCTTTGTAGTCATTGATCCAATTGGTAGTGTACCTGTATTTATTGCACTTACACAAAAGATGGAAAGGACCCAAAGAGCATCTGTCACCAAAACTGCAATTATCACTGCCGCTGGCTTGCTCTTTGTATTTGCTGTAGCCGGCACCCAGATCCTATCCATCTTTAGCATTACTATTTCAAGCTTCATGATGGCCGGTGGCGTATTGCTTTTCATTGTGGCGATTGAACTTCTCACACATGGAGAATGGAAGTTTGCTGCAGCAGGTGGCCAAGGCGAATCCGGCATAGTACCGCTGGCATTTCCGTTGCTTGCAGGTCCTGGCGCGATAACAGCGGTAATGATCTCATTCCAGACTGCAGGTCTACTTATAAGTGCTTTATCAATAATAATAGTTATAGGTCTTACCTACGTTGTGCTAAGATATGTCGATAGAATCTACAGAGTACTTGGAAGGCGAGGCTCTATTATTGTTACACGAGTTTTTGCAGTGCTCATTGCCGCCATTGCTGTCCAGTTTGTAGTAGATGGAATAAGAGGACTCTTTAGATAAGAACAAGATTTGTTAATATATTTAGCAAATGCTCCTAAAAGCATGACAAAGGATGATAATAATGGTGGATATAGAGAAGCAGGCCTAAAGCTATTATCGAAAGACAGCATTTTAGTTGGTGACAGCGTTAAAATTGATACTGAGAATGGTGAAGTATCAGGGATACTGATGCCGCGCTATGAATCTGCCAGTGAACACTACATCGTTATCAAATTAAACAACGGTTATAACATTGGCATACATATCGATAAAATAAAATCAATAACAAAATTGGCGCAGGCTGGCGAAAAAGCTTCTGCCTCTATCACAGGTTCTGCACTTCCTGCTGACGAAAATTTGCCAAGAGTTGCCTTGATCAGCACTGGTGGAACAATAGCAAGCAAGATAGATTACCGTACAGGAGGAGTGCATGCTGCGCTTTCAGCTGCTGAGTTGTATGCATCAGTGCCTGAGCTCGCCAATTATGCTTCAATTGATCCTGAAGTGTTGCTAAACGAGTACAGCGAGAACCTTAGACCAAAGCACTGGTCGTTGATAGTAGAAAAGATTGCAGAAAAAATTCGATCCGGCAGGTATAGAGGTATTGTAATATCGCATGGGACCGATACTATGCATTATACCGCCGCTGCTTTGAGTTTTGCGCTGCAGAAGTTATCTATTCCGGTGGTGCTTGTCGGTGCACAACGGTCATCCGATAGACCCTCATCCGACGCTGCCTTGAATTTGCTTGGCGCAATCATATTTGCAACTAAGTCAGAATATGCCGGCGTCTTTATTGCAATGCACGCTGGTACTTCGGATGATGCTATTGCATGTCATAGCGGCACCAGAGTAAGAAAGAACCACACTAGCAGACGAGATGCCTTTGAGTCGATTGACAGGACGCCTGTAGCTTTCGTAAGAAATAACGTAATAGAAATGCAGAAAGACCACGATGGGCTAGTGCAAGTATTTAGCAACAATCCTGTTGAAGTAAACTCAATGTTTGAAGACAAAGTCATCCTATTAAAATACTATCCCGGCTTCGATCCTAAGCTTATCGAGTATGCAGTCGATTCAGGCTACAGGGCCATAGTTCTAGAAGGAACAGGGTTAGGGCATGTAGGCAAAGAATGCTTTGCAGTTCTCAAAAAAGCGATTGGTGCAGGCCTCATGGTATGTATGACATCACAATGTATCTGGGGGAGAGTAATGATGACAGTCTATGATACAGGCAGAGACCTGCTCGATATAGGCGTGATACCTCTATCGGATATGATATCTGAGACTGCGATGGTTAAGGCAATGTGGGCACTTGCAAACAGCGAAGATGTAGAAGCTGCCAAAAGAATAATGCAAGAAAACATTGCAAATGAAATTTCCGCAGTGCTTCCGATATCGTGACAATATAAGGTACCATTATCAGCAAAGCTACTATTACATTGTGTGCTACAAAACAATTAACAACTAGGGAGCAGATGCTATTACAACACGGAAAGATGACGGACTGTTCCAAAGGTATGTGATATCAACTGCACAGGTAATAGATGTGGAGATGGTTTTCCATGTGAACGCAGTAACAACCAAAATGCGCTCCGCACCACATACTATAAACTATAAACCATCGTCATGCTTCGAAAAGATTTGGCTTTTTAATGTGTAGTTTCTGTTGTGAAATGGCTCACAGGTGGGCGAGGCTCTAGCATTAAATGCCTCAAACGAATAATCGTAGAGAGGGGTAGAAGCGACTCACGACTTCAAATATGAGTGACTTGATCTGGCAAGGCTTAATACGTACATTAGAAGAATTTCTAGCCTGTGGCATATCCTCTAGATCCTGGATCTTTGAAACTCCGGGTCGGTTTTGAAATACATCAACAGCTAGCCACGAAGAGCAAGCTGTTCTGCAATTGCAGTTATGAAGAAGCAAAGGATTATGAAAATTCGTTTGTATTTGTACGCAAACTGCGCCCAACCCAGAGTGAGCTTGGAGCATTCGACCCAGCAGCAATGTTTGAATTTTCCAAAATGCATACTGTTGAATATCGTGCGCCTCCTGGCTCTAGCTGCCTTGTAGATGCAGATGAAGAACCTCCGCATGAAATCAACCCAGACGCACTTGAAACTGCGCTGATATTTTCACTTGCACTTCATTCTAACGTTATGGATGAAATTCATGTCATGCGCAAAATGGTAATAGATGGCTCTAATACCACTGGTTTTCAGCGTACGATGCTTGTTGCATCAGGTGGATTCATCGATGTTGCAGGCAAGCGAGTTGGAGTTCAAAGTATCTGTCTTGAAGAAGATGCCGCTAAATTAATAGGGGATCAAAAAGGGGTGCGCAAGTTTGGACTTGATAGGCTAGGCGTGCCACTTGTGGAGATTGCGTTGGAGCCAGTAACGGGCAGACCTAGTGAAATTATGCAGGTTGCCCTCACGCTGGGCAGGCTTCTTAGGGCAAGCAAACGGGTTGCACGCGGTCTTGGCAGCATAAGGCAGGACATTAACATCTCAGTACAGGACGGTCATGTAGTTGAGGTTAAGGGAGTGCAGCAGCTCGATCAGTTGGTCAAAGTGATCGAATATGAGATGCACCGGCAATATGGGTTAATATTAATCGCGCAGAAATTGAAAGAAAAGAACGTCGATATAAAAAGAGTAGGCGACAGAATTGAAGATGTCTCTGATATTCTTGGCAATAGCGCTTCTTCAAGAATTGTTAAAACGATTCTTGAAAGCGGAGGCCGGATCATAGCAATAAAGGTACCAGGATTTGCAGGCATGATTGGCTTTGAGCCTTATGCTGACGTCAGACTAGGAAGAGAGCTAGGCAAACTAGTTAAGTTTTATGATATAGATGGTGTCTTCCATTCAGACGAGCTTCCAAATTATGGAATAGCCGATGAGGATGTTGCAGCAGTTAAACAAAGACTCCAAATGAATGACACTGATGCCTTCGTTATCTTAGGAGGTCCAAATGACAAAATTCAATTTGCTTCTGAGGCAATAATTCGACGGCTTAAAGCTGCGGTTAATGGTGTTCCTGCTGAAACTCGCGCGGCAGCGCCTGACGGCAAGACGGTGTTCCTAAGGCCGAGGCCTGGGGTAGCAAGAATGTACCCTGAGACAGATATACTGCCTATTTCGATTACTGACTCCACGCTTGTATCTCTTGCAGACAAGGTTCCAAGACCGTGGGACGAGATTGTGGATTCTCTTGCTAAGAAGTATAATCTTAACAAGAGCCAGGCAAGTCAGATTTTTGACTCTGATTATCTTAACGTGTTTGAGGAAATCGCAAATGAGACAAAGATAGAGCCAACGTTCGTCGCAGCCAAGTTGACGGAAGATCTCACCAGCTTGCAAAGACAAGGATTAGATACCTCCCTATTGACAATCCGAGATATTCGAGATGTCTTTAAGGAGCTGGATAAGGGCTCCATCCCAAAAGAAGCAGTAATCATGCTATTTGAAGAACAGCTAAAGGCCTATAGTAGAACAAAAAAATGCGAGAATTGCAAGATTGGAACAATGCGACCGGAACTTGCAAAGGTGACAGGCCAACTTCGATCATACAAATGCGACAATTGCAACAGGCGATACGTAGTAGCGGTTGCCAACGAACGAGTAAATATAAGTGAAGCCATTAAGGCTGTAGGTGTATCTTTAATAAATGATGAAGAGCTGAGCAAAGGACTTGATGGGATAATAAGCAACAACATGGCTATAATAAAAGAAAAAGGCATGAATGCGTTGAGCACGCTCATGGGAAGAGCAATGGCAGAGTACAGGGGTAAGGCTAGTGGTCAAAAAGTAAATGCGATGCTGAAGGACAAGATGAACAAGATAGTCCATGAATAATAACGATGTATATTCGCATGTCCGCGAAGGAAATTTGCATTTTATCTTTTTCCATCAATTACCAAGCATGCAAAAAAGCAGCTTGTGGAGGACTTGATCCTCTTAGGTGAAGCTCCTAGCATCTAGGTTTTGCTTCAAGCGCTTGCCCCAAAATGTCGACAGGATCGTCAAGACCCGCGATAATGACATAGTCGCAATGGAGGATATGCCAAGCCTTCCAAGGGGGTAGTCGATTGTCCAATCAATGTACAAAGATTATTTTACTTGGATCGCCTTCTGCGCGCAAGTTAATTCAGCCTCATAAGCCTTGACGTGATAAGATTCGGTCTAGCACCTCGTGAACAGAAACTTCTTTAATGTAACAGCGATGCTGCTATCCTCGTTGACCGGAAGATTTACTGAAGAAAAGACTGACTTTCATCCTAGGTCATGGCTGTCCAAATACAGACGCACTTCAGTCGGTTATCTTACAAAGATGTTACTGTTTTACCATGGGATTGGTATTATACTACTTATTGCAGGCTCAGCGCTGATCGACCAGGTTCTCCCACATTATCAGCAGCCTAGCATTCCTAGGTCGCTCTTGTCAGTCCTTGCTGCTGGACCAATAGAAGAAACCATATTCTTTGGCGTCCCATTCTACGTATTTGGGAATGCGTATTTTATACTTGTGACCGGGAGTATGTGGGTTGCAATACATCTCCTGAACACGAACACAGTTTCAGTCAATAGCCTGGCATTTGGCAACCTACTCTTTGTGGTTCCATCGCTTTTCTTTAGTCTAAGAACCTGGATAAGCGGCAAGGGTTGGTTTTCAGTAATCGCACATTCAGCTTGGAACGGCATTTTCTTTGCAGCAGGCTGCTCTGCTGGGGAATTTACATGCACTGCAATTGATGCAGACATCAACAATATGCTGGTAAGCGTCGTACTATCTGCGGGATTGGTTGGAGGAATCTATCTGCTCTATAGGAGAAAGAAAAACAAGAAACACCCTGAGTGGTAGTACGACGAATTCAATATATATGCCGCCATTTGTGTTACAAGCGGAAACAGTAATGAGCCAAGCTCAAAATATTCACGTCACTATAACTGTAGGCGACGTAAAAGTTGAGTTCAGCGGCTCTGCCGAGCACGTTTCATCTTCTGTCATGAATTTTCTATCGAAGCAAGTGCCTTCTATCGATCTTGCAAGGAAGATCTTACTTAATTATGGGTCGCATGAGCTTATCGAGATGTATTCCTCTGTCATCAAGATTACTCCAGAGGGCCCACGTGTAATTCTGGACTCTGATAATAACAAGTTATCCGATAAGGATATGGTAGCTCTACAGCTTGTAGCTTCAAGAATTGCAAAAGACCTTGGCAGGCTGGAGGATGACTCAATGCAAGTATCAGACATCCACACTGCTACTACATTAAACCCAAAGTCTGTAAGCTCTAGGATATCGGAAATGGTCAAGGCAGGTCATGTCGCGCGTGACGAAAAGGAATCGAGCAAATATCGGATAACAACAGCAGGGATACATTGGCTCAACTCTACGATTGCGAAAAAGATCACGCCTGCACACTAATGCCATTTGGCGGCCTTTTCTGGATATAGCGGTAATTTCGCATTGTTCCAATTCTTGTTAAGATATTTTCTCGTACCATGTCTGTAAGCGAATGCGAGACTGCAGTTCTATCATAATTGTAGCCCCTTCTTGACAGCTCTTCGTGAACTTCTCCAAGCGTTCTCTCGCTAATAAAATGCCCCTCAAACCACAGAGTTTCAAGAAGACCTCTGCAAGTTGTGCCTCCCCTACTTGTCGCCTTCTGTTCCTCGCCATCTGATCGAATTTCATGAGCGGGCCTGATCTTTAAGGAATCTATTTCTCGCTTCAACTCATCGATCTGACTCTGCACTGTCGGACCTACCGTGCTGGAAATGTCAAGGCTTGAGAGAACATTTTCCACAACCTGCTTGACCCTGTTCTCAAGGCAGGTTACCTCGACCTCCCATTCGCCATGCTTGAGTTTAATCTTGACTTCCTCAGCAGGATGGCTGCTCATATTTGCTTAAATATACCCCCTTATTGCTATTGATAAACTTGTTCCTGGCCATATTGTTCATGTTGAGCAATATTAATATATTTGTGCCCGCAGTTATTGTTGATCAACATGAACCAACAAGAGCCAATCCTTTCTAACGCTATCTTGAATCTTGGCGACCTAGATGTCATGGAATCGATTAGCAAATGCCTCGCCCCAAAGCTCGATGTGCTGAAAGGAAAGAAAATTGTGTTTTGTTACGATGATAAGAAAATGATACCTGTTGACGGATGGGGTATGAGGTCTAATCGCTACACGACTGCCACGGTAACTACTATCCGACCTATCAAAGAGAATGCACTTGTGGCCGCTATAGATTCTAGCAGCGTCAAACTTGCTGAGACAGAAGATGGGAGTCTTTATGGCGTCAAGTGTGGCATCGCTACAGCTTATGCAGGCCATAGCCTCATGCATTTCAAAATAGGTCCTATGCTCTTCTATCTAAGTGAAAGCACAGTTCAGGAATCAGAGCTGGAAGAGCGATTATCGAGACTTGTGCTTTTAGATGATGACTTGGCTAAACGTCTGATAAGAATACGAGCTGAGAGAGCCGTGCAGAAAGAAATTGCAAGACATTTTACAAATTCAATAATTCTGGTCGATGGTTCGCTTAAAGCGTCAATTTTTGAAGACAGGCAGCGGAATATAAGCAAGATTTCTGAGAACTGCGTGCTTCGAAGAAATATGTTAATTGGAATCAGCAAGAGTACCAGGCTCAAGGCACTTGACTTGGCATCCGCTCCACTAACAAAGGTACCAGGGCCTGCATACATCGAGGTGGATGATATTGTAAAAAGTTTAATCAGAAACACTGTTGGCAGTAACCTGATGGTTAAGCTCCAAAAGGGAGGCAGCCATATTCTACGAGCTGATATCATAGGCGATAAGAGCCAATCACTAGGTATGCTGCTTGGCAACGATGTCGTGGCAGGCAGCTATCCTGAGACACTGAGGCTTGCACACTATATTTCCACGTTTACAAGTACGGAGATGACTTGTCTGCGGAGTCATATTCTGAACAGCTATGATGTCATGGAGCTAGCTGCAGATGATATACGTAGGACTCTTTTGGGGTCGATACCAGTATGAAGATACTATCAAAGAATAGCAACGAATTGCTCTTACTTGCAATGAGAGAAGATGCGGCATACAAGGGAGATTATTTGCTCATAGAGGATAGGCGCAGAAGTATGGTCGTACAGGTCTATGATGAAGAATATCTTTCATCGCAGGCTCTAATTGAAGACATTGTCAAAGAAGAGGTAATCAATGCATCAAGTACTGAGAATTTGCACGACCCACTTAACATCGGCGGTCTATCTCGCCTAGTAAGAGATGCTAGAATATTTCGTGCCAAAATAAGGGCTTCAATCAATGATGGAAAATTATCAAGCGACGTCACGTGGCTCCCATCAAGAGTTGAATCGAAAATAAGGCGGCTTGCTACGAGAGAACTTGATTCTTTGCTTGGAAGGCAGGGTGTATTTCCCATTCCTGTTGGCAGTACTAACGACGATGAGGACTTTGAAGTCTATGCAGAAGATCTGGATGGAAAGTTGACTGTAATTACTGGCAAGAAAGAATCCGGCAAATCACATTTGTCTAAGATGCTTGTTAAGACGCTAGTTCAGCATGGTGCGTTTGTGATTGTATTTGATCTGAATAATGAGTACGGAGGCCTTGGTTGGAGCCACCATGGCATTCCTTCATCAATTAACCGGCAGGTCAAGGTACTCGAGCCCGGCAAAACACTGAGATTTACCCTTGATTATTGCGGTAAGACAGCAATATCTGGAATGCTTAAGAACGCTCTTGATATGCCTTCTGCATCTCTGCGGGAATTCTTGCGAATTTGGGACGGGCTAGAAAACAAGCAGTCACTTTCAATAGATGCCATCGGTAATGCAGTTAATACATGGAATATTAACGAGCTTGTACGAGACGCCCTAGTTTCACGATATCATGTAATTCAGTCCTCAAGACTATTCACTAATAGTAATCAAGGTTTGCAATTTGAGGACGTCATCTCCGGTAACAGCGGTGCAGCGATGGTGATCAGTATGGGTGAAGTCTCTCCAACAGTACGAAGGATGGTTGTCGAGCTAGTATTGAGCAAGATTGTTGACTTGCTGGAGCGCAAGCAGATCCCGCCTATATTTCTTTTTGCAGAAGAAGCACATCTCTATATCCGCGATACATATTGGGAGGATATCGTAACCCGCATGAGGCACTTTGGCATTTACACTACATTTATTACCAATCAGCCCGATGCTATAGGAGATGGCATATATAGACAGGTGGACAACATTTTCCTCTTTAACTTTACAAACGATAATGATCTAGACAAGATATCTAAAGTATCCCTGGCTGATAATGATACAATTCGATCGATAGTCAGGACGCTTCCTCAGCGCTGCTGTCTCGCAATAGGCAAAGTTGTGTGCGATCTACCTATCGTCATCAAGGTAGCTGCATCTGAGGTATTGATGCTTGGAGAAACTAAAAAATTCTTTGATAAAAAATAAATTATATGATAGCCACTTGACCACGCTTTTTTGTTCCGATATCAATTGCTTCAGTTACTGTGGAGACAAATATCTTGCCATCACCGGCAGACCCCGTGCTTGTGGTATCTAAAATGGCTTTAATTACCTTGTCAACCTCAGAATCGTCAACCACAGTTACAACATTGGCTCTAACTGAAAATTCTGCAGAGAGCCTCTTTGTGCCTCTGCCAGTCTGAACCTGTGGCTTTTCACCCTTCCCTCTTCCTTTTGCGTCAAGGATCGTCGCGCCTCCCACTCCTGCCATTCTGAGAGCTTCATTAACAGCACTAACTTTTTCGGCAGCTATGATGGCCTCTACACGTTTCATGCCACGATGTAAATAAGTTTAAAATATAAGGTTTTCAAATAATTACTCGGAGCCTATTCAATATAACCCTGAGCACCATTTGTGATGTAAATATCATAAAATTTCAAAAATTAATGCAAAAATGGAGAATTAGTACATAATATTTCACCACAGCACTCATAAAGGTCTGCATCACATAGTGTTTACTTGCATTGCAGGAACAAGAAAAGGTAAAGAACCGTAGCAAGCTCGATATAATATATGATATTTTGGTATCTGCAACAGACGGCGTCAAAAAGACGCACATTATGTCACACGCGAATCTTAGTTCTGAGCAGATGAACTATTACTTCAATACGTTGCTATCGCATAGCCTGTTGAATGCCGAAAAGGATTCGGATGACAATCTCATCTATAAGACAACCCATAAAGGCATCAGGTTCCTTCACTGCTGTGCGCAGATAAAATCGCTCATCTCCCCCGTGGCAAAGGTAAAAATGCGCGGCGACTTGCTCTTCTTATAGCGACCATAGAATTATCTTCGTATACTGTTAAACGTAATACTAACCTACCTTCGAACAATGTCTCACTATCCCACGCAGGAAGATGAGCTTAGAGCAAAGGAAGCGCAGGCAGAGGATAATAAGCGAGCAGAAGAGGCCAAGTTCCTTGCCATATTTCAAACCATTCCTGTAAGAAATGTACAGAGATTATCTGAGCTGGCAAACTCAATAGTGAGCAACTTTAACCGGATAATGGAACGGGCGCGCCAGGAGCCATATCAACGACAGGAAGATCTTATGGCAGGCATGAAAAAGCTCTTTGACGAGCAGATTAGCGTAATTGATGCACGGCGGAATTATACAATCAAGATAAACCCTTCAACTGCGTTAAAAGAGGAAAAGAAGATCTAACAACCGTGTTCCTTAGCCCAGGGCTCCTGGGCAAATTCACTTGTTGCGCACTGCTGTATGTCAAGGGTTGCATACCCATTGTCCAAAAGTTCACTATTGAGATTATTTGACGAGCAGTATGCTACAGCTATGATACTAGAGTCACTAGTTGTCACCTGCTTGTCATCCTGATCTATTAGCACTGTGCTCCCTAGACACAAATCTCGGGTAAACTGTGTAGAATCAATAAATCCGTTTTCACTTCTTGAGGGCGTCTTAATAAGGGCAAGGTGGACTTTGTATATGTTGCTGCCTGCTATCACATATAGTGTATCCCCATCGACTATTCTGATAGCAATGCCTTCAGTACAAAGTGCCGATCCTATGCATTTTGTACTTGGCCCAGAATAGGACTTGTCAAATCTAGCGCTACTACTGCTGTTAGGTTCATTAAGATTGTTGCGTGTGCCTTCTATAAATTGCCATTCGTTGTTTCCATCAGGTATCCTCTGCCAGGTACGACTGTCATCACTCCTGTCTACAAGAGATGGTGTCCTGTCTTTTACATTACCCCTTGCATCTATGAGAATGAGACTATCAATAGTATGTGGCAGAATCTGCTGATTAACATCGACCACGTATGTTTTGCCAGCCTCTATTACAGCTGAGGATGGCAATTTGATCGTTGAGGATTTAGACGACGTTATTATCTCAAAGTTGCCGATATTGGTGTCAACTTTGGTGGGATTGTATAGCTCGACCCATTGCCTTCCTTCATCGTTGCCAGGAGGGTTGAGCTCGACTTCATTTATCATGATGTCGTTACTTGTTGTATCAGATGATGACATGCCTCCGCTACTACTGCTGTTTTCATTCATGACTGGGAGACTAGTCTTCTCGTCTCCATTTTCTTCTGTTATTCCTGTTGTCACATTACCTATGAGATTATCCTTAAAATCTTCTATATTGCCAATAATATCATTGATATCGCTGGCAGTGTTGTTGAGAAATGTGTTTTGGCCAGCTGCGCTAGGGATGCCTGCTGCAACGGATAGCAGAAGCAATAATGCTAAAACATTTCCCAAATTTATTGACATTGTAACCCTCTCTTACTCTTTCATGGAAACAAACGCTATGGAAAATATTAACAGTTATGAAGTCTACTCTAAAGAAGTATTTTACTATGAAAGCTTCTTGTATAAATAGATACTCTTTAGTCTATTTAAGCCGAGGACCAGCAGCATCAATACCAATATAGCTATTGCTGCCTGAATAGTAGATACAGTGAGGCGCTCCGCTTGTCCTCCGAACAGATAAATCTCTATAGGCGCAACAAAGACGACCAGAAATGCAGAAACTGCAAGTATCATCCCCCATACTCCAGTCATAAAAAGCAATAAACCTGCAAGCCCCATTTGAGTTACACCCTGAGAATAACATATTGAATGGCGATCGAGGCAAGTGCTAGGACTGCTGTAAAGATTGCTAGCTTGAATATTTGGCATACTATTTCTCCTTCGCTGAGAGGCCTATCTGCAACAATCAGCCTTACAAGCGTAGCCGGCGCATTACTATCCTTTGATGCTGCTATCTTGAAGTCATCTGTCAGGATCGTTGGCCTTGCCTTTACCTCCCTGTGCTCTACTATACGCCTCACGCTTGCAAGGAACAGAAATGAATTCATGACAGCAGGCAGGAGTGCAATTACGCCGATGATTTCTGAATTACCCGCTATGGCTAGTGCACCGTACATCGCGCCAAGCAAAAGTGTGCCTGAATCGCCAGGAAATATCCTACTTGGGAATTTGTGATACTTGTAAAATGCAATCATGGCAAATAATAGTGGAAGCGTGGCAAGGAAAACTTCAGGGCTGCCAAAAATCGCAATACTGGCCAACAGCGGGATCGTTGCAATTATTAAAAAGCCGCTTGCCACCCCGTTTAGTACATCAATTGAATTTATAGTGTTACCAGTAATAGGAATTATGACAAATATCAGAGGTATGTGGAGTATAGGTATGTACGCACTACCAAATATTAGGTTTAGCGAATTCTGATATATTTGATTTACATAGATATGAAGAAAAACCAAGGGAACAGCTGCTGCCAGCAGGGCTACAGGCTTAAACCATCCTGGCATCACTCTACTATCATCGATGTAGCCTATGAAAAATGCGATGGTTGTTGTAAGTAGTATTGCAAGCACAGTAGTATTCGTCGTTAGTACAAAGAGCATAATTTCAGCTGCGGCAATACTAACAGCAATAACGGGACCTGCGGGCCTTGGAACCTGAGGCTTTTTTGGCTTGTGTGCGTCAGGAACTACCTTGCCTTTTGCAGTCAGAGACTTAATCCATCCTGGCATCATGAACAAAATGGAAAGGAACGAAATCGATGATACAACTGCACCATATATCATTAGATTAGTGCCGTCTAGCATTTGATACTATTGCCCCAACTTGTTCTTTACCTGCTGCCTTAAATTTTCTGCCATTGTTGGCCCTATCTTGGGCACACTTGCAAGCTTAGTCTGCGAAGCCTTGGCTATTTTGACGACATCCGTGAAGCCTGCGTTATACAGTGCTCTCGCCCTCACTCTTCCAATGCCCTCAAGTGCCACAAGTGGCAATAGTTCCTCCTTCACGCCCTGTCTAATTCTAACACGCAGACCATAAAGTTCTGAAAGGAGATCTTCGCGATGCAGCAGCTTGGCCACTTCATAAAGTGAATATGCAAGCCAATCAGCTATCTCTACTATCCTATGCATATCTCCCGACTCAACACCCAGCTTATCGCTCAGTACTCTGTCGGGTACCTCCTCTATCCACTGAGATAGTGCCCAAAAGCTGCGAGAGCAATTATATTCACTTATGCGGGACAATAGTTCATTGCTACGACGCTGGATCAGAATACTCAGCTCATCATAGTCTGTTTTCCGTAATGACAACTTTGGGTAAAAGTCAGGACAGTCTGCTATCACATATAGAAAACCGAGTGTGTGTTTGCTGGCATCCGCAGGTTCAACCCTTTTCAATGCATCTCTGAATTTGACGGCTGTATCTGGATTTAGATATAGAAGCGATGTCCGCCTGCCAAAGTCTGTGGCAATATATCGACTACTCTTTGACTTGATCAGTTCTTCTTGCTCTAGGTACTCAAGCGCAGACTCGACCTTAAAGGAAACGGTTGCACTTCTATACTGTCGTGCAAATAGTGTTCTCGAAAAAAGGTCTTGGATGTCAGGTTTCTTCATACCTGGTGATGTCGTAATAGTTGAGAGCAAATGAAACCTGATAGCGTCGTTGCTTGATAACTGCGACCTAATTGGCTCTGGACTGCCACACACGTAATGATCATAAAGCTCATCTGTGCTCACGCGTGATTCGCTTACGATTATGGCCTCGCCGAATGTATCGTATTGCGGTCTGCCTGCTCTGCCGCACAACTGTTTGTATTCTAACACGCTGATAGGAACATTTCCGCCATAATCCTGGTTATAGCGCAGGATGCTTGCTATTACAACTCTCCTTGCAGGTAGGTTTACGCCTGCTGCAAGTGTTGGTGTAGCCGTCAGCAACCTGATCACACCTTTTCTAAAGGAGCTTTCTACTATCTCCCTACTTGATGGCCCTAGGCCTGCGTGATGGAACCCTACTCCTTTAGATATGACTTTAGCCAACGTCTTTGTGACTTCGCTATCGTCTCCCCTAGCCAGTATTTCAGATGATGCTTGAGCTGCCATCTCTTTTGCTCTTTTATCCATCCGCTTATAGACTGGCTCTATAGCTTTCGCAGCAAGCGACACAGCGCGCTTTCTTGTTTCCACGAATATAAGGGCCTGCCCACCGTCATTAAGAGAATCAATGGCAAGATCGATTGCAGAGGGGATGCCAGAGCCACCTACCCTGACAGTAGTGCCATCGCTCATTCTGATGGTGCCATGCTCGTAGACTCCTTCTAATAGCTTTGTTGGTCGCCAGTCACTTTCTACAAGCTCACAGCCAAGCCATTCGCAAATCTCGTCAGAGTTGGCTACTGTAGCAGAGAGTGTTACTATCTGCGATTCCGGGTACTGCTTGCGTATTTTAGTAAGCATCATTTCAAGTGTTGGTCCTCTATCCCTATCTCCTAGTAGGTGTACTTCGTCAGAGACAAATAGTGCTACATCGTCGAGCCATTCTGCATTATGGCGGAAAAGCGTGTCCATTTTTTCATTTGTAAGAACGATAACGTCTGCTGTCACCAATTGTCTTCCTGGAGAATCATAGTCTCCAGTTGCCACCATAACCTTTATCTTTCTGCCAAGGTCAAGCTTCTCAAGCACCTTCAGCTCATAATATTTTTCGCTTGCTAGCGCGCGAAGCGGTGTGAGGTAGATAGCTTTTTTGCCCTTTTTCATTGCGTTGAGAATTGCTATCATTGCTACAAGCGTCTTGCCACTGGCAGTAGGTGTAGTTATGAGCACACTCTTACCTTCCAATATGCCACTCTTCAATGCCATTTCCTGCGGTGGGTAGAGTGAAGAATAGCCAAAATACGAAAGGAGCATCCTGACAGAGCTATCGGTTAGATCTGATGACATTTTTAGACTCATAAGTGAGTCGGGTATTTTAAAAATGCCTTTACGCTTTAGCCCAAAAACCCGGCTTTCTTTCAAATATCTGGCCTTCGCGGTTAAACTTTTGAATGTACTTTCTCGCTTCTTCATCAGAGAATTTACCTGTTCTCATTAGCTCATCTACAAGCACCTTATCTTCTACGTCATGGTTCTCTGCACTTGCAAGCCCTCTAAAGACTTCCATGAAGGTCTTTTCCTTCGAAACAACGCTCTGAGGCTTACCGTACAGCACACCGAGATCAGTCTTACCTGTATTAACGTCCACGCCGGCGGTTCTCATCATCTGGTCTACAAGATAGATCGCGCGCTGGGCGTCATCCGCATCCACCATGTCCTTTAATAGCAACCTTGCACGTGCAGATGCAAGTCTAATCAGTCCTTCCAGCTGCCTTGGAGTCACTGTTATCATTCCTTCTGATTCAACCTTTCTCATGTCCATGTAGTAACTGCGTATAATGTCTATTGCTTCCGGCCTGAGTGCTGGCTCCGCCTGCTTTGAGTATGACAGATATTTACTGAAAAGGTCGATGTCAATCACAGGCCTGGCAGCATGCTCGCTATCCCGGTGTATTTCGAGTATGTGGCTTGCTACAAGGTTATCCTTTTCCTTGTCAGGACTATCTCTAACTATGAATATCAAATCAAACCTTGTAAGAAGCGGCACCGGTAGGTTAACATTTTCTGTAATGTTTTTGTATGGATCATATTTGCCATATATCGGGTTTGCTGCGGCTAAGATCGAGGTCCTCGCGTTGAGTGTAGCAACAATGCCTCCCTTTGCTACTGAGCAAGTCTGCTGTTCCATCACTTCGTGAAGAGCAGAGCGATCTTCTGGCTTTATCTTGTCAAATTCGTCGATGCATACTATCCCCTGATCGCCCAATACCACTGCACCTGCTTCAAGCATCATGATTCCTGATTTGTCCCGAATGACTGCAGCTGTTAGGCCTGCAGCCGTGGAGCCTCTACCCGATGTATATAGCCCTCTTGGAGCAATCTTAGCTGTGAACTTTAGCATCTCTGACTTAGCCGTACCAGGGTCGCCTACCAAAAGCACGTTGATATCTCCTCTCCTATTTGAGCCATCATCTAGCCTCTTGGTTACCGAGCCTACGATGAGCAGTAGTATTGCTTCCTTGATCGGCTCATGGCCATAAATATGGGGTGCAAAAGAAGCAATAAGCTTCTCATATGCATCTGGCTTGCTTGCTATGGCTCTTATTTGCCGCTCGTCCTCCGTACTTATCGTTATTCTTTCAATAGATCTTGTGTCCTTGCTCCCTGCTCTGCCACCTAGATATTCTATGTTATTTCCCTCCATACGAAGCCGGAAGAGACTGGTCTTGGTCTGAGGCGCTAATTGCTCCTGTTCTATTCTTATGATGCCAGTGAGTATGATTCTGTCTCCGGGCCTGCACTGGTCTACAAGGTCGCCCATGACAGTGACTTCAATATAATGCGGCAGCTGGCCAGCAGGCAAGTCCTCTGGTAGTTCCTGAAGCCTTACCATCTGGAAGTCGATAAATAGACTGTTCTCTGGATCCATCTCCAGCTCTTTCTCAGCACAGGTGTGGCATTTGAGTGGTTTTTTCATCACAAGCCCTTTGAGCTGTGCCTCTGTGATTGTGTTACAATTGGTACATCTGTAAGCAACCTTCTTGGCGAGTGGCTTGACTTCTGAGGAGCGTACGACCATGCCAGAGATGCTCACAAGCTTATCTATCAGGTCGGCATTTATTTCTCGGAGGCCTTTTTGGACAGTATAGTTACCTATTCGGACTCGGACCTTGTCACGGATCTCTTGTTCATAGTCCGGATGGATCTCGTGGAGAACTGATAGTACTGCCTCGTTGAATGCATTAAGATATTCATCTGGCTTGTGTGTTATTTCTTTGGCGAGCGTGGGGTTGTAAGAATCAAGGTCAATATAGTCAACTATAAGCGACTGGGCGCCTGATGCCATCATATTATTTATTTTGTCAAAATACTTGTAATTGCTGTTACGGTCTTTGAATGCTTTAAGGAACTTTTCCAGATCGTTTGTAAGTGCAGCCGCGGTCTGCTGCTCAGCCAAACTTTTTTAGCACTCCTTTCTTGAATTTAGTTGAAGCGTTGTTGATCAAATTGTAAAGCTCTCTTTCTTCTGCAGCAAGCTTGGATTCTAGTTCAGCCGAAAGTGGTGAAGCGGCAGCCAATTTGACTATTTTTTCGAGTCGAGAGGCTACAAATATGTTTAGAGAAACAATCAGGTTCTCTCTTTCCCGCTCAGTGATACGCTCGAGATGGTCATTGACTCTGACGTAAAAATCGACATCGATGCCAGATAAGTCATGGGGCTTTGCAATTCGCTCACGGTTCATGGTCCGCGATATGTAGCTCGTGATTTCATTCAATTGGATTTCTGCAGCGCCTTGTTCTACAAGGATCTCAGCAACCCACCGCGGGATAGATGACATGTCGCCTTCTTTTGCGTCAATCGCAATAGTGCCAACGCTTATCTTGGTATCTTTTTTATATGATACCCTGACTTCCTCCATAAGGTAGCCCAGCTCGTAAATACCTTGGATAGACTCAATCCTTGGATCTGACCGGATAACGTTGGCCATTGTTGAAGAGCTCTAGAAACTAGGTACTTATTATATATCATATCCGGACAGCTTTTGTAAAGCTAGTAGCTAGCTCCAGATATTTTTTATGTAAATTAATGAGAGACAGATCAAGACAGAATGGTAACCTATTAATGATTAATAACTTGTCCCAAAAAACAGTTCATGATAGAATCTGCCCGAAAAACAGATTTAGCGAACCTAATGTGGTCCGAAAGATACAGACCAAAAAAACTGAGTGAAGTAATTGATCAAAAGGAGATAGTCAAGGGTATAGGCAACCTAATTAAAAGTCCCGACATACCTCATATGCTGTTCTCTGGCCCTGCAGGAGTTGGCAAGACTACCACTGCTCTTTGCATTGCAATGGAGGTCTTGGGGGAAGAGTGGAGGAAGAACACTCTCGAACTTAACGCATCAGACGAGCGCGGCATCAAGATGGTGCGTGAGCGTGTGAAAGAGTTTGCCGCTTCAATCAAGCTGGCTGGTGATAAGGAGTTTGGCAAGCCAAAGATAATAATACTTGATGAAGCTGATGAAATGACATCAGAGGCCCAAACTGCCCTGAGACGGATAATTGAAGACAGTGCAAGGACTACTCGCTTTATTATTATTTGTAATAATCTATCCCAAATAATTGAACCTATTCAAAGCAGATGTGTGGTATTCAGATTTACACGCTTACCAAAAGAGGATGTTACCACTCATCTAAAAATGATCTGCGAAAGGCAGAAGGTAAAATATGAAGAAAAGGCTCTTGGTCAGATATATGACATAACTGGAGGAGACCTGCGCCATTCTATAAACATCATGCAAGCTGCAGCTGGTATGGGCTCTATATCTGCAGCGAGTATTACTGTAGCCATGGGGCTCTCTGGTAGGGCAAGGGTCAACGAAGTACTCCGCCTTGCAATTTCGGGCAAGTTCAATGATGCTAGAGCAAAGCTTCTCGAGCTAATCCAAGTCTATGGCATGTCCGAGGCTGATTTTATGAAATATGCAAACCAAGAGGCATACGAAATGAAGATTGCAGATCCACAAGAGTTTGCAGCTATAATGGCCGAGTATGACTACAGACTTGTTGCCGGCGCGCACCCTGAAATTCAGCTATCTGCGCTCCTTGCGCAGCTTAGCAAGCTAGCCAGAAAGTAGCTTGAGGATAAATTATGACTGACATTAGTCATAAGAGATTGTCTGACGACCTATCAGCCACATTTTAGCTTTTCCATGTTTCCTTCCCGAGTAACCCTCATTTGATTCTCATCTGGGACTTGGATCTGGAGAAACCTATCTAGATCTCTGTTATCTTTAAACAGGCCGCATAGATCAAGCAAATTTCAGGAATTTCATAAGAGAGATCTTAATGGTCGAGGTCCATTCTATATATTCTGCTAGAATTCTTCTTCAAATTCTTCGCCGCCTTCTTCTTCTTCAATCTCTTCAAAATCTTCCTCGAGCTCTTCACGTTCTTCTGCACTCTTGTATGGAAGGTCTGCCTCGCCAGGCGCACCACATACAGGACATTTAAACTCTATCGTCTGACCTTCGAGGTCTAGAGGAAACTCCTTGGAGAAGACCTCGTCACATTTTGAGCACACAAGCGTAGTCTGGATATTATCCTGGCTGAACTTGTGCGATTGCACTCTAAAGGTGGTATTTGCCAAGTATTATCGTCCTACGTATAGGAAATGTCCTTTTTTATAAGCGTTCTTTGAGATCCAGAAGCACTCTATGATATCCCTTCCCCTACGTCTTCATTCCCTAATACCGATAGAAGTTCCTCAGCCACAAAGGATGGCATCTAAGCATCTAGCAATACTGTGTCCTCTGATGTTAATGTATCGATATGCTGCTTCCTGGTCTAATTTAAGTTTCTTGCGTGTATCCTATAATCTGACTTTTATCATTACTCCTGTAATTCATTTCTGTTGTATATATCGACCCGAGTTTTGTCTAAATGTCTTGGTTCGTATATTCAGGCAATGGGAAGGTATAACTACACTTAGTTCATAACCATTCAGATTGAATGGGAGTATATAGCTTCTTTCGTGCATCATCTAAGCTGCTTCGTTCAACAATCAAGCCTTGTGATTTAAGCTCTTCTACTGCGCTTTGTACAGTCCTCCTCGGAAGGTTAGTCATATTCATGAGCTCGACCTGATCGATAGGATGCTTTGATTTCATTACAAAGTAAACAAACTTGGCTGCCGGACTTCCTTCTGGATTCTTGCTAAGGTTTGCTACACTAAATGCTGCCTTCGTTGGAAATCCTCTTCTCTGCGATTCCACAGCCGATACAGCTTCAATTCGCACTTCGGCTAGATTGACTCGCTGGCCAAATTCTGCAATCAATGAGGACTGCTGTGATTCCAATGGAGCTTCAAAAATGAACATACTTGGAGGAAACTTTGCAGTTAAGGCACCGACAAAATTCCATCTTATAAAGCCTTTTTCATCATAGATACCCACATTTATGCCCTCGTTTGCTTCAAGTACAACTTTGTCTGAACCTAGTTTGACTGCTTCATCAATCTTGGTCAATGTAACGTCCAGTGGAAGCTGATGTCTTGGATCTTTCTTGCCAACCTTCCATTGAACCTCAAGCTCCTTGGCCAGTATGCCCTCCGTAATCTTTTTCTTCTGTTCAAAATTTAGATATGTATTGTTTTCTCCTATTTCAACGATATCAAATCCTATATTTGCCGCTTCTCCAATAAATTTGTCAAATGCTTTTTCCGCTACCATATACTCGGAGATCGTGCTTCCCGTAGAAACTTTGATGTTATGATCGTGATAGAATTTAACCTTCTTCTTCAATATCTCTTCTGAAACTAGAAGTGGCAAAACTCCGTAAATCTTTACAGCGTCAATAAAGGGCGCAAGTACTTCGAGGTTCTCTTTGTCCAGGCCCTCCAGCTTGTCAATGCTATATGTTCTGCCTTCATTTCTTGGCTTTTTGACGTCAATTCTATTCTTGGCGTATTCTTCTAGCAATCCATCCCCTGTATATGCAGAACTGACATGTATTTTGATCGTTGGACTCAAGCCAAAACTGCATATTGAGGATGAATTTGAAGAGGATTTAGCATCAAAAATTCCAATTTCTGCGCCAAAATAATTATTGCAGCGTGCCTTGCCATATTATAAAATACAGTAGTTCATGCCATAACCGCCGTCACAGCTAGCCATAGTCTTTTCTTTAATTTTTCTATCTTTCTGACACAAGATGGACAAGATAGTTAAGCAGCGTAACAGATTCCATTAAGCAAAGAATTTGGCATTTGACTATTTTCAGCAAGCCTATCAAAAATAAAGTGGTCA
>JALZFS010000101.1 GCA_030861405.1 Thermoproteota archaeon | reverse complement strand
ATCATAAGCTCTACGTATTCTAGACCATTCGTCATATTTTCCTTGAAATTTAGCAAGGTTGGCTAAAGCAGTGCAAGCGTGTCTTTTGTTTGTAGGTGATAGCTGCATTAGAGGTGAAGCATCGCCAGTATCTAGGATATAGCCGAACCTTTTGCTAAATATAATAATCTCTCTGATTGTGTTTATGTTTTACTCTGAGATTGTAGCCAGCTGTGAAAAGAAGAAGAATAAGGTGATGAGCGAGACCTAAGGTTTGCGGAACAATCTTCCCCCGCATTATTTTTCTCTGGCGGAGAAGGTTTCGTAAACCTTAGGTCGCGCGTTCAAATCGCGCCTAGGGCTCGTGATGATGTGGTTCCTCGTAGCAACCATCATTCCACTGCAGCAACAACAAGCAGAAGCCACTGGGTGCCCAGTAGGGACAGCGATTAACGCTTCAAAGGGACGATGTTTCCATTAGTAGAGGAGATAGCGAAACGACAAAGACAACCAATACTACAACAACATCAATGGCAGTAATTGCCATAGTAGCCGTGCTCATGGTCCTAGGAGTAGTAATAGCTATAGCAATAGTTACTGTTCCTATGCAACAACTGGCGATGGTAATGTAATCTCGCTCGCTCATATCGGAAACCCGTCGGGCACTAGTTGTAGATTCTAAAATATACACATCTACCAAAAGCAAACAACCACTTCCTTTTTTCTTTCTTTGTCTATTTAACAAAAAATCAAATAGCGTTGTTAATGACTGCTGCTTGATAGGGGATCTTCTATGAATCTTCTAACTTGACCTTCTTTTTTTGCAAGGGAGAAACCATTTTTATCTATGGTAGACTATGCGGCCATTTAGACAGTTCGTGGCTGCTCTAAACATTGGGCGATTCCCTATCGCAATGATATTCATTCCTCTTCTGTTGACTGCATATACTCACCTTTCAAATCCTATTGGATTTCCACCTGGCCCGCTCAACGACGAAAATATTTACATAGCAAGAGGAATGGCTGTTTTAAACGGACTAGGTATTGGGATATCGTACTTCTTTGATCATCCTTATTTTGCACAGGTTTTTTTAGCAGGAATATTCTTTGTGATTGGCTACCCTAGCTCATTACATCCTGTTGTTGGGGATTTACATTCCATAGAAGTACTTTATCTGATTCCCCGAATATTGATGGGAATACTTGCTGTGATAGATAGCTTACTCATATACAAAATAGGCGATCGCTATAACAATAGGAGTGTTGCATTTACTGCCTCAATCATTTTTGCAGTAATGCCAATAACAATGTGGCAAACTAGATGGGTGTTGTTAGAGTCTGTTCAGCTACCTTTCTTGTTAGCTTCAATATTATTTACATCATACCTACAGCCTTTAAAGAAAAATAATAGATATAACAAGAACACAAATACTTTCCTAGCACTGGCTTCTGGTATTCTTATGGGATTATCTATTTTTACAAAAATCCCTGCTTTTACCTTGATCCCTCTGATAGCCTTTCTTGTTTATAGAAATAGCAACAGGAGTTTAAAATACCTTGGATTATGGCTCGCCCCTGTGATCTTGATACCAATGATCTGGCCTGCTTATGCTATGTCTATTGGAGAATTTAATAATTGGTTGCATGATGTCTTTGTTCAAGCACAAAGAGGGATAAAGAATAATAGTTTCTTTACTTCTTTGAATTACAATTTTAATGTTGATCCAGTTTTTCATATACTTAGTGCAGCCGGCTTAACATATGCAATCGCAAAAAGAGATATTGTGATTTTATTGTGGATTGCTCCTTTTCTTGCATTTATATATCTTATAGGATTTGTTTCAGTTTATCATTTCATTCCAATTTTCCCTGCGTTCTGCATTGCAATCGCCCGATTGATAGTGGACATGTCAAATAGTATCAAGAAAAAGAGAGCCTCGCGAATGTTACATCCTATTGTAATTATTGGAATAGGGGTTTTTGGATTGACAGCCAGTACTATGTTAATAATAAAATATGATAATTTATCCTACTTTCAAACAACTGCATTTCTGAGCCGCTTCTTGCATGATAGCAATGAGAAGATAACTGTCATCGGAAACCCATTTTATCTATGGATTCCAGAATTTGTATTTCATTTGGATCGCCATGACTATATCGGGTTTTATGATAATACACCGTCTGATATCAAGAATGTTGTATCAGTAGCAGATCCTGGTTTAATAGATAAACTGGTTCATAACACAGGCGCCATACAAATAAGGAAAATACAACAGAATTCTAATATGTACCATACAAAACACTTAGCAACATTTGGAGGAGACACGTTAGATGATGATGTTTCCATCTACCAATATATCAGGAAACCTTCGCACCTCTCCTAAAGATATAATATATGCACCCGACCATCAGAACGAAACTATTCTTGTCAGCTGATTGTGAAATAGAAGTATGAAAAGATGCTAACGGTAAAGAATTCTCGCTACATGAATCTGAGAAAAAGGACACCGATCAATTAAAAAATTGTCTCTTTTTGACGGCAATAGCCCTCATTGCAGTGCTGAAATTGCTACGGATAATAACTGTCACCGTAGCTAGTATTCCTCTACAACCGCAGAAGGCAGAAGCAGCTAATCATTTACTGGCCAGTATGTTAGCCCCTTAGAACTCTTCAATAGCAGTCGTCTCTCATTAAGAATTCATTGAAAGTCACACTCAAACAAAAAATAACTATCAACCACTTTATCTTTGACACTCAAAACTCAACTCCTGTTTTGACACGCTTACTAACTAGACATAACAACAATCATAATCTTTTTCGCTTAACTTCGATATTTCATATTTTGAATACGAACCGGCATAATTTTGCTATCGAGGAACGGCGTAGGCAAGTAGCTTCATCAGTCGCTAGGAATCTCACACAAATGAGATCGCCTACCGGCTTGGAGTTGACCAAAGCACAATTTCGGACAATATTAAACTCAGAGTGAATATCTCACCAGTTCTTTTGCATCTATGACATATCCGGTTATTCAACGCTTTGTCTAACTTTCATTCCGACCTTGATTTTGTTTGATGTATCAATGTCTTTTCCTCTAGTTCTATCTCTCTATCAGAGAATTATCTGAATCATGCTTATGTCTCTGTTGCTTTCAAAAGAATAGACAAAAAGAAAGAATTTCGCCCACCTCTGTGGTGGCTCACTATATAGTCAGTATGGTGCAGTCAGCGAAGTTGAAGGTGGCGGTCGAGAAGGAGAAAGCTCATTTGCTGCCGTTGTTGTAGTAATATTGTTACTGCTATCCACTGGAGGCAGTGCCTCTGCTCCTGACGTTATATCAGGGGGCACAGCTATGCTGGTCGAATTGTTGCTAGTAATGGTGGTACTGCTGGCGCTCGTGTTGCTACTGCTAACAATTCCACTTTCCCATCTCCATAGCGTCACGTGGCTAGCACCGCCTGTGCTCATATCGTCAGTTCCTACTAGTATCATACCATTTAGTGATGTGAGAGTACCCGTCGAATTGGTCTGAAAGACTGCTGTTACAATACCTTTACCTACATTGGGGGTCGTAGGGTTAGACTCTACAATTTCATAAACTGTGGCAGTTACAGTTTTTCCATCTGCTGCTTTGATAGTCTCCTTTCCATAACCAGATGACGTTGCAAATGAGATAAAGGCTGTACCAT
>JALZFS010000097.1 GCA_030861405.1 Thermoproteota archaeon | reverse complement strand
GGAATACTGAATCTGAATTATGTGGCTTTGCTGAAATCCCATGCTGAGAAAAATTTCGGTGTGATTTCAATAACAACTTCGTCCCCTTTCCTAGTATTTTCCATTAATCTCTTGGCAAGAGGATGTTCAAGCGTACCCAAGTACTTTAAGTTTATCTTTTCTACAATTGACAAGTTCCTCTTTATATCTTCTGATATCTTTGCAATAGCCCTTCCTTTCACTCCTCTGTATGGATAATTTTCGTCATCAATGGAAAAGTAAATCTTGTCACCATTTCTCTGAATGTTTTGAACTTTCTTTGTCATTTTTGCCGTGCCAGTATATATCTTGCCAGAGTCATTTTCATAGAGAAACCAGACAGGTTGAATCAAAGGATACCCATCTTCATCGATAGTAGCAATTTGCAGGTTAAGTTTGCCTTGAAGAAAATTGTTAACTTCCGTTTCCGTGACAGGCCTTGGCATGCCTGGAAGAGCTTGAATGAGCTTCAACGCAGCTCTAACGTTGACTATTGATATAAATATTGAGATTAGACTATGCTAGTTATCTATATTACTTATCCTGATGAAGCAGAGGATCTGCTATTTAGAAAGGCACCTGCCACTTAAAGGAAAAGAAGATCTCATTATGCTAGATACAGCATTATCTGCAATCAAAAGGTTTGCTATTACTTGGACGAGAGGTATCAGATTCTTGTTTGATCAATGATGAACGTATTGTCCACATCCAAGGAATTTTTATAGATAGCTAGGGCATGACGCTAGCAATCAAAATTAGGTTTAATACCCTCTACAATAGTATATTATCATGCAACTAAGATAATTCAATTGCCAAGACCATCATCATCTCCTTCTTCAATGGCCATCATAATAAGAAAAATGGAGCAGGCGCTCAGCCGCGAGAAGCCACAGCGGCTCACTGCGCTCCGTGGCCTCCAAATGGCCGAACAGGGTGATCCATTCAAAATCCTGATCGGAACCATTTTATCAGCGCGCACAAGAGACGAGAACACGACCAAGGTTGTCAAGAAGCTTTTTGAAAGGTTCAAGACTGCAGATGATATCGCCTCAGCTGACATCAATGAAATAAAGAATATAATCCACAGCATCGGCTTTTACAACGTCAAGGCTAAGCGCATCAAGCAAGTTTCGCAGATACTTGTGAGCAAGTTTGGCGGGCAAGTACCTAACGATATTGGCAGCCTGCTAGAACTGCCTGGCGTGGGCAGAAAGACTGCCAATTGTGTGCTCGTATATGCGTTCAACAAACCAGCAATACCTGTTGATGTGCACGTCCATAGGATTTCAAACAGGCTTGGGCTTGTTAATACCAAAATGGCTGAACAGACAGAGCTAGAGCTGAATAAAATCGTCGACAGGAGGCTGTGGGTAAGAGTGAACGATACTTTTGTGATGTATGGACAGAACATTTGCCTACCTATCAATCCAACGTGCAAGGTGTGCAATCTAAAAACATTATGCAGATACTATTACTCTTCTAATCAGAAGACTTTCTCTTCTTAAATATCAAGAGCCCTGCAATGAGAGCTCCTACCCCTGCCATTAGTCCAACTGGCACATAGTAAAGCTGTGACTGCGCAAAACTTCCATATGCGATGTCAAAACCGATATTTCCCGCATATGCATCGGCAAGAGTAGTATTTTTGTCATTGCCATATACTGCAATCGATCCCACTGAAAAACCCTTGACATCAAGCTGATCAACTACGGTCCTTTGACCATTCGTAGCGCTCAGTCCTCCATTCTCACTATGGCTTATAGTTATTGGTCCTTCATTTGACCAGCCCGTTTCACCGTTTTCAGTCTTTATACTATCGTAGACTCTTGCATATCCTTCATCAGGTGCGTTGACTGCAACCCAAAACCTCCTTGATTGATCGCCATACATTACGATTTCTATATATTTTTGGCTTGGAGCCGGCTCCTGTATCTTTATGACGGTTCTGGCACCTTCTCTTGGAATATAAGACAAGTTATTCTGTATTCCAAGAATCCAGCTTGGCTGCTTGGGCGTGTCAAATGTATATACTAGGGGATTATTCTCTTGTCGGTTCGTAGCAGTATAGGGTAGAACAAAGCTTTCGCTTCTCTGAGACTTGATCGTCTGGTAATTCTCTTGGATCTGTGCAGATGCCAGAGCTGGGGCAAGCAGAATCAAGACTGCAATTACCCCTGCAAGAACTATACGCATGTCTCACATGTGATTTCTCGCTCTCTTAATATATATGCCTCGGCTAACGACCTTGGCCTATTATGTTCATGTGCGAGTCGCCAGAAGTAAAATTAATTGAATTAATGCAATGTGGCTAGTACAAAGCGCGCAAAGTTTATCTGAAGGGTGCAGCAGCAACAAAAATTAATACTGACATTCATAAAAGAATTAGTGGCTCCTCCTAAAATGCTGTTTGATATATTATGAAATGCTTCAGACCCAATTTGAGTTCAAATCTGATTGATTTATGTTATTTTTTCGTCCAAGAATTCACATTTTGTGTACAAAGTCACTGCAACCACACTTTACATTTTCACTGTCAACGCATCAGGAATCACTTCAAATGTAGCAGGCAGAATTCCAATAGGCTCTCCGTCCACTGTAACTGTAACATCTCTTTCCTTTGATTTCAAAGAGACCTTTTTAGCTTGTATATACATTATGTTATCTTCATCCTTATAATCGCCTTCCTTCATGTTAAAAAGCTCATCCACCATTTTCAGACTCCCTGAATCTTTTAGAATGATCAAATCAAGCAGTCCATCCGACATGTTGGCATGGGCTGCAACTTTGAATCCTCCACCTAGGAATTGACCATTAGCAACCACACCCATAGTCATTTTGATGACAAATTTTCTTTTATCGTTGTCAATAGATATTTCACACTCATTGCTTTGATATACAGGTAAAGTAGTAGCTATGCTTGTAATAGTAGACACAATTCTGCTATCTACAACTTCCCTTACTTTCTTTGATCTGTCTATAATCTCTGCTGCAAGACCTGTCTCGGCAGCATTAAGCAAAATTCTGGTCGTTGTTGTTGAATGATTCTCTTGATTCGTAACATTAGCACAGATAACATCTATCTTTTTTGGCTTACCCAAAGAAAAGGTCTTGCAAGATTCAACTACTTCTCCAGGTAGACCCATAGACTTGGCAAGAACATTTCGAGTACCACAAGGCACAATTGCCATTATTGCGTTAGGATTTATTGGTTTCAAAGATGATGGTTGGTCATGCCCGCCTGCTTTGCTAGAATATATTCCCACCGGTTCTTCAAAGAAGCCATTAGCAACCTCATTTAGCGTTCCGTCACCTCCTATCGCTACTATATTTTTTAGTCCTTGCTTCAAAAATTGCCTTGCTAAAACAGTGCCGTCACCAGATTTCTTGGTGAAAGCAACTTTGATATTGCCGCCTAGTATACCTTTAATTTTTGAGTATAGGTCATCCCATCCTTTTCCGGTCAGTCCGCTACAGGAACTTGGATTGACTATCAAGACAGTTTCAAATTCTTTCTCTTTTATCATTTCTGTTATATGAGTAGATCCCTCGACATCCGCGTTATGTGATACTTCGCCAGGAGGGTTGACATCTTGGTCGAAAGACACGCTTATCTTTATTTGGCTACTTCCCATAGATATAGCTTGTTAGACTATGTACCATTATTAGAGCGAACTCGTAATCTGCTGACTATACTAATTCATCAGAAGCAACTTGTCAGCATGTACTTGCTTAAAGCAAGCCTGGATATTCACTGTACCTCTAATCACACAAACCTCAACAACCACTACGGTACTGCCGTATCTATCTTGTCAAAAGAATAAACTTGGTATCAGGCAGTATACACAGTAACACATCTAGTCCTCATATACTATCTCCGCCAAATTATCATTGTCATTTCCGAGATGCCTTCACTCTCTAACCTAATACCCATGTAATTAGCCTATTCATCAGGATAACGATCCATCATATGAATAGAGAATGAGCTAGAATCAAAAAGTCTTATTCAAGGATTTCAAAAACGGATGCTCTTATCCCATCTTTGATATATATGCGCGTAACTTGAGTAAAATATTGGTATTGTCCTTTGTCTAGGAATAAGATTGATCATTGCATAGATAATAATTATAGTATTGATGTTGATATTTTGTTAACCAAAAGTCTGGAAAATTAGCTAGAATGTCTTTGTCATAACATAACTAAGTCTGTATACCTGAATAGATGTAAGACTTATAATGGATATGACAATATAGCTGATATATTGGTGATACCATTTGTCTGATGAAAAAATACTTTTGATGCTAAACTATATTGGAGTAGAGCTAGACTTAGAGCCTAAAATTCTAAAGAAAACACTCAAAGAAATAGGAGTCAAGGAAGTATACCTTGGCAAAGTACAAGACAACGTGACCCATATTGCTTGTTTTGCAAAGTGGAAGAGTTCCCAGCTAGATAAAAAGAAAAAGGAAATAGAAGATAAAATTCCAAAAATGAAAGTTGTTCAAACAGAGCCTTTAACTCGTATCTAATTTAAGAAGGCTATCAATGTGATTAGCCCTGATAATTTCTTTGTTAACACTAGTAATGTTTCAAATTGGTAAGTGATTCTAGAGGAACAGACAAGTCACTT
This sequence comes from Thermoproteota archaeon, assembly GCA_030861405.1. GTDB lineage: Archaea > Thermoproteota > Nitrososphaeria > Nitrososphaerales > Nitrososphaeraceae > Nitrososphaera. Next base: position 2,503 of record JALZFS010000097.1, on the reverse strand, counting down.
GCTAGCTGGATCACTAAGATCTTGGATGAATGTCTAGCAATTGAGTATTTATGGGAAACCTAAAAGCAAAATATAATATCCTGTGTATTCTTGTGCTGCTTCTATTCATTTGGCTCTTCAACCACTATCCGAATGTTGCTGCCTGCAGCTTAAAAATAACAATTGAGGGTCGTTGACAATCTATCATCCTGATTGAGTGAATCATGACAGCTAGCAATAGAAGTACTATAGAGCATAATTCCAGAGAAGTTAAATAATATTTCTGGCATGTGCTTCTTGCAATGAAGAAGCAATGTGACAATTGTTCAAAGGAATTATCGAAATTTTCATTCTTTAATCCAACCAAAAGTAGGATCTATCGATACAATAGTGCAATGTTATGTCGTACTTGCTTTGAAGAAATAAGCTCTCGCCGTCAAGAATTGTAGAAGATCAAAATAGTAAAGATAAAATTCTTCTTTATCGATAATGGGTTTCAATTTGAATAGCCCTGACATCCTTAACCATCATTAAATAGAGACTATGCAATTTCCTGGTAGTCTCTCATTTAGCTTATGGCAACACCGATCTTGTTAAAGGCTAAGACTTTTCCTGCAGTCCTTCCAAATGAGACCAAAAGTTCTACTTACGACGGTATCTGGAGATGCCTGGATCACAAAAACACAGAAATTATTCCTCCGCCGCCAGCGTCATAGTGATCGTTATCGTGGGGGATACGATAATCTTTCATGAAAAATTCTGAATAACTGATTTAATTTATGTTCTTGTATTTTAATCATTAAACCAGAATCCAAGGATCATGACTCTTTATCATACAGAGAATACATTGTAAAGCAATTAGGGGCTAGAAGAGTAGAATTCATTGCAACTGCTGTCATATGTACCATATTTGCTATCTCTTTTGCTTATCTTGAATACTATTACATCAAAGATCCTGCACTGCAGATCTCTAATGGAAAGGTGGAGGTTAGTAATTCAAATTTTGACAGAAGCAGAGAAACAAAACCGATCATCGGCAACATGTATCAATACCATCTGTTCCCAATGCTTTTCATTTTTGTCTTGATTAGCTTTGCTTCTCTTTGGGATGATATGGCCTTCAAACTATTTGGAAGGCATAAAAGAATAAAGGCACTAATGCTTGGATTCGCTAATTTAATAACTGCCATCTTGATTGAGGATTTTGCGTGGTTTGTCAACAGGTGGCTGGTTCCTTTATCGGACGATCCGAAGGGCGGTATGCTCATGCAATTCTCAGACTGGACTTCTATGCACCTTGGAGCTATAGATCTCGGTAGTTTTGTCATACCTAATTGGTATATTATAGCCGTTGCCCTGGCGACATTAGCATATTATGGAGCATTTAGAAAGAACAATGAGTATATTGAGCATTGAGATAGCAAATTAATAATAATAATCTTAGAGATATACTGGACATGATTGTTGTTGGCGTTAGTATCATCAACGCAATTTATTTCATATAATATGACGGGACATAGGCAACAATATAATTACTAATTGGCCATTATCTACCTAAAAGGACAACTGCAAAGACACGTAGTCGAGAAGTCGATTATTGCTTTTTTGTTTCACTATCTCTGCTGCAATGGTACAATTGTTTGCGATAGCATAACAATGTATGGAATCAGCATGGTGTTATCAGAGTACTCGCAACATTGCATTTCTTGAGGTTAACCTCATCTCGCATACATTATTGCATGGTCGCTAGTGAGAGAAGTTATTGTAATTCTTTAGTTGCAGGATAATTAGCCTTATGGCATAAGAATAGAACTGCCTATAGCTTCTTCTTAGAATGCAGGTATATTGCAATACCTGCTATGGCCACCGATGCAGGTGTAATGTAAAAGAGCATCAACTCATCAAAGGGTATTAATTGGTTGCTTGCAGAAATATCAAAGCTTGCTTCTAGAGGATTTGCTTGATATTTTTGATCGCCTGTTATCCTAGCTTCCAAAGTTGCAACGTAATCGCCAGTTTTATTAAAGGTGTATGGAAAAGAGATATCGCTAAATTCATACAGCCTATAAGGTATTTGTGTGACAATATGGCCCGACTGCTTTTCGGTTATTGTCAACGAAGCATAAATATTGTAAATATTGGTAGTATTCTCAAGGACGCTAAAGTTTAGCGAGGTAGAATTGTTGCCTACAAGTGGAATAGCAGGACTTGGTGAAAAAATTACTTGATAGTTGTCAATATTTTTTGTGGCTCCAAAAAAGTGTCCGTAGGCTACTTCTGCTTGAAAGCAGATAATGCAAAAAAGTACAATAATGAGAATTGACGAATTAGACAATTTCTTGTCATTTAATATCTTGCTTCTCTGCATATTTCAACCATACGTGGACTATCATCTTCCTTGGAAATTATGGTATACTGTGAAAGCCGAATAGTGACAATCTGCAATTTATTATAACTCAAATTAACTCCTCTGTATTTATTAACGCATTACTCCCATTGAACTGGCCTTAGCTCTGTACTAACT
>JALZFS010000093.1 GCA_030861405.1 Thermoproteota archaeon | reverse complement strand
ACAATTTAACGTCTGTTAGAAACGGCTTTGCGAGCATTTCGGCATAGCTTTCAGAATCAAATTCTTCGCCGCTTTTATCATGTAATTCTACCCAACCAGTTTTCCAGTCTCTAAAGGCTGCCTTCGTCTTTTCGATCAAATCCATATCATAAATCTGTGTCTCATCTAAATCCAATCTCTTAGGAATACTTAATCCTAGGTTCTCCAAGCTTTCATAGCCCTTATTCTCTGTCTTTGTGCTCTCATTTAATAGCGTTTTAAATTCGTTCAACACGTCGGTTCCTTCAGCAACTTTTTTGCTTGCACTATCGATCTCATCTGGTTTATACTTGGTACTGCTACTCAATACGTTTTCTATCTGCTTTAAAAGATCGCTTCTGTTAATTGACAACCCAATCCTTGTTCGTGGAGCAATAATAGGAATAGAAACAAGAGGATCTATTTCAAGCATTTTGATCAGCTTAGGTATATGTCGTTCGATCCAATCTGTGCCGTAGTTGTTCTTAATTGCTTGATCTACTAGACCGTTAGCAAACTCAGCTGAGGTCTTTACTCTTTCAAATTCGCTCCCGAATAATTCACCTTTGATATATCCTGTGAGAAAGTATTGTGAGAATGCTTCTACTACTTTATGCCTCCCATAAAGAGAATTGAGAAGAGGACAGGATAACCAAAATATACTCTCGTTGAAAATAATTTCTTTTACCATGCCCTGCCATTGTAAAAGTCCGAGAAATTCAATACGTTTCTTTTCTATAGTGTTAAGCAGAAAACCATATGCATGGTCGTAACTCAAGACTTTTGACGAATACATAATGCGCATAGATTCATACCATAGTGCAACGCGCCATTGTCTGTATTTTTGAAAATCCGTACCTGGAAAATAATCAATAATCGGAAGAACTATCTGACCTTTCTCAGGTCTGGCTGTAGGTATCATGTCACGCATTATCGATATGACTATTCTAGAATTTCCTGACCACCTTCTAGCTAGGAATGTGGCTACATCTAATAAAACATCATTTCGCATTATCATACTTATTGTGTTACACTATTACATGCTGTACACTAGCCGTCGAAAATTGAAGTTATCATATCCATGACCTTTTGGTATTCTACTTCTCCCCATTGATCATATACGTTTGCATATACTATTTCTGCTGCCTGCTTGCCAGATACACCTTTGCCAATCAGCTTTGCAAAAGCAATTGTTTCTCTGAGACTCGGACTATAGTATAATTCCTCTAAGGCTGCCGCTTCTCTTAGGCTTTTCGCTAGCTTTATGGAACGTTTTACTTCGTCTATTTTCGTGTTATCCACTGAAGTATGTTGGTTTATAATTTGCAACTCTATATCCTCCGGCGGGTAGTCCAATTTCAGTCTAAAGGGAAATCTGCTTAAAAGCTGGGGAGGCAACTCTTTTGTTCCAACATGCGACAAAGGATTGATCGTTGCAACTACAAACCAATCCGCGGCAGCATTTACCGTTTGTCCTTCAGCTTCTTTTAAAACAAGTTGTCTTCTATCGTCTAATGCTTCATCAAGCCGCAATAACACATCCGCTTCCGCAGCATTAAGCTCATCCAAATATAACATATTTCCGTCGCGCATAGATTTTACGAGCATGCCTTCGACGAAGCTAACTTCGCCCCTCTCGAGGGTTTTCGTTCCAATTAAGTGAGACTCCCTTGTACGAAGACTAAAGTTGACTGAGTATAGGTCTTTTTTCATATGCGATGCGAATTTACGTACTAAAGTGGTCTTGCCTGTGCCTTTTGGCCCTATAATCAAAACGAACAACTTAGTTTCGAATGCTTTGCTCAATACGCTTAGGGCGTTATTCCAGTCAATGTAATTAATTTCAAGCATCATATTCTACCTCAACCAGCTACGTGTTTTTGATGGTGTATCTATACATAAAAACTAATACCCAAGCACATGTATAACTACGAATGGGCTCTGATCGTCTGCTTCCTGTTGTTCAGGTAGTCAGTTAGCAAAACCTTGTCAATTACGTTTGGGTTTATGTAATAAGATCTGCCTCTGACGCGCTTTTCCATATCATTAACATATTCTAGCAGTGAATCCTCCTCACTTATCATGATAGTATCTATTTCAAAGCCCATTCTATGGCATTTTCTAGCCTCTTGTATTGTTTTTTCACCTATGTACTGGTCCACTTGTCTGTAGCGATAACAAAGGTATACCACTTCTCCTGAATTAGTGTCAAGAGTCATATCTTGCTCTTCTTTTACTGTTTTAAGTGTTTCATCGCCTGCGGTGTAGAAATGAGCATATGGCCTTTGAGATAAAATCTTGTCGTGCTCATTGTTATCATCAATGAAGCATGCACTAGGATGGCCATCAGTTATCAGTACTATTCTACGGTTAACTGCCCCATCTTTTTGCAGTATTTTCCTAGCCAAACGAAACGCAGATTGATAATTTGTATAATGTAAAAAGTCGGAGCCTGGTTCAAATGTCTTTAAGTATGGAATGTCCTGAGCTGCAACTTTTGATGCTAGTGCTCCAAATCCAACAATATAAATGGAATCTGACGGAAAGTATTTACGATTCAATAGGAAAAGACTCCACAGGGCTCTTTTGGCGGCTTCAATTCTACTCATATCGCCAAACATAGAAGAATATCGCATAGTGGAACTCAAGTCAATACAGTAAACTACTGCAACCCTAACGTCTCGCATTGTCTCGTATTCCTCTAAATCCTCTATATTTATTGCCAGGGGAATCTTGATCTGATCCTTGTTTTTCGCTGCTCTCTGAACTGCGTTAAGCAGGGAAGCTGGAACGTTTATGAGCCGAATATCGTTGCCTGGCTCATATTTCTTCGTTGTATCCATTATAATACTACCAGAACCAAGATCTGTTGTGGAATGTAATCCAAAGTCACCTTTTTTCAAGGCCATCATGACATCGCCCAAAATCCTTCCACCCACCTCTAAAAAGCCTTTTGAGCTAAGCCACTTAGTGGAGTCCTTAAGATATCCCTTCTGCATTAAGTACGCGATCGTCGGTTTACCGGCAACATGGAGGCCGGTAGTATTATCATTATTTCCACGTTCTTGCTTGTCGTAGTTTTGTTCAATGCCACTAGTAGATAATACATCCTGCAACGTTTGTTCAAGCTCCTCCATTGTGGGGGTTTTTTCTCGAAGCACTTCTCTTCCAATAACATTCAATAATTTATCTAGTATTTCTTTTGGTAAATCATAGCTATGTTGTTGTTGACTATTTTGGGTGTCTTCGATACGATGACTGGGAAAATAAATAAATGTTCTTGCATCCAAATCGAAACTGTCAAATGGCTTCATAATTGGTCTTGTCCTTCTTTTCTAATATTGGCGGTTGGGTATACCTGAGACCCTCTAAGAGTAATTCTATGGCCGACGCAGAAAATTCCCCGTCTGTATCTTGTGAAACTGATATATTGTCAGCTGGTATTCCAAATTTATTGGCCAAGCCCACAAATTTCTCTTGCTCATATTTGATGTGTGCCACAGTTTCATTTAAGACTGATCTAAAATAGGGGAACATTGCTAGTTGCGATTCATAATCAGCTCGATCAATACTATTATTGTTATTATTACCTATCATCATTTGTGATACTGAAAATGTTTTATTCTTTGCAAATTCGTCCTTTAATTTCATTATTTGGCTTGATGCAAGTCTTTGTACATATCGAAGAGAAACTTCTTTTATAGCACCGTTAATTATTGAATCGAGTATATTTATCCTGTTTTCTCGATTATCTTCCATTTCAGACAACTCAAATTTGCAAGCTTGATAAATGCCATGAATATCGCAAAATCTTGGTATTGCCTTTACCGAATGCTGTATAGACCTGGTTCGTTCTACTTCACCTACCAAAAGTTCTGTTGAATGAATCCCCATCCTAACACTGACACCTTTGTCATGATTGATATCATGATGAATTCTTGCCAATTTTGTTATCTCCGCCACGGTTTCTAGAATGAAAATTGGCAAAAAGACGTTATTCTTATCTGCGATTCGCGATTCTTGAATTATAATAAGCATCTCGTTATTAATACTAGTGGGATAATGTGTGTCTATATGACTTCTCAATCTATCAAACAAAGGCTCAATAACTTTACCAGAATGAGTGTAATCAATTGGGTTAGCGGTTGCGATAATTTTTGCATCTGGTTTGAAAATCACCGGATATGGTCCCGTTGTAAATTTCCCTTCCTGTAAAACACTTAAGAGTGCAACTTGTTTTCGCGGGTCCAGCACCGGAAGTTCATCTATACATAGAATACCATGTCGAGCCTGTAGCAGCTGACCAGGAGAGTATGATTCTATATCATAAAGTTGTAGGCCGCTCTTTGCAATTTTAATCGCGTCGATTTGACCTACTAGATCCTTAACTGATATATCAGGCGTCGCGAGGATATACCTATACCTATCTTCTCCTTTTACCCAGTCAATTTTGGTATCGAGCTTGTTGTTATTTATAGTATCCTCAGATTCCTTTGAGATAGTGAACTCTGGATAAGAATGTGATAGTCCTCTCGAATCAGTTAGAAGGTTAAGTAGTTGTTCTTCAGGAATAGAGACTGGAACATCATTTGTTATACTGCCTGTGACTACAGGTATCATGGAAAGAAGATTCTTTGCTATTGATTCAGCGATTTTTGTCTTTGCCTGTCCAATATGTCCTACAAATAGAATATCATGGCCAGATAAGATAGCCCTATTGACAGCCGGGATGACGTCTTCATCATACCCTATAATACCTTTGTATGGATACTCGTTATTTTTCATTTTCATAATAAGGTTAGTCCTCATCTGCTCTTCTATTGGAACATGCTTGTAATGAATTTCCAATAAGTCTCCCAATGTTTTTATCTCTTTGTACTCTTCGGGAACTCCTGCCATTATTTGTGTATATTTCGGGTCTAAGTTATAGCCACTGTGTACAATATCTTTAATGTTATTCGAACCCAATCTATAAAAATCGCGTATTCTTTTCCAGATTTAAACATTCTCGATTGAGGTATGATTATTACCTTGCTAAATAGGCATTTAGCCGTTTATCTTAGATATATGTTGTTCGTTTTGCATGAGCACAATGCATTCAATGGACCACGGTATGATAAGACGTATTTGAAACTTAGCGTTATAGTCCAAGCATAGTTTTTATTGAGGATCTTATCTTCTCCTTTTGCTTGTCAGCGTCAGACTATAAACATATTGTTAGAATTGCAGGCAAGGATATTGCCGGAAGCAAGAAATTAATTACAGCATTAAGCGAAATTAGAGGTATTGGTTATAATTATTCTCAAGTTTTACTTCAATCCCTGAATATAAATCCGAATATTCGAGTTGGATTTATAACAGACAGAGAATTGACCGAGGTCGAAGTAGCTGTTAAGAATCCCTCAAAATCAGGAGTACCAGAATGGTACGTTAACAGAAGGAAGGATATAGATACGGGTTCACATCAACACCTGATCACATCGGATTTGGATTTTGCGATATCAAATGATATCGATCGTGAAAAGAATGTAATGAGTTGGAGGGGATATAGGCATATGTTTGGTTTAAGGGTCAGAGGACAGTGCACGAGAACAACGGGAAGGAGAGGCGGAGCTGTGGGTGTCA
>JALZFS010000137.1 GCA_030861405.1 Thermoproteota archaeon | reverse complement strand
GGGGTGCAAGTACGTCTTTCGGACAAGACTACGTGCGTCAATTGTGGTAACATTTCAAGTAAGGCACCTACTCAGGAGAAGCTAGAACTAAAGGAGGCAGCAAGAGCGGTAACTGTCTCAACCAATTTGGCATCGGCGGCATCTTTAATTGAAGAAAAGATTATGCGGCTCGTCTCAGAAATAAGGCGAGAAGATGATATTTCGATTCAGATGCAAAAGGCGACGCTTCTGGGCACCTATCTCAACATATTAGAAAAGATGAAGGGATTGAGGGGATGACCATCGGAATGTATTTATGAGTATCAAAGTAAGAGGCTAGCAATGAGTAGTAAGAAAAAGAATGCTCCGCTGCCTGCCTCAAGCGCAGGTCTTCTGAGATTCTTCGAAGACGAGACGAGGGGCGTCAAGGTCAAGCCCGAGATCGTGATGGGCATAGCAGGTGCAGTAATAGGAGCATCAATTCTCATAAGAATAATCTTTCCTGTCAGCTGAACACCGATGCTGAGGCCCAGGCTGGACGATGTATCTAACATCCACAGACGCTGGTCATTTACCAGGATAAATCCATCCTCATCTAAGGTATCGTATGCCATCTGGGCGGGGTGCGCCGCACTAATAATAATTCTATTTCAGGTATATAACCTGTCGGGAGGCACAACATGGCTTATTGCAGTGTATCTTCCCCTAGGTCTTGCAACTCTAGTGGGATCACATTTCGTTGACTACCTTGCCCTCAGCGGAACGCCGGTAAATAAGTTATCGAAAATTGCTCACGTGTCTGCTTTCGCAAACATCCTTTGGACACTGACAATTGCTCTCGGGATAGCAGCAGATCTATTATTTTCGAAGCGCCCAGATATGGACTATGTTATTGCAGGCATGCTCCTTGCTGTTGGGTTAAGAATAGGAATATTAACTTCGGTATTCGGCGCAAGCACGAGGAGGGCTATATTAGTTGCATTTATACAACCAGTTATGTTTTTCTTTTCTTTTGTACCGCCATCACTATATCCTTCGATTGGAGCCCAGAGTTCACTAGGAATACTATTTGGGACCATTCTCATTGCGCTCAGTGTAGTTTGGACAACAATCGCAGATAAGGCAGGGAGACCTGGAGTGAAAAGTACTTTTGGGCTTCTTCGAGCCTTTCTAGCTGCCTGGACTGAGAACCGAGTAGAAATGATGGAGGAACTGCTAGAAGCGAAAGCGCACAATAGGATTGTGACAACAAAAATAATCCAATTCCATTTTGATGGAAGCCAAGCGGCTATAGTACTGCCAGACGTACATCCAGGACCTTTTAGCATGGTAGGAGGAAGTAACCTACCCTATGCTCTGTACGAAACATTCTCAAAGAAGGCATTAATAATGCATAGCGTTTCTGACCATTCGCTCAATATCCCTTCAACGCGCGAGGTGCGGAAATATGTAAAGGATCTACAAGAGATGATCGTAACGAAAAAAGGTGGCACCTGCGCCGGACCAATTCAAATAAAGAAAAACGAATCCACTTCGACGGGGATCGCATTTGCCAATACTGCAATTGTGATGCTTTCCCTTGCACCGAAGGGGATGGAAGACATCCCTCAGAGCATGAGGACGGAACTTGAATCATACGGGGAAGGGCTAGGGTTCTCCGACGTGCTAGTAGTTGATTGTCACAATGCAATGGGCAGCGATCTTGAAAATTCTGACAGAGGCGATCTATTGGCATCTGCAAGAGAATGCCTAGAGCAACTGATAGAGCAACCTCAAAAAGAATTCAAGATAGGCTTTGCCAGCTTAGATAGTATCAATTACAAGCTTGCCAGAACGAATGAACTAGGCGGAGGCGGACTTGCAGCGCTGGTCATAAGTATTAATGACAAAAAATATGCAATTGGCTGGGCCGATTCAAATAATATGAACAATGCCACGCGCAATTATGTGGTGTCCAGGATGAATGATTGGGTAACTATGCTTGAGCTCTGCAGTTCAGATACTCATTCAACATCAGGCAAGAGGACAAGAGAAGGATACTTCGCCCTCGGAGATACCACCAGGCTGGAAGACATTTTACTGGCATACAAAGAGCTTTGCTCCAAGGCCGCGGAAACAGCCGCCACATCAACTTTTGAAGTTGCACATAAAAGATCGGACATAATGGTAATGGGCAAAAAACTGTTTGAAGATTACTCGATGGCGTTAGACAGATCGATGAATGTAACGAAAGTCTTCATTACAATAACTATTGTGACTTATATTCTCATGTTGGTCTTATCCTAAGTAGACGCACAATCTAAGGTCGCAACATACATTTCATGCAAAAAGCCTTTCAAGTCAATAATAAAGGAGCCCAGCATATAAACTGGCACCAACGGGACTCTATTAATAAACTTGACTGACTCAGCATGAAGAGTCAGCATTACGGGAACAACCTGAGAGACGGTTCTGTCATATTTGAGAAATCGCTCGGCCCTTGCCGCTTGCTTTTGAGCAAAGGTGGACATCAACGACAGATTGGTCCGTTTCCAATGTTTACAGTCAACTGCTATGGCGAAGCCATTGGTACTCTTTCCCACCACGTCAATTTCCATCCGCGGCTTAGTCAGCCTAACGTTGATCCTCGTGTAGTAACCATAAGATTTCAATACTTCAGATGTGAGCTTTTCAAAGTCTTTCCACGATAAATGTTTTGACACCTGCTCGACATCGCAACTCATTTTCACCGCAAGCGCCGCTGCCTGCACCTTGTCGGACTGGGAAAATCTTATCGCTGCACCAGAAGCAGAACCAACATTATTGGCTACTAAAAAATTAATCACTTTTTTTGCAACCGATTTGCTTGGGATGCCAGAAGCGGCCTGGAAATCAGAGAGTGTCATAAGAGCCTCTGGCTCAATCCCAGCAATTGCCTTCAATAGCAGATCAGGATTCATATTGACAATCGTTAGGTGGCTCTCGCATTATTTAAGCTCCGCAAATTGAAACCGAACGCTTCACTTTTGCATTTTCCCATGGCAATAACCTGATCTCCTAATCTTACAGATTGGTCGATGTATTCTCTCCTTTTGTATAGGAGAATGGTACGGCAACTTATAGCTGAACAGTTGTTTGATTTAAACTAAATCATACAGGTCTGAGAACATCTTTACTGGCGAAGACAATGAATAAAACGCAATTCTCTATAAGCTAATAACGTTGTCGGTTATCCACGGCTGATCATAGAATATTTGTATAAAAGATGAGCAAACATGGGATCATATCCATTTATCATATTGCCGCCTCTGCTCATTACGATAATAGACCAACGAGGTTTAGAGTTGGCTTATTAGAGGGAATACACAGCTACCTCATTCCAGAGTAAACAAACTTTGCTAGCATTTTGATCTGAGAAATTCCAAGATTTTCGAATCTCGGTCTTCGTTTGCTAATCGCCTTGCATCATCAGGAGTATCAATGTCGTTCATGACATTCTTTGACATTAAGTACTTTACTGGTATACCAAGCTTGAGGGCAGACTTGACATGCATATTATAGCTATCAGTATCGTAGAATGTGCGGATTACTGATGGCGGTTTTCTTA
>JALZFS010000061.1 GCA_030861405.1 Thermoproteota archaeon | reverse complement strand
CGACATAACAGTGCTAATAGTATTAAATCGATAGTTGCGCGAGGGGTTTACTTCTATTTGAAAAGCCAAAATATAGTCTACTATAGTCTTGCAATTTTGGTAGGTTATTTGAGTCAGCAGATGTTTTTTAACATAACCTGTATCGCCACCGGTAATATTGTCTAGGTTATTATCAAATACTGGGTTTTTAACATCAAGGTCGGCTGCTGACCCTTTTACCACCACGTCTGATGAATCTTGCCGTCTTTGACGCCGGGGTCTTAATTTCCTGGAACGGTTGTCATTATTATCCTCATTATTATTAACATCCTTCGCCAGCCGCACCACTTTACAATTAAACACAACTAGCTAGAATATAATGTATAATATCATAGAACATTACGATCCAGTAATGCTTAATGCGAATGTATACAAGGTATTAGCATGGGCTCACAAGATGGGTCTTCCAATTGGAACCAACGGGGCAGAAGGGAAGCACTCATCGAGTCAAACAAAAGGCTGTTTCTTTGGTTCCGCAAGAACGAACGTAAGCTACTGGCCGCAGATGTTGTTTGTATCATGTTACTTTTTTTTCTGCACATGATTACCTCGATTCTCCAAATTTTGGCAGGAGAATCTATTATTACCATTCAAATAGCCGCAATAATGCTCGTTTCTTTTCTAGCATTATCTGTAATTGGCAAGGGAATCGTTCCGATAATTACGATCATCTTTGGTATAGTTCTTGTCCACAATTCCGTGATATTACCATATTATTCGGAGCCTCAACCAGGTGAAGCGTCATTAGGCGACATGAAATTTTCTTGGACTCTGTATACTCCAACAGCTGTAAGAACGGCTGCGAGCATGAACTTTTTCCTAGGCCTCTCAATGGTTGCCTTTAGTATCATTCTGGCATACAAGCCCTCTCTGCTTTTCACCAGAAACCGACCACTACCACTTGATTCAGAGTGGTTCAAGTACCCCTTTTGGCAGGACAATACCATTCTGGCAAATGGAAATACGGATCCATCCGTTCCTGTAAAGAGCCTCGTGAGTGATGAGGAAAGATACCTGCTTTGGAGATATGAATATATCCTAGCAAGCATTTATGGAACCCCTCATCTCGTCAAGCCGGAAGGACATGTTCCTAAATACTCGACCAGCATTTACAGAGATAAAACAAGCGGACATATCATAGGAAAAGCCCGGTACCATGGCTATTTCGTGTAGCGATCCAATGAATTTGTTGTGGATTTGTTGTAGGTCAATGCGGGAAAGAAGCCTCCCACTCGCTGCTGATTGTCCATATATATCTTCATTGTGGCATTGGCGGCCTGCCTCGTTTTTGAATTTTTAGATCCGTTGCTTTCTGCAACTTGCTGTTACCTGCTTAATCAATAGCGACACAGTTATTGCAGAGTATTTGCTTTCCTTATATCGCGTCAGAATTAGTGCAAGACAATAAGGCATAGACATATCTGCGCGAAGTCTTCATACCATCTGTTGATTGAAGTTTACATTGACGGCCTCTGCCAACCAGTAAATCCTGGTGGTATTGCGTGCTATGCTTTCATAGTGAAAAGCAATGGCACTACCATTTATAGTGATTATGGAGTTGTGGGAAGGCCCTTTTCCGTTGACTCCACAAATAATGTTGCCGAATACACTGCACTCGCAAAAGCTCTCGAGTGGCTGATCACAAATAGCCTTTTCCTGGACAAGGTTGAGATTAAGAGCGATTCGCAGCTTCTTGTCAACCAGCTCATGGGCAAATACAAGGCGAAGGCAAATCGAATAGTTCCGCTGTACCAGAAGGCGGTATTCCTTAAGAGCAAGTTTCCCAATGTTCAGATCAAATGGATACCGAGGGAAGAGAATAGAGAAGCCGATTTGCTTACTAGGGTCGCATACCACGAGACAATACAGCAAAATTCAGAAAATAGTTATGAGCGCTCAAAATGAAGGGAACTAAGCTAACGTGATCAGGACTAACCTGCCATAAAGCGGCTCTTACTTTCGGCTATGGCAGGTACGATCTTGTTAATTATGATAGAGTCAAAATTCTTTTCTTTCACATCCATAGTTATTAGGAGGTAATAGTTTTCCATTATCGGTATCGTCGCTCGGTGTATGCGCTCGTATCGGCCGAACGCGTAGATCATTTTGCCTATCTTTGGTTCGAATTTAGCCCGGGTTTTCTGCCTAGCTATGGCGCTAGCTGCATACTCTTCGTTCTCTTCTTCGGTGAGCAGCACTTCTCTCCCCTCTCTAGCCTCTTGTGTCAATATGACCCCATTCCTATTTACTATCCCCGCCCATAGGATAGAATCATCCTTTGAAAGAATTTCCTCACACAGAGAATTGAGAAACTCATAATCTATTTCCAAATCGATCAAGCCAGTATAGTTTCCTCGATTAATAAAATCGAATCGATGGTATAAATATATATTAGCATCTTAAAATTACGGACACAAGCATGTCTGAATACGAGTCAGGAACTTTCCGGTGTAGAGATTGTGCTCGGGAATTTTTGACCAAGGACGAGGCCGATAGGCATTATAGTGAACACCATTCACATATAACAGTAGGAGAATAGGAAATCAGAACCAATTCGCAGGATATGCTTGTTGTGCTTGCATAGCTAAGAAAGTAAAAACAGTCAAGAGGGATCGATGTTGGCGAATTTGAGGTCATTATGCTTTGATACTTTTCCCAACTAGTTACAATGTCACAAAGAATATGACATATGCTATCTAACATCTTGGTTTAATAGGGATTAAAGTATAAAATGTATTAAATTCATGTATTGCAACCTGTGTGGAACGGAGGAGGCGATACCCTTCCGATGCCGGTATTGTGAAGGAGTTTACTGTTCACTACACCGCCTGCCACCAAACCACCGTTGTATTTTTCTGCAGGACTACCTCGACCAACCCGCAAAAAATCGGGAATTTCTCAAACGTGTACACGGAAGAGCCGCTTTACCCCAGGCGCGCATCAAGGCCGGACTCTACGACGTGATCTACCTTCGGTTCTCCAAGACGGAAATATTACACCTCACTATAGCGACGGCTCTGGTGATAGCCGTTGGTATGTCTTTGTATAGATTTCAATTTCGATTGGATTTTCTAACAATTTTTATCAGTGCATTCGTGCTGCATGAGCTAGGTCATAAATTTCTCGCACAGTTCTATAGAGCCTGGGCGGAATTTCGAGTGTTGTTCTATGGAGCGGTAATTACAGCCATCGCTGCGCTTCCCTTCTTTCCATTTAAATTCATAGCTCCAGGAGCCGTCATGATCAGCGGCAATTTAAGTATCAGCAGATACGGCAGAGTTTCATTAATCGGTCCACTTACCAACCTAGCGATGGGTACAGGTTTTCTTTGTTCGTATCTATTTTTAGGCGCTGTTGTTGATGGCCCCATAAACCCAATTCTGCTAATTGGGGCGAGGTTCAATGGCTTTATAGCTTTTTTTAACATGATACCGTTCATGGGACTTGATGGTCAAAAGATCTTTGGGTGGAATAAGATAGTCTGGATATTGACCATGGCAGGAGCCCT
This sequence comes from Thermoproteota archaeon, assembly GCA_030861405.1. Lineage (GTDB taxonomy): Archaea > Thermoproteota > Nitrososphaeria > Nitrososphaerales > Nitrososphaeraceae > Nitrososphaera. The sequence continues at coordinate 912 of JALZFS010000061.1, read as the reverse complement.
GGGATTGTTCATCGGAGGAGACCTACTCGCCGGGGGCAGCACGACCAGCTTTTTAAGGAGATTTTTTTAGTTCTTTCTAACCTTATGTATGAGATATATGCCAAACACTCCAAGTATTCCGCCTGTTAACGCCAGCGGTATGTTAGCAGGGAGTGACATTCTGATACCTAGAGACACTAGCACAATCTGAAAGATTACCGTAAGCAATATGGATAGCGAGCCAATAGTCGACGTAAGGGAAGCACCGATTCTTGGTAATCCCATGACATAAGTTAGCGCTGCTGACAAAGGAAGGACAGAAAACAGCAGAACTGTAGCCCACTCCAATGACGTCAGGGCAGGAGATCTGTTGAACCAGAATGCTATAGCCAGGATCAGACCTGAGATGAATAGAGACGAGCTAGTAACCGACAATGACCGGTATACTGCCGCGAGCTTAGAAATGAAGATAATACCAACTCCAAATGCTGCTGCTGACAAAATTGCTTCTATATCTCCTAGGTTAATCACTAATTCGGCCGGAGAGCTACCACTAATGACCGTTACGAAGAACCCTGTCAGCGCTATCATTGCGCCGGCGATCTGTGGCCTGACTAACCTCTCATGAAGGATCATCCTTGCTAGGAGCAGTACCACAACAGTCTCAAGGGGGCCTGCAAGGAGGCCTTCCTTTGAGGCCCCTACCCTCTCAACTGAATCATACCACATGAAGATACCTGCCCCCAGAAACACTGATCCTGGCACAAGACACCTCCATGCTCTGAAGATTTCGAGGCCACGGCTTTGCTGCAGGGTTAAGGAAATTAGAAGAGCTGATGTCCCCGCAATCGCAATACTATTAGCTGCAATAGCGAGAGGATCAAGCTTTAGATCGGTTGTCAACTTTTCTATTATGATTGATTCTGCCGAGAG
>JALZFS010000206.1 GCA_030861405.1 Thermoproteota archaeon | reverse complement strand
TGCATACAATATCAAGCTCAGAAGGCTGCAATAACTGCTCAGTTGTTCGATTCTGCCGGTAGCAGATTTTGAAAATGAGAAGAAAGAAAAAAAATAAAGATTATTCCTATTGTGTGTTTGCCGTTACTTTTACCTGATTGCAGTCAACGGTCTCTCTTCTTTCTTTTCAAATCCCTCGATATCTTTTGCCTTGGCTTTTGCGTTGACTGTCTCCTTCTCTTTTATCTCTTCGTGCATATAGTCACACATGGTATACGCAATATGCACATTCTAATAAATAAGAATAGCATGGTAAATGCAACCATTTCTCCGCAAGATCTTCTACAAGTTAGTTAGTTAGTTACTTTGCACTGGAAGAGACGCACTACGGGATAAGCTTAGCCTTCTGTGATAGACTCGTTGCCTAGCAAGGCATTATCATAAATATTTCACTCTTGATGGTAGCTTGCGCTGTATACGTACTGCAACCTGACATAAACTCAGGAAGCTAAAGACTTTGATCTACATAAGACCAATTGATGAAAAAGAACGGGTCATGACGACTAGCTGTTGTTATTATTAAATATGCCCACAAAATAGTATTTGGTCGTGGAGAGTGGACAATATCAAAAGACGATTCACAATTGAAACGCTTGGGTGGATTAGGATCTACTTTGGGACAGCCTTTATCATTCTCGACTTTTGCCCTTCCCTTACTCTCTCATATGCATAATGATAGCCATAATGGACCTCGGATTTTACCGAAGACTAGGGTACTTTCGAACGATAGGTCAAACTGAGTCCCCATACTTTGGTGCTCCTCAAAAAATTCTCAATTATTATTGCACAAACTGCAGAACCAATCATAAGAAACCGCTTGCCCAAAGTGTGGATCCAAGCTAAAGAAAGCAGTCTTTTGATCATCGTATTAAAGCTATGGGCACTTGGTTATTAGACTATGCATCGAGTGATGCTCATGATCTTGACGAGGAAAAAATTTGAGCACTCAGAAGTGGTGGTCGTCAGTTGAGGATTAACGAAGTTAATCCATCTTAATTAAGGGCTATTACGTGCCACCACAGAATGTCAACCACGAAACAAAGTTCATTTGCTACTCGGTTATTGTCAGAAAAAAGCATATCTACTCACAGAGTTGCAGAGCATGTCAGATTCACAATATGCAACTCTTGCTTCTGGTGCGCTTCGCTTTTATCTAGCTCCAATAGATATGTCTCTCTTAGCGAATGCCCCAGCTGCAATGGTACTAATATCGAGTCAATGCCAATTGAGCGCAATGAGAAATACTTGTTTGATAGAAATGAGAGATCAGGTATAAAACTGGAATTCCATACTTTAGCTTCCAGCGGAAGACGAGACGAAAGAAAGTCGCCGCGGTGAATATTCCACAGCAAGGGAAAATATCAATTCTTTATCAGGATATCCCAATTGCAAATTTCTCTCGGTCACCATTGGTGATTCGTCCCTTCTTTCTTGATAGGTTTGATCATCTCTAAATAATTAATATTAAATGTATATACAATATTACATCTTGGTGTGACTTCAATAGTAAAGGGAGTGATTGCAGGCGAGAGACGTGCTCTGGCAAGGGCAATCTCAATTATCGATAATAATGAACCAGAATCCCGCGAAATAATAAGGGAAATCTTTACTAAGACAGCGACCAACGTTAAGACAGTAGGTTTTACAGGTCCTGGCGGAGCGGGCAAGAGTTCGCTTGTTGGCAAGCTTATACCGGAATGCCAAGCTCTTGGCTACCATGTGGCAGTGCTTGCAGTTGATCCGACGAGCCCCATAACTGGGGGAGCAATATTGGGTGATAGAGTGAGAATGCGAGGCAACCTTGACGATGGAAAGGTCTTCATGAGGAGTATGGCTTCTAGGGGAGCCGTGGGGGGAGTCTCCAAAGCCCTTAGAAATGCTATCCGGATCCTAGGTGCTGCAGGCTACAATCTTGTGCTCGTTGAAAGCGTCGGCGCTGGCCAGCTTGAAATTGAAATTTCCAAAGTCGTCGACCTTACAGTGGTACTGTTTACCCCTAATACAGGCGATAATGTGCAAGCGGTGAAAGCAGGTCTTACAGAAATAGGAGACATATATGTAGTAAATAAAGCGGATCTGGAGGGTGCTACTACTCTATACCAGATCATAGTTGACCTAATAGGAGATACTAACAGAAAACCAGCCATACTTAAAACGTCTGCTAAGACGGGCAAGGGCATAGTCGAAGTAACTAAGACTATTGACAAATTGCTAAAGGAAAAAAGCCTTAATTATAGAGTACGTGAAAGAAAGATGCTAGAGGATGAGTTAAAAGAGATGGTTTTGGATATTTTAGAGAAAAAAGTTTCCTTTATGCTTAGTCAAGACAAGAAATACTCAGAGGTTATCAACAGGCTGGCCAAAAAAGAAATCGATCCGTACGTGGCTGCAGAAGATCTTGCCTCAAGCATCCTTAGGTGATATATCATTATGGATAGCCAAACATTCAAGACTGACTCAAACATACCAGTCAAGCGGATTTTCACAAGTAACGATTTGAAAAAGTACAATGACCACCAGCTTGATGGAGACGCCGGCAAGTACCCGTATACCAGGGGCCTGTATCCTAGTATGTACCGGGAGCGTCTATGGACGATGCGTCAATACAGTGGCTTTGGCAGCGCAGAAGAAACCAACAAGCGCTTCAAGTTTTTGCTTGACCACGGTCAGACTGGGCTATCATTAGCCTTTGACCTTCCCACCCAGACGGGACGGGACTCTGACGATCCTCAGTCGGAGGGGGAGGTCGGCAGGACAGGAGTTGCCATTAGCTCGATAAAGGACATGTTGACGTGCTTTGACAGTATACCACTGGACAAGGTCAGTACTTCAATGACTATCAACTCAACTGCCTCAACGCTTTTGTCACTTTATATTACCGTTGCGGAGACACAGGGGGTCACAGCGGATAAGTTACGCGGCACTACTCAGAATGACATTCTAAAGGAGTACATTGCTCGAAACACCTACATCTATCCGCCCAAGCCATCTATGCGTCTAATTGGCGATATGATAGAATATTGTTCTAGGAAAGTTCCGCAGTGGTATCCGATTAGCATTTCCGGCTACCATATGAGAGAAGCTGGATGCAATGCAGTACAAGAGTTGGCCTTTACGTTTGCAAATGCAATTGAATATATCAATACTTGCACAAGCAGAGGGTTGAAGGTTGATGATTTTGCCCCAAGGCTTTCCTTCTTTTTCTGTTGCACCATGGAGTTTTTTGAGGAGATTGCCAAGTTCAGAGCGGCTCGACGCATTTATGCCAAAATAATGAAGGAGATTTTTAATGCAAGAAACCCTAAATCGCAGCATTTGCGCTTCCACGTTCAGACCTCCGGCGAATCGCTTACTGCGCAGCAGATCGACAATAACATAGTCAGGGTCACAACCGAAGCATTGGCCGCAGTGCTTGGTGGATGTCAGTCTCTACATACAAACTCCCGTGACGAAGCGCTGGCGCTACCGACGGAAGAGTCAGTTAAAATTGCACTTAGGACTCAGCAGATAATTGCAACTGAAACTGGGGTCTCTAAGGCTGTAGATCCAATGGGTGGTTCATACTATATAGAATACCTTACAGGGAAGATAGAAGATGAGGTGAACAAATACCTTAAAAAAATAGAAAGGATGGGAGGAGCAATGGTTGCAGTCGAGAAAGGATTTTTTCAGGAAGAGATAAGGAACAATGCATATCAACTAAAGAAAGAAATTGATGAAAACAAGCGCATTATTGTCGGAGTCAACAAGTACCAAGACGAGCATGACATTGAGCCAAATATCAACAGGATAGACCCGTCCCTTGAACAAAAACGATTGGCAAGTGTCAGGGAACTTAGGAGCAGTCGTGATAAGTTAAAGGTTGACCATGCGCTCTCTCAATTGCAGAATGCAGCCGAGAAGGACGATGATAACCTAATGCCCTATATTATCGACGCAGTGAAGAATTATAGCACGCTTGGCGAGATTAGCGGAGCTCTGCGAGCTGTGTTTGGCAGGTACGAGCCAAAGATATCATTTTGACTAAAAATATAGAGGACGTGATGGTTGCAAGGGTCTGCTTTTCGGTGATTCAATTTGGAGATCATATCTCGCTGATATAGAAGTGATTGCATATTCTATAAAGCGCCATTATCAAGGCCTGATCAATAGTATGCCATTGGCTTTATGGTCTATTTTAACTGTTGCCTTTACAGGATGGATGCACAAAACCAAGAGGCTCCCTAACTTTTGGTTGTCATTAGAGACACAGTAGTAGGGGATTTGACGTGAGGTTAAATAAAGTTAAATAAACTGTCGCACGCCATTACCATTGCGATGAGAGTCGACCATATAGCTATTGCGGTCAAAAATATGAGTGAGGCCTTACAGGATTATCAGAAAATACTAAATGTAGATCAGCTGAAAATAGAGGATGTGCCTAGTGAAAAAGTCAGAGTAGCAATGCTCATGCTTGAAGATACTAGAATAGAGCTGATGGAACCGATAGCTTCTGATAGCCCTATTTCGAAATTCCTACAAGAGCGCGGTGAAGGAATACACCATATAGCAATCACTGCTGATAATATCGAGAAAGATGTCGAAAGAGCGTCTGCCAATGGCATGAGGATGCTAGGAGAATTGCGAACAGGCTCATATGGTCGTAAGATTACGTTCATACATCCAAAGTCACTCCACGGGGTTCTAACAGAGTTCTGCGAGGCACCACCACCACCACCATCGTCATCATCACCTACTTCTCAAAACGGCGATGACTAGTAGCAAAATTAGAAATATGAGCAACTCAGATTTTAATTCATTTTGTATAACTGTGAACAGCTGACTAGGTTGCTGACTGAAAGTGTAAAGAGAAATCACGCGGATGCACTACTGCTCTCCGGAGGGCTCGACAGTAGCATCTTAGCAAGCATAGCACGCCCACAATATTCAGTTACGGTAGCGTTTGACTATTCTGCACCTGATCTTGCTCATGCTAGGCACGTTGCACAAAAGTTTAGCAAGCACCATATTGAACTTATTTTTGACCGGAACAGGATGGCAGACTTGGTAGAGAGAGTCATACAGATCTTTCAAACCTTTGACCCAATAGAGGTCAGAAATTCCGCTGTTGCACTAGCCGGAATAGAGCAGGCAAAAACAGATGGTTATAGCAGCATAATGACGGGAGATGGTAGCGATGAGTTGTTCGCTGGCTACAATTACTTATCCCGTTATTATTCCGATATTCCCAAATTTGAATCTGAACTTCGCCGCTTATGGCATGTAATGCATTTTTCTTCAATAAGACTGGGCAAACATGTAGGTGTCGGAGTTAAAACACCATTTCTCGATGACGAATTTGCAAGCTTTTCAAAATTGATCAATGTAAACGACAAGGTAGGCGAACATGACGGCGAGAAATGGGGTAAGTTTATTCTCAGGAAATGCTTTGAACGGAGCCTAGGTCCATTGGTATGGAGGCCCAAACTTGCCCAAGAGAAGGGAGCAGCAACTGATCACTACCAGGATTACATTGAAGATATGATAGATGACTTGACTTTTATTAACAAGAAGAGAATAGCACAGGAGCATGATGGAGTCAGTATAAGAAGCAAAGAACACCTGCATTATTATGCTATTTTCAGGAGCTATTTTCCACCGCCAAGAGAAGCAGAGAAATATTGTGATGGCTCACCGGCCGCCAGGTGCCCAGAGTGTCAGAGCCGAATAATAGCACCAGATGCTAGATTTTGCAGAACATGTGGTGCTTTTCCAATTTTACCGGTTTCACCTTGAATACTTGCGAGGCTTTTTTGTAAATATTCTTTTGCAACCCTCACAGCAGAAATAGTAGATCTTTCCCTCGTGCTCATGGCTAATTGCAAGTTCATCTTCCATTTCAATTCCACATACAGGATCGACGACAGGCATCAGCGTTGAGCAAAGATAATGCGTATTTATTGTTTACCGCTTCCTGCGGGGCACTATTACCTCTAATAATTTTAAATAAATACACTATTTCATAAGAGAAAAAGAAGACAATTAGATATTACTACAAAAAAAGATATAAAAAAACGGGCGTCTGGTTTTCCAGACATTTAGTCGAAATCCTACGTTTATGGTATAGACCTACTGTACAGCTTGCCTTCAAGAGCCAGCTTGTACATTTCAGCTACGTATGGGTTCTTGGCTGGTGTTTCTGCACCCAGTTCTACCAATCTAGCGTATACTCTGACTACATATG
>JALZFS010000187.1 GCA_030861405.1 Thermoproteota archaeon | reverse complement strand
GATTTGCTCTTATCCTAAGGAGGGGAATAAAAAGGCAGGAAATCGAAGTATAGCCCCGAATCATCAATTGTTGTATCTACAGGCTAAGAAAGCTTCTCTTGAGAACATGAATTATGGCAAGGGCAGGTGACAAAGCTCTACTTATCTGCAAATTGTCAAGATTAGCACCATCAATATAGATTAGCTTCAGTGTTGTAATATTGTTCTATTAACCCGTTAACATTTCTGTGGACGGTAATAATGGAGCAAGTGGCACCTTCTTTAACGTGCGCTCAGAATAATGGAATACCAAACCCAACTTTGTTATTCAGCCAGTCTTCAATTATAATTATTTGACTCCTGAATTTTGCAGCATGTATATAATGAACATCGGGTCCATTTTTTGAACGTTTTTTAAAAAAGCGGACCCGGAGGGACTCAGCAGAAAAAACTTTAGAATAGACCTGATGAGTCAATGGCCTACCAGCAAAGTTATATTGTACGCGGCTATCCCAATTACGTGAAGAGGCTTGCATTTCTAGCCTCGAACATGGACCATCTCCTTTTTCCTGTGACGAGTAGAAAGTTTTCAATTGCAATATCTGCGGTGATCATTGCACTTCTGTCGGTAATTTTGTTGTCAGTACGTCAGAACATCTTAACTTATGACAATACTTTGGAGACTGTATATTTTATATTGACTGTAGTTATCGCCTATGGAATTGGATCTTGGTTTCTTTTAGGATATGTAAAGCAAACAGCAAGAACAACGACTACTACTGATGCGGTTGCTACCACGATCCATAGAGGTCCTCTCATCAGTTTGCTGCATATAGCTATGGTTCTAGTTCAATTTGCGACGCTAGGAATAATGCTATTTGTAATATTTGACAGAAGCAGTGAATATCTAATGCCTTATGTTAATGCCATTACATCAGTTTTTGCCACTATAATACTTGGAGCGTTTGCGTATAAATTTGCAAAGTGGTATAGTGTCAGCAAGAAGAAACTTGTTGTCCTTCTATGCTTCATGACAGTTCTAACGCTTGCTATAATGATATCATCGGATCTTGGCTTGAAGTATATGGTCACAACGAAGATAGAGAGATCAGCTGCCGGGGAAGTCTCGAGAGAGAAGGTTTTATATAAGAATTTTGAATGGGGAGAACTGCTAAAGCAAGATATCGAGCCAGATTATACTACATCATATATGGTACCTAAACAATACCTTCTTCCTTGGGATATATTTACTGACTACCCTGGCACCCTGTCCTTCATTTGTAGGTGGGGGGTTACAGCCATTACCTTGAATCACTATAACCAAAACAAGAGAATTAACCGCGCAGCACTTTTGGCTATGCTTTCAATTCCGCTCATACTATACTTGATAGGTAGATCGCCTGATTTATTTGATTTCAGTCCTGAACCATGGATGAAGCCATTGTTCAGAGGGGCAAATATAGCCCTTAGCGTCATGTTCGGTTTGGCTTTTCTTGTAATGGCCAGACGGATGCCGGCTGTTAGGGATTATCTTACTGTGGCGGGAATAGGCGTCATGATAATAGGTATCGCATTTTCCGTTTCGAACCTCCAGCAAACATTTGGAATAGCAGCGCATTCCCTGGTTCTATTATCTTCGTATCTCTTTGCTATTGGCCTGTACTATGCGGCAATCTCAATATCGCATGATGCAACATTACGGCAATCAGTCAAAAGATCGATCAGTAATGCCTCATCGGATTTATTGGGCAGTGCAGGATTAGCCGACAGGCAGCAGAATATAGAAAGAGAGGTACTAAAAATAACAAAGAATCAATCAGATGTTTTGCTTAACCAAACCGGGGTGCGCCCCTCTTTAGAGGAAGAAGATGTGAAGAGGTACCTCGACAAAATACTGCCAACGTCGTATTGAAACTACCTTATATTGTTTCCAATTCAGTACAATGATAAAAGAGTTTCTGCTTTTGTTACCGTGTTTCTATTGTTAGTAGATAATCCTATAGAAACCACTAAAGTTTATTCCCCCATAATTCTTGAACCACGCAGATGCATATCTAGCGGGCCCAGAGGGACTCGGCAGGAAAAATTCAAAATTGAGACCCAGTCGGGGGTATTTTGACAAAAGGATACCTATAATCTTTCATCCGTTATCGAAGCTAGAGCCTAATTTAGTGATCTGTGAAATGATATTATCATGGTTAGCCTGTAGTTCTGCAGTCACGTATACAAGATGTTTGTCCCCTAAAGGCATTGTTATGCGTTTGATCTTTTCGTACTCTGCAAGCACATATTTTCCCTTCCCTATCTTTGGTGCAAGCTGACTTCTTGACTTCCAAGCATTCACTGCCATGTCAAGTGACTTTCGGCTCTCGTCGGGTGTAAGCAGGTTAGTGACGCCAGGTCGATGATCAGAGTACATTATTTT
>JALZFS010000126.1 GCA_030861405.1 Thermoproteota archaeon | reverse complement strand
TACCTTGTATACATCTTCCTTGTAGGAGGACAAGAAATTAGCAGCAGGCCAATGGGACATTTAGTGGTAGTAGACGCTGGAAATGGCAATGTACTCTATACTTCTCCTGAAGGTCAGGTGCCTTTTGGAATCTTTGGTCACTCGATGACGTTTGGACCTACTACCGGACATGGATCTGAAGATTGGAATGGGCCGGGCAGAATGAATGGATTGGGCTGGAGGATGTGGCACTAGACAGTCTCTTCTTCTTTTTTGTTTTATAACCCGATTCTCTATTTATTGTCAGTAGAGATTAAATTATCAACTTTTTCGCCTAACTTATCTTGATCAGTTTTCGTCGTATAGCTCAGCCGATTTCTATATAATGTCAAACCAATTCTCTTGGCATAAGGCTGTCCTTTAGCAAATGATTCTGCTATATTTTGCATAAATTCTGGTTCTACTTTAGGCGGCATTGGCGGCTCAAAAGGATCAACGTATGCTTCTATGATGGTAGGCTTTCTTGTTGCATTATCACCCATGGCTGTTTTCATGATGCGCTTTATATCGTCAGGCTTCTTTATAGTATGACCTATTCCTCCGCAGGCTTCAGCAATTTTGGCGAAATCTATTGCACTAAATTCAACACCAAATTCTGGATTTCCAAGAAAAGCCATTTGTTCCCACCGAATCATTCCAAGCGTATTATTTTTTAGGATGATTACTTTTATTGGCAAGTTATACTGTACTGCTGTAGCAAATTCGCTCATTAACATTGCAAACCCTCCATCACCTACAAACGCTATACATTGTCTTTCCGGATATGCTAGCTGAGCGGCTATTGCATAAGGCAGGCCACATGCCATAGACGCCAAAGTTCCAGATACCGAAAATTTCATTCCCTTTCTAATATTTAGAAAACGTGCGGCCCAGATGGTATTAGTACCGCTATCTACGGAGATTATGGCATTATCCTTTAGTTCTTCAGAAACTGCACTTGCTATAGCCTGCGGTTTGATCGGCTTTTTATTATCCTCCTGCTTACTTTGTCTGTCAAGCAATTCAATCCATTCTTTCATGGATTGCTGTTTTGATTCTAGAAATTTTAGTTGTTTTTCTTCTCCTTTATATTGCTGATGACTATTATCGTTGCTGTCACTCGTTTTTCTGTCACGAAGTAAAGGAAGCAAAGCAGTCAATATTTTTTTAGAATCACCTATCAATCCCACTTCAACTGGATAGCGTAGTCCAATTCTTTCAGCCTTGATATCAATCTGAATGCCCCTTGCCTGTCCAGGTTTAGGAAGATAGTCGATATATGGAAATGAGGTTCCAATCATTAATAATGTGTCAGCTTCACTCATAGCATCAGTGGCTGGTTCAGTTCCTAGCATACCAATTCCTCCTATATTATTTGGATGGTTATCTGGAATTACAGCTTTACCCAAGAGTGCTTTGACAACTGGGGCCTGAATCTTCTCTGATAGAGATGTTACTTCTTGGCCTGCATTTAAGGCTCCCTGGCCAACTAGAATAACTACCTTATTACCTAAGTTAATAATGTCTGCTGCACGTTGTAATAACTGTCTATCTGGTAAAGCATTACCTGCGGCAATAAAAGTGTCAGAAGTATGACCTGGTACTTTATGTCTAGAGTATTTTCCCTCTAGTTTTCTTTCTTGTACGTCTATTGGAATTGTCAAATGGCTAACTCCTCTTTGTGCAAATGCTGTTCTGCATGCTATGTCGACGGCCATCTCTGCTTGTTCTGGAGCGGTTATTATGTTATTATAAACAGAAACATCTGAAAATAGCTGCAACAAATTTACATCCTGTTGATAAGACGAACCCATCAAGTCAGAATAGGTGCTTCCCGTTATTGCAATTACTGGAGTGTTGTCTAATTTAGCATCATATAATCCATTTAGAAGGTGTATTGCACCGGGGCCTGAAGTGGCAACACAAGCGCCTAGCTTTCCTGTATATTTTGCATAAGCACAAGCCATAAATGCAGCGGACTCTTCGTGTCTTACAAGTATAAACCTGATTTTATCCTGCCTCGTTCTCAAAGCTTCCATAAATCCATTAATGCCGTCGCCAGGTAAACCGAAGATGGTATTTACATCCCAATCTAGTAATGCTTCCACTATAATATCCGCAGTTCGTATATTCTCATATTCACTCAAATCCCTATGTTCATTATGTAATGTACCATATGCGATAAGAAACATTCTCTGTTAAGTTCTTCGATCTTACTGAAGTCTCGCTGTACTATCTTCTATCCTCTTTTAGATATGAATAAGAGAACCACTATCTCAAATTATCTCTTTAACTAAGCTTCTTTGTTCACTAGTATATAAAAAATCGAAGAAAATATTGACTTTTGCATAAAAAGAAAATTGTGTGTCAAAAGTTATCGCTAAAATTTCTCCTCTGAGTATCGACATCTTCTTGCGGTGCAAGATTCTTTTGTTTATGCTCATGCAGATTTTTGTGTTCTCTTACTTCGACCTTCCTCCTATGCTCCTCTCTGACATGATGCAATCTATCTTTTTCATGAATGAATTCTTTGCCGCATTCGTCACATTTTACAATTGGGTGGTGGTGAATATGCCTTGCATGATTAATCAGATCTTCATATTTTATGAATTTTTCACCACACTCGTCGCAAACATATTTTTGCTTATTGTGAAGAATTCCCAAACTATTTCTGTATAGCTTGAAGTCGATAGCTATTAAAAGATTTTTTATTATGCATTGTTTGATGCATCAAAAGTGTTACCTTGTGTCCTACTATTATACCAACAACTGGATTGTACATGCAGTAACCATAGTAAGGGACAGCAAAACGAGCTGGTCTAAAGCTGCATGAGATGACATTAAGACGCACCTTCAGTTTGACTACGCTAGCAAAACATGATGTGATATCTAGCTACAATCTCGTAGAAGTTCGGACAATGTTTCTGATCTTGTCTTCTTATTCTACCTTAATCTTCTTCGAATTACTGCTTCAAATTACGACACCAAATATGCAATACACAAAATTACATAATATGTATACGAACTAAATCTAGAATATATTAGTAATGCATTTAAAAACAACTAATCCTGCTATACCCTGTACATGGTGAGAATCAAGACATCCAAGATAGTATATGCATCACAGGACAAGCTATTCTCTCTTATCACTGATTTTGAGAAACTTCCTTCAAGATTTCCAAGCAGATACCGCTCTATAAAAATCATAGAAAGATCTGCAAATTCAGTAACTGTCGAAGAGGATGTAACGGTTGGAGGTAGGGAAATACATCAGATTGCAAGGCATACATTTGAGCCAAAGCGCTTGCTTAGAAGTGAGGTAATCGACGGAGACACAAAAGGAACAATAGTTGAAATAATACTTGACCGAGAGGCTTCAGCCTCTGATAATACAAAGGTGTCAGTTAATGCTGATTTGAAACTCGGCAAGCTGGGATCGGTACTTGGGGTTCTTGCTAAGGGCAAGATAAAGGGTGGACTTGAGCATATGATAGAGGAGTTTGAAAACGTAGCGAATAAGGTAAACTAAAAATGCACTTGAGTGATCTGCTTCTAGCAGAGATGTATATTTCTGCGGGATTAAAGGCTTTCCACCTCTCAAAGTGTTAAGCACACAATTTCAATCGCCATCGTCTCAATGTTGGCAAAGTTTACTTATCCTTCTAATTCAATTTAGACAAGACAATAATAAATCTGCTCAGATTTTATCATGGTACATAGACAACTTACACAGCTTCTGTCTAAACAGATAGCCCGACAATAGAACACCATTTCCATATGATAAAGTGGTGTATCTCTGGTCCTATCTGGCGTTCAGGAATCTTATTAATCAATTGCAATTTTTGCAATTCTATGCGCTCTTTTAACGAATGCCTGCTTGTAATTCTGATATGCATTCTTGTCTTCTAGACACGTGTTGCAAATACATGCCTGAGATATTGCCTTCCTATCATAATCTCCTTCAAATCCACAATCTGTGAATGCTACCTGTCTGCCACAAATAAAGCAATCCACGTCTGGCACCGCAGGCCGCCGCAGCACGTTTCCATCAACCATGGCTTTTTCGGTTATTTGTGTAGGCGTCTTGCATTCAATATGCTTGATCGTCTTTGTATTCTTTGACCACAGGGCATATTCGCCTGTGGGTATCTCCTTCCCGCATGCTGAACACTTGCCCTTATATTTCACCAAAAGCTTTATCCAATCATTCATTTTCTTTTTGCTCTCTCGATCTCTTTTTTTATCGACTCACCAACTGACTCATCTCGAAAGTTGTCCATCGCAAACTCAATAGGATCTATTTTTTCATCTATCATAGCCCTGATAAAGTAGGGTAGGACAAATAAGCCTGCAGAACTTCTTGATATGTGAAGTGATGGTGCAAGCTCGTTCAAGATCTTCCTGGTAGATTGCGCACGGGCATATATCGGTCCCATAATAGGCCATGGCAATGCATACTGCTTGTACTTAATACCCTTCCGGCGAGACTTCTCGTATAACCCTGTTGCGATCATGCTGTTTACGTATTTGAGCAAGTGCCACTGCCTCGATGCATTAGCCCTTCCAACTATCATATCAGCTTTTGATAGGATATCAAGGGCAAAAGCAAGAGTCTCTGGTTCTATTTGTGATGAAACAATGCTTGAAAATAAAGCGGAAAGCATGTCTTTCCGCTTTTCTTCCGGCGAGGTTGGCCGGTATCTTGGGTCCGGATACACTGCATCTGCCTTTGCTAAGAACTGCCTGGCCTGTTCCATCGTGCCTGCAACAAAGTAACCATCAACTGCTTCGGCAATGTCAATATCTACTACATCTTTGTTTGATACCATAGAATAGCCAGCGGCTTGAGACTGGGCGCTGTTAAGCAGCGATCTAATATCTCCTCTGCTATTTTCGATGATTGCTGTCCTATCACTTGGTTGAAGTTTCACTCCCTCGATTTTTAGTATATGATCTAGAAACAGACTCAATAGCCGCGGCGGTACTGGGTTAAACTCCACTATTTTGCATGCCTTGGCAAGGTCTTTTATTTTAAGTGACTTCTCGTTTGCCGCCATCACGATTGGTACGGTAGGCTCATTTATGATATTGGCAAGAGTGTCAATTCCGCCAGTGTCCTCTCTGCCTGAGATGCCATCCACCTCATCCAAAAATAGCATTATTTTTTTCCCAATCAGATTGACCGTATTTTGAAAGATGGGTATTATTCTTTCCTGCAAGGCCTCCTTATTACGTATGTCGCTTGCATTCATTTCTATCAAGTCATAATCAAATTGCCTTGCAAGTGTGTGCACTAGGGTAGTTTTGCCAGTACCTGGTGGGCCTATTAAGAGAAGGGGCCTGCTACCGCTCACCCAGCCTGCTAACCACTTTATTGCAGCAAGTCTGGAACTTTCATTGCCCACCATTTCCTGTACAGTGGCAGGTCTATGCCTTTCAGACCACATCATCTTGGAACAGCTTCTTCTATCCTTTTATGGAACTTGTCAAAGGACGCATGGTGGATAAATTGGTTATACCAGTACTGGTTGTAATGATGGACAGTCAGGAAAAGAAATTCTAAGAAAGGCTTTAACTGAAAGTTCTCAGGTAGCATATCTAGCGCAATTTTTGCTTCTTCCAGATAGAGATCGCTCTTCGCCATTGTAAGTTCAAAGCCTCGCCGGACATTGCTTGTGTTAAGAATAAAGTAGAGCGGCCATGATGGAATCTTGACTGCGTCGTTCTTAATAGCGTCTTCGATCTCGTTGCCGCAGCCTACGCACTCACCCGCCTTGGCCATTCCCAGATGGAAGATGTCAGAAAGTGGACGGCGGTTGAGTGCCATATTTCTGCCGGCAGTGCCCATCACTGCTCTATATTTCCTGTAACATTCACTCATATTTTCATCATTGATTGATGCTGGCTTCATCTTTAATTTAATATCTATCTGCTGTCCGATTCGCGCATCGTGAAAACCTTCTTCAAAGGCTTTAAGGACCGAATCACCGGCTTGTGCGATTTTCACGCGGGCTATCGTAAGTATGTATGGATTCATGAACCTGTAATCGTCAAGGTACTCTATGTCTTCATCTCTGTCGACTATCCTATCCATTGGCTCGGAAAGATCAATTGCAATAATGTGGCCATCGATAATGGAATTTCTCTTTTCCTCAGAAACGCTGTCACCAAAATAATTAGATGCACCGTCATAGAGAGCGTTGAAAACTGGAAAAGTCATCTTGACAAAATTGGAATTCAATATACGCTTGACTCTGTCTGCAAGTATGTCCGGGTCTGACAGCCTTGCTTTAATGTCTGGTACTCTGCTGTCTGAAAGGTCAAGCTCTTGTGAATTGACTTCTTCTATAAATCTGCGTATTGTGCTGGCTGGGTTATTATCAGCAGTTATCTCCTTGTGCAAAGACGTGATGAACCGCTGCATAAAGCCCTGAAATTCTTGCTCAGTCTTTTCCTTGTAACGGTTGAACTGTTTATAGCCTTTGCTTTGTAACAATCTCTGCTTGATTATTTCCTTGCCTGCTTGTGTACTCATCAGAGCTTCCTTTGAAAAAATTAATTCGTCCTTGCCACTCATTTCTTTGGCTTCTGCCACCTGTGGTTATTTAATCATTCATAAGCGGTCTGCCGTTGCTAGGAGGCTCTACGTTGTACATCAAGTCCAGATTCAGAATTACAGTCTGCAACAAAATGTGAAAAATTAACCTTATTATAACCTCCGACAATATCAAGACCTGAATTTATCTAATTTATCCTCATAAGAAACCTTGGGCTTATTTAGATATTTGTGTGGACATTCTGTGAGGGAATTTATTAAATGTCTGATCCCTATCAAATCTTTGTAGACTGCCTCCTCGCCAATCTATCCAGACCATCTCTTCTGATACTTCAACCATGCTTAGCTCACAGCCTACCGTCTTTGGCAATCTAATTTTTTAGAGAAATAGCTTAGATTTAGGAGCTGCTGAAAACTCTCTAACACTACTATGCTGCTTGATGAATAAAAAAGACCTTCTAATAGAATGCCATTCGGAATAATCCTCAGAGATTCTAATTAGAAAAATTAAGTTTTGTAGACTTATGAGACACACAGAATTAATAAGATAATCTTAGACACAAGGAAAGGTAAATAATTAATTACCTTTTTATGACCATGTGTAGTACTGCTCAAGTATACTGTGTGTGAAAACTGAATGCCCAAGTCAACGATTTATGGAAAATGTCCAAACTGCAAGACCAAGAGCCATCTAGAAGTGGTCTCTCGCCACCCTGGAAGAGAGAAATTCAAATGCAACCAATGCTATCATAAGTTTGGGATGGATGAACTTTAGGTTTAATTGCTTATTCTCTATTCTATTATCATATTCTCAACTGATTGACTGAATTTGAAAAGTCGAGCAGCTATTGATATCTCTACAGAAAAAGATGATCAAGAATAATCTGGACAAGATAGTAATACACTGGGTAGAATGAACGATGGATATATCTTAATTATTTCAGCATATGCAAGAATATGCGTTGCTATATCTCAATAGCTTTCTTGCATTGCAGCAAAAATAATGTATGCTATATTGAAGAACGCGAATATTGCCTGCCTTATTCTTTGCTACCTTGTTAGAAATTAATAGTCTGTTTGTAAAGATATTAGATAGACTGTTGGATATATATTAACCACCAAGGATGGAAGTTTTGATTATGACTAAACCAATTTTAGAAACGATGTGACTTGATTCTCAATTTCTCAATACGTATAGTTGAACTGCTGCATATAAAAGGTCTCCTTATTTTAATGAAAGAAATATCGTAGGAATGAAAATACTCATTTCATATATGCAGGGAAGGGTAATTTTTTCTGAAAGCATGCAACGGCTGGTCAGGCATAGAACGTCTATGCTTGCGGTAGTGTTCATAGTACTAGTTGCATTATCATTTACAATAATGATGCTAATTACTATGGGGCAACAAGAAGAAAAATCATCACGACAAGAGGAGGCAAACTTGCAAGATGATAGTCAATCATACCATAATCATCAATTAGTTCCAAGCATTGTTGCAAATGGTAAAGCTCATTTTGGACTCGGCATTATGAATCCCATAGAGCATCGTATGATCTATAGTACAAACGGCAATAACAATAATGGTGTCCCCAATGTTGCTACTACTCCTCATACTGCCGGTGGCAGTCCTAGTGACAACAACAAAAATAATAATGCTAATTATGCTAATAATTACAATACTCTCAAAGACAAAAGTACGCGGAGCAGCGACGATACTATCCATACTAAAAATAATTTTATAGATTTAAAAAATAGTCCTGCAACTATAGCGTCCTGCGGCCAGCTAGTAACTACAAATGTTATTCTGCTAAAAGACATTGAATGCGACGGATTTGGAATGATCGTAGGCGCAAATGGAATAACTATAAATCTCAATAATCATAAATTATCTTTGGCTAATCATTCAAATGCAGCAAGGATCCCTGAGGTAGAGGAGACCGGGATATTGATTCCAAATCAGAAAAATATTACGATTATGGGACCTGGCATTATCAGCGGTTTTGATAAGGCAATTGAATTTGTAGGAAGTGAGAAGGGCTATGTAGTAGATGCGAAACTGACAGATAATAATATTGGCATATCGATAAAAGTCTCTCATGATATCACAATCTATAGAAATTTTATTGAAACAAATACAATTGGTATGGCATCTCAATCAAGTAGAGATACTTTGATTCTGGGTAATCAGGAATCACAAAATGTAAATCAGGGGATGGTACTTATGAATTCTAATCATTTCATAATAGCTGCTAATAATTTAATTGGAAATGGCAATATTGGCGTATTCCTAGATATCCGTAGTTCCAATAACACGCTATCCTCAAATAATATCCTCAACCATGCTATTGATGTTAGTAATGCAGATGGAGTACCAATTGATATATCAAACAATAAATACATTCAAAATGGTTGTGGAATATCTCTTCCAGATGGACTATGCTAGAAAAAATGTATGAACATCCAGGCGTTCATATCTCAATCCAAATCGCATTTTCCTTCGCTCATTGCTCGCATTGATAGATGCATACCTATAATTAGACTTTGGTTGCTACTATAGTAGCATTTCCTGTAGCATTGTACATGGTGCCAATAGCTGATGTTACTAAACTACATTTTATCGACCACCGGATATCAATTGATGAATTGCATTTGATTAAATTCACTTTGCAAATTTATAGTGAGAACCAGGATAACTATCAATAGCTTCCAATGGAGCTACCACGTTAATCCTTTAACCTTATTCCTCAGGAAAGGCAACAAACGGTCAAGAAATTCCATGACTAACCAAACATTTCCCTATCTTTCTTAATATGGACAGGAAAAGAATTGATCTGCTTTGATAAATTAATAAATTAAATTGCTATTCTCATCCTTTTCTCTCTATACTATCATAACGTACCCGCAATTATTCCAAGCGATAACCAGAAAACAGTTACAGATAGTGAAATAGCTGATCTCCATATGCTAAGCAGTTGCTTTGACACACGAGAATCTTTCTCATTTTCGTAATTAGGAAATGCAAAAAACGCAGTAGCAACCATTGCGAGATAGAGCGCAGCAGCTTCGAATATCTTTTTCCTCTATCTTTAAATTTTGGAGGCCAAGGGCAATGCTAATTGTAGGTATACCAGAAACTGCAGTATACCTTGCAAGAAGTATCTGTAGGTTTCAGCCTCCCCGGGATCAAATTTCACATCTGGGTTTGTTGGATACTTACCTGTCGACACAACACATATCACAAGCTATGCAATGCCTGATATCATCAATGCAACCTTGAGAGGGCCTGATTTCTTTAGATCTGTGACATGTACTCCAGCTCCTAATGGAACGCGTCTGCAAGCTCCGTTGCTATCAAGCAATAAACCTGGAAAGATAAATCGATTGCATTTGCAGCTCGAATTCGTCCTCATCAAAATTCTCCCTCTGCGAGCAAATATTCACTCTCAATATAAGCAAGTGATCTGGGAGTAGGGTTGCAGTATAGCTATGGTAAACCAGACAAGGATTCCGCCTGCTATCCGGCCTGCTAGAATGGAAAGGCCAAAGCTACTTTCCATGCGAAAAGCTCTCTACTCATAACTCTTCGTCCAAGTCTTCTAAGGCGCTGGCCTTGGATATCTCATGCAAACGCATAACAACCATCCTATTATACTCGTTCTTATTGATTATGCCCTTTTCATCGAGCATTTCTACGAGAGTTGTAAGCCGGGCGCTAAGTTCTTCATTTTGACTCAGCTCTTTGTCGGTTATCTTTTTTGGCCTCGACAAGTCGTCATCCTCGTCACTATGCAGTCGGTGTCGCTTTGTTCTATCCCTTGTCATCTTTCATGTAGGTACGGGAGCGCCAAGTATTTAATTGTCAACTGAGCAGCAAAAACTTGTCCGCCTGATCTTCAAATATGTGCCTTTTGATTGATGTTATTAGTAGCGCAAGTATTCCATGTTGTTCTTCTTCAGACTCGCATGGCAAACAATCCATCTGCCATCACTACGGTCAAGATTTGATTACAATGGGCCTGAGCAAATCTTAAAAATGCCTTTTCCTCTGCCTCAGTTACTCCTTTGCTCTAACTCGAGTTGGCATATTCCATCGACCACCTAAAGGACTATCTGTCATACCTGTAAAAATCTGCTATGGTAGTTATAGCTTACAAGAGCTTTCTTGCAGGATATCTCAGTTATCCGAATAAAACCAAATCTGTATCTTACAAAACACCATCAATAACAGTTCTTTTAAATATTGTTTTTTGCATTCTCGCAACATGTCAGCTGACCCTATAATGAGGGAATTAGAGTGGTATCTGCGCGATCACCTGTTCAGGCAATCAAATGCTGGCAAGACGTCATTCAAAAAAGAATTGTTACCCCGTGAATTGGTATCCCTTTATCTACGATATAGAAGCACAGGCCCTCAGGAGTTATCTAATACACTCCCCTCTGTGATTGATATTCTAATTGCTCGAAAGGTTTTGAAGCAGGAAAACAGCGAGCTGAAGCTGCTAGGCCGCTTAAGGCGGTTACAATGTGCAAAATGTTTCTACATTAATTACCTAACAGAGATTGAGCCTCTGTCCTGCCTTAGGTGCCAGAATAATGAGCTGTATGACTTTCCTAAAAAAAAGCC
>JALZFS010000113.1 GCA_030861405.1 Thermoproteota archaeon | reverse complement strand
TAAGAGATATCTTATAGTGGACGAGATTTATGACACGGGTGATACCTTTTCTAAAGTCTATCATGCGGTACGAGGATTTGATTGTGATTTTGCGTTTCTTATGAGAAGATTCAAAGATAATACTGTAGATGGATCCGCATATATTGGCACGGTCTTGAACCATAACAAATGGATTGTATTCCCATGGGAACGAAAAATAGTGGATTAGGACAGTTGTATATTTTTGGAATATTTATAATCTGCGCCACCGAAGGCTATTGTTGTCATCAACTGGAGGCTCTGAACTTACAAAGAACGAAAATAGAAGATCAAGTGCTGCAAATAGAGGTAATAACGAGACTACCTATGATAATAGTACAATTCTAAACTTAGAAAGAAAGATCGCATTAGCTAAAGGTCAAGAAAAAGTTGATCTAGTTATAAAAAATACTAGAGTAGTGAATGTATTTTCCGGGGAGATTCACCAGAGTGACGTTGCCATAGCTGATGGTATCTTTGTGGGATTTGGGAAATCGTACGAGGCCAAAAAGGTGCATGATGCTCAAGGAAGATACATGTGTCCTGGTCTTATAGACGGGCATATTCATATTGAGTCTACTTTTCTTTCTCCAAGAGAATTTTGTAATGTAGTCGCTTCGCATGGAACCTCAGCTGTAGTATGTGATCCACATGAAATAGCAAACGTGCTCGGTCTCACCGGTGTAGACTATTTTATTCAATCAAGTCTAGGCTTACCAGTCAAAATTTATTTTATGATGCCTTCATGCGTGCCGGCTACTCATATGGAAACATCCGGCGCAGTCATTCTTCACAAAGACATACGGGACTACATGAATCGCTATCCTGAGCTTGTTATTGGATTAGCGGAAATGATGAATTACCCCGGAGTCATAAGCGAAAATAAAGAGATCCTATCCAAGTTGATAGCGGTAGGTTCAAGACCAAAAGACGGGCATGCCCCACTTTTATCTGGAAAACCCTTGGATGCTTATATTATAGCTGGAATGGGTAGCGACCATGAATGTACAAACCTTAACGAGGCGATTGAAAAATTGCGGAAGGGTATGCATATTATGATAAGACAAGGAACTCATGAAAAGAACCTGCAGCAGTTGATTCCTATAATTAATGATTTCAATAGCTTTCATGTAAGCCTTGTTTCAGATGACCGTGATCCAATTGATTTAAAAGAAAACGGTCACCTTGATCATTTGGTTCGTACGGCTATTTCTTTTGGCTTACCGCCAATAAGAGCAGTTCAGATGGTATCTATCAATACCGCTAGATATTTTGGATTAAAGGACATTGGTGCAATTGCTCCAGGATTCAGGGCTGATTTCATTTTATTGGATGAGTTGGAGTCCTTCACAATTTCTGAAGTGTTCCTTGGAGGGAAGAGAATAGATAACAAATGCACAGGTCGGATTAAAAATGAGGGTGAATTATTTGCAGTTGATAATAATCCTCAACCTTCCTCATCCTTCTCGTCTTTCCTACAAAATACAATGCATATCAAATCAGTTGACGATCCAAATACGTTTGTGATACCCGCAAATTCTGTTACAAAATCCTCATCGCCACCGTGCATACAAGTCATTGGTGTTATTCCAGGACAGATCATCACGCAAAAGCGAATCATTCCTGCAAAGGTAGATGAAAAATATGGAGCATTAGCAGCAGATGCTCAAAGAGATCTAGCAAAGCTTGCCGTTATTGAACGTCATCATAAGACAGGAAATATAGGATTGGGATTTGTTCAAGGGCTGGGTCTTGAAAGAGGAGCGGTAGCAAGCAGTGTAGCTCATGATTCACATAATCTTGTTGTAGCCGGAATGAATGACCATGATATGTTGATAGCTGTTCGATACATTTCGTCAATTGGTGGTGGATTGGCTGTGGCTGAAAATGGGCATATCACAGCAGGTTTCCCGCTTCCTATAGCTGGGCTGATGTCTAGCCAGCCTATAGAATCGGTAATTTCACAGCTTACAGCCGTTAATCAAGCTTGTATGAAGTTGGGTCATAACGTGATAAAAGATCCGTTTATGCTAGTTTCTTTTCTATCTCTGCCTGTAATACCTTCTCTGAAATTGACAGACAAGGGATTAGTAGATGTTGATAAGTTTCAATTTACTCCTCTGTGGGCAGATTAGCCGCAAGATAATATGTTCTTCTCTTTGCTGAAGCATTCTTAACATTGGATGTTTACAAGAAGAATCTTATGCAGTCTCTAATGCTTATGTCATGAGTTCTCCATTGAACACTGGTCTTGCCAAAATCTATTTAATCGCATTTACTATAACTTGTATGTCATCAACGTTGATGCAAATCAACTTTCGATCATAGGCAGGATTTCTAATAGTGTAGCTAGTAATATTGCTATAGGGATCAATCCATCTGATCTACCTGGAGAAGAATGAGGAAAAAGAGCAATAATATTGCAACCGCTAGAAAGAGGTTAAAGTTAATACTCTTTTTGGTTATGCCACTATAACCAAGCACGACATTACAGCAAAAGTCGCTTCTGATATGATGAATTTTATTGGCGCATAGTTTTATAATGTAGTCTGTTTGGAAGTTTCTTTTCTTTTCTGGCTAGACTCCTTTACCTTTCTCTGCAAATCTTCATTTTGGTTTTGCAGTTGAGCATTTCTATCTTCGCACTCTGCAAGCCTATCTTCTCTAGTCTTAAGTTTTTGTATTAAGTCTTGCTTTTCCTTGACAAGACCATGTATGCGAGCAGCATTAATTAAGCTGACTGTTTGCTGAATAATATAATCAGACTGTGGTATCCCTGTTGTAGAGGTGCTCTTCTCTCTTTGATATGCATCCAATGCAGCTGCTAATTTTTGAGCCAGCGAACCACCTTGGTACGGGATCTCATTCGCTTTAGAGTCTATATAATACTCATCAGATTGATTTAATTTTTTGAGAAAGTTCTCAACGGTGCGATATCCCTCTAAGTCCATCGAGCTAGCTATAACTTACACTTAAGATTTATTTTTTGCCCACTTCTCGGGTAGTTTTTAGGTCACCTGCAGAAGACTGAGGGCTAGACGGGTCTGCCAGCTTAACCTGTCTGTCTGATCTTTTGAAATTGTGTGTAATATGAAAGAAGGAATATATCGCCAGACTTTCAGAAATTACGTACGTAGGGTGTGTACATAATTTTAAAATTTTTGCTACTAGCCATTGTGAATAATCTGTCATATGTTGATAACTTCAGTTGTCCTTTGATTTCTTCGTAATTTGACGTGGATAACAGTAATAGTCGTTATGACAAACCAGAAGGTATATTGCAAAAATTAAGGTGAAACAAATAATTGGTCAGTAGGCGCATGATTTGGGAATAAGGCTAATTGACTCGTTGCCTATTCCTAAACAGTTTGTTCTCTGCAAAATATGTAATAAGAAGGCTGCCTGCTGTTTGACAAGCCTAGGACGCTGCTTTATAGTGTGAAACTTGCTTAGAAACCTTTAACATTTTGTATAGGCATGAAATAGAATAATTAGAAAAAGAAGGCATAATATTAGAAGACGAATTGGATATGTACGAGAGAACGACGAGCATCACTAAAAGCTGATAGTCTAAGTAATATGCAATTATAGATGAACTTTGCATAAATGTCAGTTAGCCATTTATCTGACTTTCCCAAAGTTCTATTTATTGAGATTCAACTTAAATCTTTTAGCTGCATACCAAGAACACACTAATCACAAGCATTCTTGACTAAGGGATCAAAAAATAAATGGGCTTTTCAATTAACATCGCCATATGGATATATTCGCCATGTCGGGGAGGCTGCTCCGACGTGACTAATGACAAACATATTGAATCGTTTATAAACAGAGCTAGGGTGGCTAGACTTGCTACTATTAATTCTGAGAACAAGCCGCATCTGGTGCCGGTTGTGTTTGCCTTCGATGGCAAACACTTCCTTATACCTGTGGATAAAAAAAGAAAGA
>JALZFS010000112.1 GCA_030861405.1 Thermoproteota archaeon | reverse complement strand
CATGAATCTTGCATGGAGTCAAGTATCCACTATGACTAAGAAGGTCACAAAACCAATATTCCAAAAGCAACACCATGATGCAATTGCTGAGCTGATAGGGCAAAAAATTGTTTATGGTATAATGGATGAGAAGGACTACAATATAATAGAAGCATTTGCAGAGATGTTCGCACAAGACAACCCTGCAGCATTTGACAAAGATAGATTTAGAGATGCAGTCTATGAAGCACATAGTCGGAGGAAGAGCAGCTAAGAAAGCAAAAGCAATGGTTGCCAATAAGGCAAGAGAGTTTGAAGTGCTAAGGAGTATCTGCCGTATAGCAATAGAGCTACTGGCTCATGAAATTATTAAGGGGACATAAAGCGAATTTAATACGATACATAGAATTTTGGTGCGTGCCAGATTCAAAGAGATAGCAGAGCGTGAAATTAGTCCCAAAAAAGTAATACATTACTACACTTCTTTTCTGTTACGGCTTGTTGATTTAGCAGTACATACGGAGTAGATAAAGATGATCAGCACACAGCAGAAGTACAGAATATTCTGTCTCGGTCTTGGCCAACCCATGTTGACATTAACAGTTGGCATTAACACAGTCTTACCAACCAACTGCCAAAGCATTTGTGATTGGAAAAATAAGAAAGCAATAGGCTTGATTGTTTTCCTTTGCTCTCATTGCCTGTTTATATGTCCTATTTAGTTGGTTTTAGGATTACATTTGCACTGAAGACCTAACCAATAATTTTACTATCCGTTTATCGTGTATTCTCATTTGAGACCATTCATAGAACTATAGATTGTTAGTATCTAAATGGGACTACCTGACCAGCTATTTTACTTATAGATCTTATTAGATAAAATTGCTCTGGCCAGAATAGTCATCCATACATACACATGAAGATACTGTACAACACTCCATAGATCGTGAATTAATTGCCGATTTGTTTGTAAAGTATCTAATCATGATTGTTACAGACCATGCATTAATCAGGTCTTTTAGGCATTAAAATATCCCACTTACTGTCTACACATGTAAATGTAAATTATCTACTATCTGATAACGCTGCCAGTGACTTCTTTCCTTTGGCGGTATACCCGTGAAATCTCGCGCTCTTATCATTATTATATTGCCGTTATGAATTTCAAATAAAGCAGATGTGATTATGTGCTTCTTGTCATAGTCCAAGAAGAGCAAAACGCAATTGAAGGGATTTGCTTCATTAATCTCACAATACCTATGGTTCTTGTATTTGGATAGCACACCCGTTCTGAACCATAGAGGTTTTGATACGTCAACTTTCTTTCTTTGAATTAGAAGTTCCTGTTGAATTTGTACAAGATCGGTCTCTGTTAACCAGGGCAGATCTGCCATACCTTTTTCTGCATCCGGCCTTCCAATATCCAATAATACAGAAATTCCATCATGCTTCTTTAATTTTATGTCGAATGAAAAAAGTTCCAAGAAGAATTACTAAGGATTCAATAAACCTTACATCGCCTTCCAGAGTCGTTTCTCAGCAGATTATTATCAGACCTACAATGTGCTGATTATCATGTGAAAGAATGTTGTTTAACGGTCTGCAGCGCTGATTTGTATCAGGCGAGAAATAGAAACACGGCTTTTATTTTAATTCTAGAACATTTTTTCTGTCATGCATGTTCAGCTACTTTCAATGAAGTCCAATTTTTAACTTCGTTTCCATAGGATCCATATTCTCAGCAATTTGCAAATTACATAGATAATAATGTTATAATCAAATGAGAGCTCATTCATCATCTTCTTCAACCGTAAATTAGCTGATCGCGTGGTGAATCCCTGTCAGAGGATTTGCAGTGTTAGTGATAATGAGAGAGACACTCTATATAATAGACATAAAGTTACTTTTATAGTGCACTTGTCGCAAGTGCAACGTGGTAGAGTATATGAATGCTCAACAACTCTTTAGAGAAGGGGTAAGAAGAACCAAGGGCAAAGAAGCTAGAAGATATAATTTGCTTGCTGCAAAGTTGATTGCAGAAATTGTCAGCGGCTGTCTTGGTCCTCGAGGTCTCGAAAAGATGATTATAGATATTTTAGGCGAAGTTACAATAACAAAAGATGGCTCAACAATATTGCGCAAAATTGACGTTGACCACCCGGCGGCCAAAGTCCTAATAGAGGCATCCAATGCTGTAGATAACGAAGTCGGTGATGGTACAGCTTCTGTTGTCGTACTTAGTGGAGCGCTTACCAAAAAAACAGAAGAATTATTGGATATGGGAATCTCTCCAGCCACGATTATCGATGGTTTTACTTGCAGTATGGACATTGCCCTAGAAGCATTGAAGGATCTTTCTCAATATTACGATAACAGGAACATAGACGTCATGCTGAAGCTAGCTACAACTTGTCTTCAATCTAAGCTGCTATCCTACGGGGATGGCAATATACCGAAGTTAGTAGTCGATGCAGTATGCACTATTGCAGACTTTTCCAATAATGCTGTCGAACCGGATGATATCAAGATTGAGCAAAAAACCGGCAATATGTCAGATACTGAGCTTGTCCAAGGCATAGTCATAGATAAAACAATTGATAGTCATAGTATGCCAAAGATG
>JALZFS010000108.1 GCA_030861405.1 Thermoproteota archaeon | reverse complement strand
GTCTCAAGTAGCCCACGTTATTGAATATCTATTTTAGAGCATTTTTACTAAACCCAGGTTGTCATACTGAAAAGCTCATATTGCCTCAAGTTTGCGCAAGGCCATACTTAGTTCCTCTATTCTCCATGCCATATCGTCTATCTCATCTCTACTGAAATCTGCTTCCCACTTATCCAAAATTGTTTTCAATATTTCGGTAGCATTATAAAGCAATGCCCAATATGGATGATGTTCTGCTGTAGAGTAAGATAGCTCAAGAAGATCATACAAGCTCGAAGTAGCCCTCGAAAGGGAATCCGCATCTTGATCGTAAATTCTAATTATCCCAGAATCAGTGTCCGCAAGAACCTTGACACCCATATCTTCGTCTTGATTTATATGATCGACTGTCGACCTTATTTGTTCATAAAGTTTGTCGATTCTTCTTCCTTTGGAACACAAAGTACCTAAATATTCTGCAGTATTGTGTTTTATTTGCTTATGGCCAATATACTGTTGAAACATGTATGCGACCTCTATACATACAATAATAGCAATAATAGTAGTAATAAGGATACTAATAGTAAATAGGATCATGTTTCAAATTCTTAGTGGATGTACTTGTAAAAATCAAGTGGTTCGCAAGAAAGGTGTATTGCAAAGGTGACCGGACTTGAAAAACCAGAGAAAAAAGAATCCAAATTTTTTAGGCCTAGAAGTGTCTAGGTTAGAAGCCTTAATGTAATTTAAAAAAGATCCATTATTACGGAATTAGTTACGTAAATAAATTTAGAGATACCTAGTCGGACCCTACAAGATTATAAATAATCATAGCTACAATGGAAGCGTTACTGCACCTTGTGAGGCAGATTGTACCAACGAAGAATACTTGGCTAAGGCACCTTTTGTATAATGCGGTCTTATAGGTTTCCATTTTCTTTTCCTCCTATTTATCTCTGCCTTTGATAAAATCAGGTCGATCTTCCCTTTGACAGTGTCGATAAGAATTTCGTCCCCATCCTTTACTAGCGATATAGGTCCCCCGACCATTGCTTCAGGTGAAACATGACCTACCATGAGTCCTCTGGTTGCTCCAGAGAACCTGCCATCAGTCACCATCGCAGTCTTTTCTCCTAGTCCTTGCCCGACCAGTGCGGCTGTAGCCGATAACATTTCCCTCATGCCCGGCCCCCCTTTTGGACCCTCATATCTTATTACTACGACATCCCCTTCCACTATACGTCTATCTGAGATTGACTTAAAGGCGTCCTCTTCGGTGTTGAAAACTTTCGCTTTTCCGAAAAAGCTCATATTTTTTATACCGGCAATTTTAACTACCGCACCTTCTGGAGCGAGTGAACCATATAATATTCTCAGCACGCCTTCTGCATGAATCGGATCATCAATTGACCTTACTATATTCTGATCATCCAATTCAGAAAGACTAAGTGATCTAATATTATTTTCCATAGTATTACCTGTAACAGTCATTACATTTCCGTGAAGTATTCCCCTAGATAACAACTTGTGCAAGATCACAGGAACACCCCCAACTTTGTCTAGGTCTAACATAACGTAGAATCCACCAGGCCTCATGTTGGCAATATGCGGGACTCTCCTCCTAATCCTTTCAAAGTCTTTCATTTCTAATTTGACTCCCACTTCTCTTGCGATAGCCAGGAGATGTAATACGGCATTAGTCGAACCTCCAATTGCATTTGCTATGGCAATTGCATTTTCGAAGGCTTCGAAAGTCATTATATCTTTTGGACGAATATTATTTTCTATTAGATTTGAGATTGCTTTTCCCGTTTCATAGCAAACTTTTGATCTTCTGTCGCTTTCAGCAGGCGGTGAGGCACTTCCTGGCAATGACATTCCAAGTGCCTCACTGACAGAGGACATAGTATTAGCAGTATACATTCCAGCACATGAACCAGCAGACGGACATGCCACATTTTCTAAGCTTATTAATTGTTCCAAACTCATTTTACCTGTATCATAAGTACCAACAGCTTCGTAGACATCCTGAATAGTTACCTCCTTACCATTCCAGTTTCCTGGCATAATCGTACCCCCGTATGCAAATATACTAGGTAGGTTAAGTCGAGCCATAGCCATTAAACTCCCTGGCAAACTTTTATCGCAACCCGAAATAGCAACCAGAGCATCATACTGATGAGCCCTCATCATTATTTCAATTGAATCAGCAATAATCTCCCTGCTCACCAATGATGCTTTCATGCCTTCATGGCCCATGGCGATGGCGTCCGATACAGCAATTGCGGTAAATTCTCTTGGGGTACACCCTGAATGCTTTACTCCTTCTTTAGCCATTTGTGCAAGCTTACCGAGGTGGAGATTACATGGCGTCGCCTCATTGCATGTAGAAGAGACACCTACGAGTGGCCTTTCCAGATCAATGTCATTCAGTCCCATTGCCTTGAACATGGCTCTGTGGGGGGCTCTTGACGGGCCTTCAACTACTGTTCTACTTGGGAGCACCAAAAGTTATCAGCTTAATTGGATTAATACAACCGCTTGTTCATATATATTTTCAGTTAATTCTCGCACTGGCTTTAGCTACGGCATATGTTATAGCAGCACGCAAATGAAACGGATCGTTCGTTGGATGGTGTGTACTCTCCCTTAGCTAGTCTAGTGTTGCAATAATTTTTACCGCATCTAGTCCTTCTACCTTAAAAGTAGTTTCACACATTCCACATTCAGAATTACCACTCGATAGATCATTAGCTGACACTTCTTCGTTTGCGTAGTCGCATTTTGGACATCGAAACGAGAAACTTACATCAAAATTCTCTAACTCGATCGTTTCACCCATAATCCACCATCAACCTCGCTTTGATATATCAAAAATTCGCTACAAGAATAGGTTTTACATTGCCAGCGCGCCATTCGTATTAAAGAGTATGATAAAATATATAAAACTAATGCAGTCGAGGTCTTTTAGAATAGTGAAATAGATTCGCAATCAGCTATGTGTGCTATTAGGGCATTTGTTAAGATATATATGTATTAGTGCTCTCTCCCATAGAACCGAAATTTCCGCTGGCCGACCAACACAGCAGC
>JALZFS010000107.1 GCA_030861405.1 Thermoproteota archaeon | reverse complement strand
TTTCTATTAACTGTTCGTCAAACATTTTAGATTCATACATTCTTTAATATTTGCATCAGGTACCTGTTCAGTTAGTGTAATCATCTCGTCCTTGTGCTACTGCTGTAATCTAACAGTTAGCAATTATCGGTCACAAAACGAATGTATGCACATACAAATTGAAATTTGTCTTATGTGAATTGTGTTGCAACAGATATTCCAGTGCATTATAAGGTTCCGAATATAGTTGATGCTTAGCTTTTTTCAATGCGCATCCTCTAGCTGTTGCTAACATAGGATGTGAAGTCTTCTTGTGTGTCAGTCAAAATTTGATTTTCTAACCTTCTTTTCTCTTACTAGCGCAATATTTAAGAAAAGCATTATAGCCCTTTAGGATTCAATCGTGTATACACCATTAATTTCGAAGTCTAGGTTATTTACAAACGAAAAGTACGCTATACTTGTAGTCTTTGCTTTGTGCGTCGCACTAAGAGCGACACCAGAACTGATGGCATATCCCTATCCAATTGGGTTTGACGTTATCAATTACTACATGCCAACAATAACAAACTTTGAGCATAAGTGGGATACCGTATCAAAGCAATTTCCCTTGTATGTGACCTTTCTTTATCTTATAAACATCACTACTGGATTGTCTGCATACTCTGTAGTCGCAACAGTAATTAT
The DNA here is from genome assembly GCA_030861405.1 of Thermoproteota archaeon. Classification (GTDB taxonomy): domain Archaea; phylum Thermoproteota; class Nitrososphaeria; order Nitrososphaerales; family Nitrososphaeraceae; genus Nitrososphaera. The sequence goes on along the minus strand of JALZFS010000107.1, from coordinate 3,180 downwards.
CGTTATGACCGGAATTTTTGGCATTTCGCTATTTTATCTTGGAAGGAATCTGCTAAAACTTGGAATAAGTCATAGCGCCTATATAGCTATTTTTGCAATTGTTCAGCTGCCCGTACTTAGAACCACATGGGATTTCCATAGAGATATATTTGCACTTACAACGATGATGTTTGTCTTTTCTCTGATTATCCGAAAGAATGCAGGATGGAAATCACTTGCAATAATTTTAGTATTGACTAGCTTAACAGTGGCTGCAGATAGAATGGTAGGTGCACTATTCAGTGCATCCTTAGTAATATATGCAATACTGACTAGACGGAGAGGAGTAGCTCTGACTGGCATTTTTGCCATGGCCATGTTTTGCGCTCTCTCGGTATCTACGCAAAGCACTCCTGATATCAAAACAATTACTTCAACAGAAATTCCACAGAATAATACTGAATTAAAACAATTTTACAACCCTGCTGACCTACTCATCTCTTTTGTTGTGACAAACGGTTTGCTTGTTGCAGCTGCAGCCATTGGCTTTTTGAAAACGAAAAATAATAGTTTGCTGCTAAAGATTCCTCTGCTTGTCTGTCTTATGGGATCATTCTCATGGCTTGTATTCCCAGAAAGTAGACACCTTCTTGCAGATAGATGGATAATCTTAGCAGGTATTTTCTTATCGGTCTTTGCCGGCTATGGTGTTCTCCATCTCGTTAGAAACCTAAAAAGAAGGTTTACAATAGCAGGTTTCATTCTTGGAGCCTTTGCCGTCCTTGGAGTGTCTTATGCAGTTATTCCCAATCATAATGCTTCTGCATTATATGGAATCTTCGGATTACACTCTCAAAATCTTCCACCGCTCACAATGCAGTTTAATACGATCGATATTAACGATAACGACGATTTGCTATCTGCTATTGCATGGATAAACAAAAATACTGAAAAAAATGCTCTTATTGTGGGAGAAAGCCATTTACGAGGATTCATGGAACTGTATCTAGAGGGTAATAGGACCTTTATTTTTTCAGAAGATCCTCAAACCTTTGCGGAGACTTTAACGAACCGTAGACAGCCGGTCTACTTAATTGAATTTAACAGCACATCTTCTCCAGTATTTGTTGTTAAAGATGTCCGCAATAGATAAAATGTTAAAAATAGAATTAAAGATCCGCAGCATTGCGCAAAACCAAACAAGGAGCGTCAGCATTTACCTGTTACAAAAGAAGGTGTTCTTTATTGTACCATTACAAATAATGATCTAGGGAGTTAGCTCAGCCTGAAAGAATCAATATGCCATCTCTTTTGCCTTTTTGTACCTTAAGAAACATCATTTTGCTAGCACTCATTATTTTCTAGGTGATGGTGACCATCTGGCAAAATCTAGAAGCTCGCTTTTCTACATCTATATCTTGGTGAACTTATGAGGAATTGATAATAAAGCGGGCCCGTTGGGCCATTAAGTGTTATCGCTCCAGAATGTGGATTTATTGCTTGAAATTAGGCCATCTTAATTTGACCATACATATTTTCGTAGCACTAGATTTTGGACATAGTTTAAATAAAAATTTGGTTATATTTTATATGCCTGCAAAATGATGGCCCGGGTTTCTGTTCCGTTCACCGAAGGTCATTATTAGGCAGAGGGGAAAGGCCAAACACGGAACTGGCTGATAATAGCCCCTCTGCCTGCAGGAAAATCCATGGCAAATATACTGGTAGTATAAGGAGGTATGTGACAGTATTCTATATAATAACCATATCCTAAAATGATGTTAAAGGGTTAAAGTATGAGCTATTCCCAGTTCAATGTGTATATTAATGCCTGGTAAAAATATATGCTCTGCATTTCTAATTCTTTGTACTAATTAGCAGAAAGATATTGCGGACTAATCCATCGTTACCGATTTGGCTATTGCAGTATGACATGTGAACGCTATTACCCTCTACGAATTTTCCATACACTGTTGTACAACACTTTATCGGGCTTGCATATATAGACGCATTGACTATCCTATATTGATAGCGATGAATTATAGGAGTAGGACAGAAGTTGCTTCTGATATTTTGGAGGCAGCAATCGACGGTGCTACCAAGACCAAGATAATGTATAAGGCATTTCTTTCATATGCACAATTAAAAGAATATCTTGCAATGTTGATTCAAAAAGACCTCATGGCACATAATATCGAGGGAGACAAGTACCGGACTACAAACAATGGCGTCAAATTCCTTGAAAGCTCTAGGCAGCTGGACGGACTACTCGCCTCAAGAGCTCCTGAAAATAGGCTGATAAGACATGTTTGATGATGAAGAAAACCCCGAGCCGCCATCCACCTGTCCGAGATGTGGCAGGACGACTAAGTTTGGCGGAAGATGTGAATGCGAACAGATATTGTGGTAGCACTTGAAACTTTAAAATAAAGATGCGAAGAATAGCGTTCTGGTACAGCAAAGTGACGATTTTGCTTGATAAAATAAATATATATGCATCTATTGCACTGAGCATATGATAAATCAACATCATCATTTTAGATTTGCTATTTACAGTAACAAACTGCTAATACCTGATGGATCGACCATATATCTTATGTACAATTGAGAATAACGCGCCTCTACTCATCTCTCGCTTGGTTCGGGGCCAGAGATGTGGCAGTTGCTTCAGAGGTAAAGGTTATTGAAACTCTGCAGCACTTGGCTGAAAAAATCACTAGCCTCCATTTATATAGTATGTAAGCACAGTACAATGATTAATCTTTCGGTCCGAGGATTATTGAGCTCATAGTATATGCCCGTTTCAATGGTATGTTCAGCATGTAACAATGGTCGCCCGATTGCAGACCCAGAATCTGGCGAGCAGGTATGTAGCGATTGTGGCCTAGTACTCTCAGAAAAGGCTTCTGAGGATCGCGCAGAATGGCGGAACTTTGGGTCTGAAAATAATGATAGGGCAAGAACAGGCCCACCCACATCCCTAGCGCAGCATGATATGGGGCTTAATACAGTTATTGGAAAGACTAATAAAGATTCCAGCGGTCAAAACATAGACCCCTCAATGCATTCAACGATGCAAAGGCTGAGGACGTGGGACTTTAGAAGTCAAGCACATACATCAACTGACAGGAATCTTATGCGAGCTTTTAGCGAACTTGGCCGGCAGAGAGATAAGCTTGGCCTGTCAGATGCCATGATTGA
>JALZFS010000047.1 GCA_030861405.1 Thermoproteota archaeon | reverse complement strand
ATGCTATAATCCCTATCGCCAAAGTGTCCAAAATTGAATGGGTTAAGGGAGAGGACCTGCCATCAGAAACTGTTGTGATGTGTGGGGTAGTTGGCGCAATAATAGATAAGCATAAACCCTATATTCTGATGGAAATTGGCAGCACCTCTGACAGTATGCTGTTCAGGCTTGAGGACATGACAATTGCTGACAAGCTGGTGAAAGAGGTTCGGTCAGTCCACAATAAGTAATAGAAATATTATATGATATTGCTTGCTTTCGTATACAATCTATCAAGATACGGCCATATAACTCACTTCCTGACCTATCCCCAGGAGATTTCTTCCAAAAAGTTATTTATCGTAAGCCGACTTAATAGTTATATATGTATGCAAAGCTTTGTAACATGGAAATTCTGCCAAGCTACATCAAAGAAGTTGCTGTAGGAGATGTCCTGACGGTGCAGGCACTGATAACAAATCCGCTTGACTGGCAGCACTTTTATGAAAAAATATCGACATTAAAGATAGATGATAGAACTGACTTTACCGTGGTGACGCTGGAAGGCGATAGGTTGGTTGGATCCGGGAACATTATTGAAGTAGATAAATGGAGCAACCGAGGCCAGTATGGATTTAAGATTAAAATAAGTATCAAAAAACAGAAGTCGCTAACTGATAGACGTTTAAGAGGTCCTAATAGAGGAAAACCCTCTGTAATTCAACCTCCAGAACCGCATAACATAGAGGAACCAGCTGCGATGCTAGCTCCGCAAACCAGCCTAATTGCGGCTAGCACTAGTCCTATGTTATGATAATTGTGTAGGAGGTAAGTGCTGTGACTTACATCCAAAAGACACTCTAATATCATAAATTTAGCATTATTACAAATGATGTGACACATCCGGAAAAGAGAGTATGGGGTCCATGAATGGGTTATAAGGCTCTGAGGCTTGAATGGGTCGTTATGCCGTGAGCCAAGATAATTACAGTATAAAAATAAAGATAAAATGATGCATAAAGAGAAGAATAATGTAAATGACTGAAGATGAAGATGACAATAACCTGACGCCTCAATTCGTCCGCCAAGATATGCTAGGTTTGTTCGATAGTTTCATCGAGCATATGCAGCAGATAAGGAGAATTTTGCTAGGGATGTCTATTTCTGCTATAGTGATTGCCCCTCTCGCTATAGCACTATCAGTTTATGTTCTGCTTCATCCTTCATTCTTTGATGTGCTAGGAATGCAAAGTGAATTTGGATTGATTCTCTGCCTCTTCCTCGGAGCAGTCATCACGATTTCTGGCATCTGGCTCTTCACAGGAATTAGGCAATATTACTCCATATCTTTATGGCAAACTAGGTATGACGACTACGCTAAGGAGAAGGATAAGATAGATAGCGAGATAGCCTCACGGTTTGGGTTAAAGGATGAGCAAGACTAACACTTCAAGATTATTCAGCACAGCTGCAATACCATAGTCCAGCATCTCTTTCGCTGATCCCCTCAAAGTTGCTTACCAAGGCTATGCAACTCTGTGGATTATACGTCTAATTGGGCAAAGAACGTCTATCAGCACATCGAGGTTCAGCATATAACACTCTCTTTAGGTTCAGATCTGTCAGAAATAAGTAAAAGATGTCTAATACAGAATCGTAATTTTTTTGTGCCTGCCTTGAATGCCGAGATAAATTGCAGTATGTGTGTCCATCTGTCTATCAGCAGCGCTTTTGACAATTCAGCCTAGTTGATGATAATTTGATCAGGCATATTATAGATAATAACCGTCATCAAGTAGAATTAAAGACGGTGATAAGATCTATTGAAATCATGATGATTGACTTGATCACTTCGTTAGCACTTATAGCGCTAGGTTTTATTCCGACCTTTGGTGCGATGGAAGTCGCCTGGAAAATGGGCAAGAGGATTGGCAGGAGCAGCGAAAAAACGGTTGCTTGGAGGTCTGCCTGAAATGATGTTGGTCGATTTGGGATCAGTTGTAATGGGCTCTGCAATTATTGTTGGCCTATTTGCTTCAATCGCCGTTCGCAAATCCAAGAGGATTACTACCTTAAATAAGAATTGGCAAAAAATAGAGGTCATGGTATAGGTCCAGTTTTTGCTAATTACACTTTTATAGCATATGGATTGTGCTTTATTTTCACTCTTGGTAGCAGCAATTAAGGCCTTTGCAGTTGATATCGATGGCACTCTTACCGACAATGGCGGCGGAATGGTGAACCTTGCGGCTCTTGGTAAACTGCGTTATTTACAAAAAATGGGCTACAATGTCATTTACGTAACGGGCAGGTCATCTATCGAAGCCTATGTTCTTGCTGTCTTTGGTGGCACCGCCAGGATTGCAATTGGTGAAAACGGCGGAGCAATCACAATCGGGCCGCAGGAACACAAGCTACTTGCGAGCAAGGAAAAATGCATAGAGGGCTACCAGGCACTCAAGAAAAACATCGAGGGGGTGGAGGTGAAGCCAACCTTTCCTCGAATGACTGAGGTAGTGTTGCTGCGCACTTTCGATTTGAGGGAGGGTCAGAAGATTCTGGATGAGTGCAAGCTGTCACTTTATCTATCTGATAGCAAGTACGCCTTTCACATAAACGAAAGCGGCATCAACAAGGCATATGGTCTTAAAGCGGCACTTAATATTCTCAAGACTGACCCAAAAGAGGTTGTCGCAATTGGAGATAGCGAGACCGATGTACCCATGTATAACATTTGCGGATATAGCATTGCTCTTGGTCACGCACACGAAAATGTTAAGGCCCAGGCTGATCATGTAGTAAACGGACGAGAAGGTATAGGGCTTGTAGAAGCGATAGATTTTGTAGCCTTCAATTATCTGGGAGTAAAAAGATGACTCTTCGGGTTTTGATTGATCAGACACGCAAACTTGTTTCTTCTGCACTTGAGTCTTTGGGCTATCCCTTAATCGAATTCAATGTTTCAGAGCCTCCTCAGAAAGGATTTGGGGATCTTTCATGTAACGTAGCGTTTCTGCTGAGCAGACATGTGAAAAAATCCCCGCAGAATATTGCATTGGATCTTGCCGAATTACTCCGACAGCTCATACAAGGCAGCTACATTCAATCATCAGACTCTGCTGGCGGTCACATTAACTTCAAAGTGAACTATGCAAAATGGTCGCAGACACTGCTATCGAATGTACTAGCTAATCCTGAGCAATATGGATACCCAAACTACGGACAGGATAAACACATTATCCTCGAGCACACCAGCGTTAACCCAAATAAAGCACTCCATGTAGGGCATCTTCGCAATGTAATAATTGGTGATACACTATACCGCATAATGAAAGCAACAAAACATAAGACGACAGTTCTCAACTATATAGACGACTCTGGTGTACAAATAGCAGATCTCATCGTTGGGTTCAAGTTTGCCGGCTTTCCGGTGGAATCTCCATCTAAGAATATAAAATTTGATCATTACTGCGGTGATGAAGTATACGTTAAGATAAACGAGTTGTACGAGAAAGATCCGCAGCTTGAGCAGAAGCGCAGTCTTGTGCTCAAGGAGATAGAAGAAGGTCAGTCTGAAATTGCTAAGTTTGCTATGGACATCACACTACGTGTCCTAAAGGAGCAATTGAAGACCTGCTGGCGGGTGAGGGCACGCTACGATTTGTTAAATTTTGAATCGCACATAGTAGTTTCAAAGCTATGGAACAAGGCCTTTGAGCTATTAAAAAGCAACGGCATTGTCAGGTATGAGACAGAGGGGAAGAACAAAGGATGTTGGGTGATAGAGTCAGGCAAGGAAGAAGAAGAAGACAAGGTCTTGATACGGAGTGATGGTACTGTAACCTACATTGCAAAAGACATTCCATACGCTGCATGGAAGTTGGGCCTTGTTGAGGATCCATTCTCGTATAAAGAATACGTAAAGCAGTGGGACAGATCTACACTATATGCTACGACACTTGCTGTTGGCAGTAAGTATGTCAATGGAAAATTTAACGGTGGTGATTCAGCAATAACGATCATTGATTCCAGACAGTCAAGACTACAGAGAATAATCTCCTACGTCCTCTCAAATATCGGAGTCGGCGGGCATAAATACTTCCACCTTAGCTATGAGGCTGTAACTCTCAGCTCCGATACTGCCAAGACGTTTGGAATCAACATTGGCGACAAGCATTTTATGCACATGTCAGGCAGAAAGGGAGTTTATGTCAATGCCGACTACGTACTTGAGGCCTTGCACGCCAAGGCATATGAAGAAGTGAAGACAAGAAACCATGACTTTTCAGAGGAACAGCTACATGCTATATCTGAAGAGGTTGCAATATCAGCCATCCGCTATAATATGATAAAGCAGGACCTTGACAAGATAATTACTTTTGACATGAAAGAGTCATTGAGCCTTGAAGGGGATACTGGTCCTTATTTGCAATACGCTTATGCTCGCTCGCAGCGCATATTAGAAAAGTCACAACAAGATGTTCCTTCTGAGAGAACCAACTTTGCCTTTGATCGTCTGACACGTGAGTCAGAGATTGATTTGATAAAAATGATAGGTAAGCTTGACCTTGTAGTAGAGGAAGCGGCTAGGTCACTGTCCCCAAAGTCCGTTGCACGCTATGCATATGACCTTGCAACAATATTCAATATCTTTTACGAAAAGGTGCCTGTGCTAAGAGAGAAGGATGCTGATGTTAGAATGGCTCGCCTTGCCCTTGTTAAAGCCTTTGGTATTACGTTGAAAAATACACTAGAGGTGCTTGGAATATCTGCACTCGATCGAATGTAAGATGGTCTACTGTTCGGATATTGCAGTACAGTATCGCAAAATAATATCTTATAGTATTGCTTTGTGATAGTGCTACAGTTATGCGTTTCTCCTATTATTGCATATTAATAATGATACGCATACATCTTCATGCTCTAAAGAATAAATATTTTGAGGCTCATCTAGAGTGCACAATATCGAATGCCTCTGAAATCATCTAAAGTGCGCCTAATAGTGATTTGCTCGTGATCCTATCTCTTATACGCGATTTGTATTATTTAGGTTGATTTTTATTCCAATTCCGTAACTATCGGCATGTCTTGACGAGGATCGAAGAAGGATCTTATGTGCTGCTATTTTATATGGCGCGCAAAAAGTGGCTCACCAAAGTTTCGTACGATAAAAAGCTTCATACTCATCTTGGGATAATTGACGTATCTTCCACAATAGGGATGGAGTATGGCTCAGCAATTAGGACAACCGAAGGAAAACTCATCTTTCTAATGGAGCCTACCGTACATGACTTCATTATGAAATCGGAGCGCAAAACACAGATAGTTTATCCAAAGGATTTTGGGTTCATTGCAGCTCGTACTGGACTTAAAAATGGGTCCAAGGTCGTTGAAGTTGGAACTGGCAGTGGTGCGCTTAGCACTTTCATGGCAAGTATCGTCAAGCCGGACGGTCATGTTTACAGTTTTGATATCAATTCTGAGTTCATGACAATAGCAAAGAAGAACCTTGAAAAGTCTGGAATGCTTAAGTATGTAACGATTCACGAGCATGATCCCCATCATGGCATCGATATCCGTGACGCCGACGTTGTCACCGTCGATCTTGGCGATCCCTGGACAGTAGTGGAACAGGTATACTGCGCCCTAAAAGGGAGCGGAGCATTCGTAGCCATCTGTCCCACCATGAATCAGGCAGAAAAGACAACAACCGAATTGAAGAAGAGTGGATATGCAGATATTGAATGTGTGGAACTGATGAGCCGTTACATTGAAGCAAGAGAGGGAATGACCAGACCCTCTATGAGGATGATCGGACACACCGCATATCTAGTCTTCGCAAGGAAGGTGCAAAAGCTTGAAGAGGGCTTAGGCAAGCGACATAGCGAACAAGAGAAAGAAGAAGAGGAAGCAGAACCGAGAGAAGAATCAGAGTAACCGCAAAAATTAGCTACACCTGAGTTTGTGTATCTATGACCACTATTAAGGCATATTAATGAATGAAGAACAATGTCCTGATGAAATTTATGTGGCTGTCCTTTATCCATCACAACTGGAAACATTCTCTTCACGCTATTCACAATTCACATATATCATGAAGCTGATTTGGTTGTAATGTGTAGTATTTTCATGATAATCAACTAAAATAATTAGGGTTTTAGCATCCTAAACCACTCTCATGGGATGAATGAAAGATTAAATCTTGGATGAACATCATTGCTTCTATGAAGCAATACAATTATGAAACTGATAATATCATGACAACAATCGCAAGAGCAAGAGAATAGCCATTACTCCCGGACCTACGAAAGACTCGTATATGCTACTGCTACTTTATATGCTTTCTTATTATTATTAGTAAGTCATATCAATAAGTGGAACAACTGTTAATTTAGTATTCGGCCAATTATCCACAACGCCTCCTACCACAGAAAACAATGAAACTACTGCCAAAGCTGCGCCTAGTGAAGCATCAGTAACGGCAGACGCCGGAGGGAGAAGCGCAAATAAAGCAAACACAGGTATGCAATTTCCTTGTTCTTCAGAGAATACAACTACATATGCGTCTGTTGGAAAAGCTGATCCAAATAGTGCTCTGCTGCCACAAACACAGGCAGCGGTACTACTACAACAACAGTT
>JALZFS010000041.1 GCA_030861405.1 Thermoproteota archaeon | reverse complement strand
ATTATTTCTTTCTTTGATGTTACTTATAGATTGCTATTAGTTTTGTCGTTTTGTATCATATGCTCGCTTGGTGTCCCGTGCTGTTTTGAATTAGTATTCAGTATATCCCGGAAAAGTATCGGTATATATAGCTGTAGGCATGGAGCTTCATGCTTATTATATTCATTTAAAAGAAGGGTCAACAAACATCTGGCTATCAAAAATTGTTACTAACTAGCAGTGTAAATGGAGTGAGATGTCAATAAGTTATAATGACTAAATATAATGGTGTTCTCCCTTATTCATGGTCAACGAAGTAACAAATCCTACAATCAGGCTTGGAGAGGTGTCTGGCTGGACAGACATCGTCGACGAATCTGTTCATACAACTGATGACAAGGATATCGGTGATGTTGAGGCAGTAAATAGAGATTTTATTGTAGTGAAGAGAGGGTTCGTAAACGTCCACAGATACTTTATACCGATAGACAAGGTACAGGGTTGGGATGGCAACGTACTTTGGTTGAGCATTACTGAAGAAGCAGTCAAGGCAAACTATGAAAGAGATACAATAATACCAGACCCATCGATGTATTACGTCAAAGGCCAAGAGAACAAATATGCTGGCACTCAATGGAAGGAATTCGTAAGGATAGAGCCAAGATATACTACCCCCAAATATACTACAGCGCCAAAGGTAGCAAAAGACGAACCAATAGTGCAAAGATGCGTACTATGCGATGCAGGATTTAGAACAGACGAAGAGTTTAGCATGCATGTTGCAGCTCACTAGGGCCAGCAATACAAGTTGACAATATATACAAGGCCTTCCTCTAGCTTCCAAGTATCGCTACGGTATCGGCTGCATATCCCATAGCGGTGGCAGTAATTACTATTATCATGACTAGAACTTTTCAAATATCGCTAAACCGCTCCTGTAATGGCAAAGGCTCCTTTTGAAAGTAAATTTATCATACCGCCTGCTGTGCTCAGCATATTATTAAAACATCTCCCAACGGGATAAAGAGTCGATGAAATGAAACAGCATGTTTCCCTGATTGAAAGTGATGATGACACAAGGAACGATAAGAAATTAATTTGTACACCGATTAGAGTAAATTAAGAAAAGGTTAAGATGAAGCATTCTCTTCTGCCATTAAATATGCATACATACCTTAACGTTCATGAAGTAAGGAGTGCAACTGAAGAACAGCTAAAGCAAGGCTCAAGCGCTCCAGCAGATGAATTTGGTTTTACACGCAAGAATATACTTTACAACAGAGAACAAAGCCTTTTGCACGTTAGGTGCAATAAACAAGGATGCTGTAGAAAATTCAACCAGGAGCTTGGCAACAAATGTGATTGGATATCGGAAGTGAAGACTATAGCTGGATTAGAAAAAACAGGGAGACATTTTTCTAATTAATTTCTGTAGCCTTTCTAATTTTCCTGCTATTCTCAAGAGACTTCAAGACAATGCCTTGGTACCTCGGGTAAAATTATTGGTGCCAGCCAGTAACATTCAGCATCCTTACCACTACGTAGACCCTTCTGTCTTTCCCTGGACAGCCCGTACTGTTCTTTCCTTTTCTTCATTTAATTCCTCTGTTGTCATACTTCTAGCCAAGATTATTTTACTGCCAGTATCTTCGCTATCATCGTCAGTAAAAATGATGGCATATGCTGAATGCATTAGTATCTGACGAACGGAATCATCATCTTGTGGCAATTTAAGCTCCAAGTCCTCCATTGGCATAATTGAACCGAAGTCATCTATGTCTAGCTTAGTAACTCTAACACTATTTCCACTAATGCCATTTACCTTTACTAGCATTTAGCTTTCTCACCATTATAGATATACATAGACATATTGTAGACTGTACTCTATTAGAGTTTAAACTATCGTATTAAGCAGGCTTGAAGCAATTTCCTATGAAGTCGTACTGAGGACTTAGCAAGAAAAACTTGGACGCTGTGACACAAAGCAATCAGATCTAAATAAAAATGATAAGGCTGATGGCATATTTTGGGCTGCTGCAACGGTTATAGATTGCTACTGTGCGAGTTCGATGTCAATCCTACACTGATTTGACCTGCATATAGAGCAATGGATACTGTTATCATAATAACTCAGCAAGACAAAAAGTGATAAATAAAATAATTCATTGGTATACTTTCGACCATGAAGGCTGCAGTTTTCGAAAAACCGGGTTTAGAGAATTTAAAAGTTATAGATAATGCACAACAACCAAAAATAGGTGACCATGACGTACTCATAAGAGTTAAGTTAGCCGGCATAAATCCAATAGATCACTTTGTAGTTTCAGGCGGATTGCCAAAAATAGATCCTCTACCCCACATACCAGGAGCTGAGTCAAGCGGGGTAATAGAACAGGTCGGAAGCCATGTAAATATCAAGAACTTCAAGCAAGGAGACAGAATAATAGTGCATAACAAGGTCTTTGATGGAACCTGTGATATGTGTCTAAGCGGCCTGGATATGATCTGCAGAAATGGTGGATTAATTGGTACAATTACAAACGGTGGTTTTGCAGAATATATTGCAGTGCCTGAGAGGAATGTGTTCAAAATACCAGACGACATGGAGTGGGACTTGGCTGCAAGTTTACCTGTAACTTGTTTAACACCGTATCATGCATTAAATGAATCTTCGCTGAAAGTAAATGAGTATCTACTTGTATTTGGCGCATCAGGTAATACAGGAATGATGGCTGTACAACTAGGTAAGAAAATGGGAGCTAAGGTAATGGCAGTGTCCAAAGATGACTGGATAAAAAGTGACTTTGGAGCAGACTATATTATAAGTGATTATGACAGAGTAGCAGAAAAAGTAAAAGAGATTACTAACGGAAAGATGGCAGACGTTGTAGTAAACTCACTGGGTGTAGACACTTGGCAGAGTAGTTTTGAGTCTGTTGGCACCAATGGAAGATGGATAACGTTTGGGGGTCTAACTGGTCCGGACGTTAAACTAAATGTTCAATCATTGTATTCTAGGCAAATAAGACTCATTGGCTGTACTGGTGGTACAAGAAAGGAATTGCAAGAGCTTGTAAATTCATCAGCTAAGCAATTAAAAGTTAAAGTATGGAAAAAGTTTAAGCTTGACAATATCAAAGAAGGGCTTGAGGCTTTATTCGCAAAAGATAGA
>JALZFS010000004.1 GCA_030861405.1 Thermoproteota archaeon | reverse complement strand
AGGTTACAAAGACAATAGTATTTTGTGTGGGACTTGCAGGCATCTCATGTAAAGAATATACCACCGTATGATCTTTTGGGTCGACAATTAGAAGCCTACACAGGCAACAAACAATTCTGATCCTTTCGAAAATTTTGTGATAGTCACTATTGGGGCCATATTACAGAAGAAGCGATGTTTAAGAATACTTTCATAATGAATTCAAATGAATTCCAGTTAAAATCGCGGCAAAATATATCATGAACTACGTTATATCAAATTCTGGCTGTTTAATGAGTTTCCATGTGATGCTACTTCACAAAACCTTTTAGCTTTCCTGTACATACTCAAACTAGCAGAGAATCAATATTTTCCAATAGTATACTGTCCTAGCCCATTGGCCAACATAGAATCTCGTTCGAATCCCAGGAGCCTTAAAGCTGTTGGCAGAATTCGAATCCATCTAAGAAAACAGACTACAAAATAAAGTCGGTGTATTTCTTGCTATCCACCTAGCAGATCATGATAATCTGGTTAAACACTGTCGCTTTTTAGGCATTTAGACAATGTGACCGCAATACCGCACATCATTACAAGCCCAATTTTAAAAATTTAGCTAGATCAAAATCAGTCAAGCATGATCATTTTGTGACTCAATGAGTAGAGGTACTATTTTGGTGGTAACATCCGTACTTTAACTACTGCTAACCTTTATTTTTCCTTGTAATAAAAAAGACATTTGATATAATTATCAACCGGCCGAAGCATCATCAAGCTGTAGTTGATCCAAGCCCGTTCTGTATACTGCATAACATAGCGACAGGCTCCCTAGTGGAATCGCGAAACCAACCTGCACGTGTCAATATTATTTACCTTTTCCAGAGTATCGGACTTCCTATGGATACACCGCCGTTTCCACCATTGGCATTGCCACCCCTGGCATTGGCATTACCATCGAAGGCTAAGGCGGTGCCACCATTGCCACCATTGCCACCATTGCCACCATTTGCAACAGCAGAGCCTAGGCTATTTCCTATAGCAATACCATCTTTACCATCTTTTCCATCTTCGCCATCTGAATAGGTTAATCGAACTGTAGTGACAGTCGGATAAGCAGAATGAAATCCAACGGCCTAATTGTCGACTTCTGGTATATCTGTTAAAGTTTTATTATATTCTGAATCTGATACCAGGTTAGGAAATTAAGTAGCTGAATAGTACAATGACAGAAATATAGATTCTATTGATCCATCAACAAAATTGAAGGAGAAGCTGTACTTTCCATCCTTTGCATCAAAAGTAAAAGTCTCCGCTTGCCGAGTAGCGCATCCCTTCCTATGTCTACCATAGAGCAGACAGCTGTATTACCAACAATACCAATACGTAGGAGAGTAAAAAAGTAAAAATTACATGAGCCCAGAAATCAGGATCTATGATAACTTGTAGTCTTATGCACAACCCATACAGGGCTGGAGATGACATTACTGACTATCGACCGGCATGGGCAATACTCTTTGATAGATCAATGAAAGGTAGCTTGAAAATGTACAGACTATCAGCCTACAATCTTTCGATAATCTCCCTCTAATATTCCTGTTTCTTCATGTAGCCTGTCAATATGCTTAGATAATGCTTCTGAGCTGTCGAAGGGAGACCCACAGTAGGGGCATTGAAATTTCGCTTTGCTTGTATCCTTTGTATAGGTTATAGTCTTTGTATCAATGATACAAGCTGGTGTCCCAGATAATGCCGCATCCTCTAAGGAGAGTGAAATTTGTTCGACCCGCTCAGATATGTCCTCTCGATTGATCATACCTAGGACAGCTGCATATGCATGAACCATAAGCTGTCTGACCTTCTTCTTGTCCATTAAAGAAAGTGCTTCTTTGATGGTTGTATGCGGGTTGATTGCCAATACCGGGCTTGTCATAATTTCGCGCAGTCTTACCTTTGAGGGATTCCTTCCCTGGGATGTTACCTTGAATAAAATGTCAGTCTTGCTGACAATTCCTACAACCTCCCCTTTAACAGAAACAAGGACATTACGCGCGTTTTTTTCTTGCATTGCCTGTATGGCATCATCTGTAGTCTTGTCCGATTCAAGGATAGCAACGTCGGTTCTCATAATTTCTCCGACAGGAGATGCAAGCAGGGCACCTACGTTGGGAACGCCAACATCATTGCCCTCAAGATTATTAATCATCTTTGAGACTCCTTCCTGCTGAATGTCCAATCCTACCCATATAGTTATTATACACCTATTAGTATTCTTTATGCAACTATAAAAGAATAACTATTTTTCATAAACCTAGGAATTTTACAAATACTTTTGTACTATTTATCCAAAATAGTCAAATGCTTCTTTTACTGTCTGATGGTTGCCTTAAATATGAAAGCGATCCTTCCGATAGCATGAAACAAAAATTGAACCTCTTTTGGGAACAAGGAGTAAAGTTGCATGCGCTGCAACCTACGGCCTCTTACCTTCAGAAATGTATCAGGCAATCAGTAAAATCTATAATATATTTATAACAAAACTCTGAATTTGTGCTTTGCATTATTACTAATTTGATCGAATCCACAGGGTTAGACAGTCAGATCGCTTGATAGCATTGAGATTCCGGACAGCATATACTGGTGGAAATCCATCTCTATTGGAGAAGAGCAGACAGACGCTACTATAGCAGTGATTGGAGAAAGCCAGTACAATTCTACGTTTAACTTGTACTCAATGAGATTCGTATGAACAATGTATATTCCTTAAGAACTTTTTTATTTTTGAATATTTTTATTATGGAGTTGATCACAAACAGGTTCATGCTAAATGCAGTCAAGGAAATTATGTCCAAGCATTTGGAAACAATAGATATAACGGAAAACGCTCAGGTAGCAGCTAAAAAGATGAATGACAAACGAATTAGTTCTGTACTAGTGGTGGATAGGAGCCAGAAGAGTGAGGATGAGCCAATAGGAATAGTTACAGAAAAGGACCTCGTTAACCGTGTATGCGCAGCAGGAAAAAGCAGTAAAGAAGTAGGCATACAAGAAATAATGTCTTCAC
Source organism: Thermoproteota archaeon (assembly GCA_030861405.1). GTDB lineage: Archaea > Thermoproteota > Nitrososphaeria > Nitrososphaerales > Nitrososphaeraceae > Nitrososphaera. The sequence continues at coordinate 1,869 of JALZFS010000004.1, read as the reverse complement.
CAATTGCAACCGTAGAACAAGAGGCAACAGTTCAAACTGCCGCGGATCTAATGCTAAGCAATAAAGTTAGGCATCTGCTTGTAATAAACGAACAAACAGGAAAACCTGTGGGAATAATTGCGCCAAGTGATCTGAACAAATTCTTACGAGCTAGCATCGATATGGACGAAGTCAATTCAAGGATCTTGGCGGCTATAAAAGCAGAAGAGTTGACAGAACCATAGGAAAGATCATTTTCTTGCTTCTTTCTTCTAAATAGGCATTACAACTTATCTCGGCATTCAAGACACCGATGTCGAGGCTGCAGTACTTGAAAGGACTTTCGAAGAGGCGGCATCTTGCTACAATGCAGTGACAAATAAGAGAATCCTCATGCAGGAGATTTAGCTAGTGCATTGTGTCACTCATGCACTCATAGAAAACGTTTGAACATGGCCTAGCATAATCGTTCAAATCTCCGATCTGAGGACATCAAGTTGACAGGTTTTTTAGATTGTGTGCTACAATTCTCCGTGGCATCTTCTCTTGTCACAGATCGACCTACTATATTTCGCTAAGGAATCCTTTGGTAAATCTGTTGTCCAGCACGAGTGCTGGAATGAATTTGTTATTCCATTAGCTCTCTCGATTTAGTAGAGGCTAAGATGACGAGCGCTCAAACTTCAGTTAAAGCATGTGAATTACATAGGCACATAGGGATTAGGATTCATTTCCTTTTAAGAAAAGCTCTCGATGGCTTAGATATCTTATTTAATTCTCTTTCTTATTGAGATATCTCTAGGCTTACAACCTTTAATGAGCACCTTTATATGACGCTTCAATACCTAATGATTAGGGTCCTAATTATGTATAAGTACGATTATCAAAACGATATAAGGTTCATAGTCAGAAGCACTGCCAAAGCATTTGAAAGTGCATTTGATCAAGAATTGCGAAAAAAGGCGGATATTACCGTCGCCCAGTCCAGAGTAATTGGAGTGCTGGCGCTTGTGAAAGATGGAATGACTCAAAAAGAGATTGCAAATAGAATCGGAATTGAAGCTCCGTCAATTGTTCCTATAATAGACAAACTCGAAGAACAAGGGATTGTGGTAAGAAGAGCTGATCGTAATGATCGCAGGAACAACCTGATATTTCTAACGGATAAATCAGAAGCAAAATGGGAACTGATAATAAAATGTGCTTTAGATCTTGAAAAGTCTTCTTACAGGGGATTATCAGACGAGGAAATTGAAATAACTAAAAAGACTCTTCGCAGAATTGGCGAAAATATTGTACATATTTACCTAAAATCACCCGATCAAATCGAAGAAACATCAGAAAGAACCAGTACAATTCAAGTCAGAAAGCATCAGCAGCTTCTCCATCACGGAAAATAAAGACAGCCCGGAGGTACGAATTTTTTATATAGAAGGGAGAGAAAATTGGAAGAAATAAGAAGAAATAAGAAGCCACTTGATCCAACCGGCTCAACCGAAAATCCATCATCTACTATCAAGAAAACAGACAAGATACCAAGTTCTGCTTGGAAGACCCTTGCTATTCTGAGCTCGATAGCTACACTGGTAATGTATACAGAAACTATGCTAGTGCCATCTCTTCCAAATATCATAAGTGAGTTTAACCTTTCATACAGCATTTCACCATGGATACTTACAACTTATCTGATAGTTGGAGCAGTAATGACGCCTGTCACAAGTAGCTTGGCAGAGATCCATGGAAAAAGGAAAATACTTCTCATAGTCATGGGAATATATGCAGTTGGAGTAACTGTAGGCGGACTCACAACAGACCTTTACAGCTTTGTCATTGCAAGGGGGATGCAAGGAGTAGGCATGTCGATGTTCCCAATTGCATTCAGCATAATTA
>JALZFS010000211.1 GCA_030861405.1 Thermoproteota archaeon | reverse complement strand
CAATTCACGTTCATGCAGGAACGATATCTACTTCTCTGCACATTGGAAGAATTTCAGAAGCCTGAAAATATATCCTATTGCAGCAATCTTGCGCGAAAAAGTAGTATTAGCTATTCTGTATGCTGCTTTATGAAAGGTTTCACCCTATTACATAGGCATAAGAGAAATACACTAAACTGCAAAAGCGTAATTGCATACTCGAGTATCTTTGTATAGTTACGATTCCTTAAAAATTATATTGTCATCATAAATTTGAAAGATATCCAGAGGGTTAAGTTTTGATTATTTTGCAATCAAAACATCATTTTCAAACCTTGATTGCAACAGTATTTTGATAAAATAGTTAAAGGAGTACTGAAAAGATGAACGGCTACATAGGTGGACGTTCGGGTGGTGCTTGGCGCCAAAAGCCTGCAAGCAAATGTTGCTATTCTCCTCTGAATATTATAGTGACCCTGTCCATGAGTGCCTCTTTCAACAATAAGATACGTTTCACTTCTAAGGTACATGACTACTTATAAGCGGCATCAAGTGGTGCACTTCTGTCACCATGATGACCATCATTATATATTGATGATCTATTCCGTCGATGACTCATAGAAGCAGCAGGAGGAAAACTGACTCGTCCAAGTCATGCAATAATAGGAAACAAAATAATTCGATGATAAATAGACATTTTAGATTGCAAGAACAATACGCTTGGCCTCAACTAATCTGGGTTCAGTTTGGTTTAAGGGTTTGTTCAGAACATTATATCATATGTCACATACGAACGTGACAACAAAAGCACTTCGGGTGATCACACAGCTACAGAGGAACATAATAGTCCCGTTACAGGTACTATCTGCAGCAATAGCATACGCAGCTTTTGAAGCAATAATCATGCAAAGTTATCTGAGATCAATTAATGATTTTAGTAGACCTGTAATCGGCGGTATGCTTTACCCATACCGTATTTTTGTAATGTTTTGTACTATCATAATGTAATCGTGTATCATCGCTCATCTAAACTGTAGAGGCAAGACCCTTCAAATGGTTGTTTTTCAAACGTTTCAGATAGTACCGATAATTGTTGATCTTGGAGATTTCCTTTATTTTCTAATTCAAAGGAATGTAATACTTAGCACAGATTGGACGTGCCAGATAGTAGGCTATTTGAAAATTGTAGGAGTCAACATACCGATCTGGTATTTCATTTCTATTGCCATGACCTTTGTTACAATGAGGTTAACAAGAAAATTTTTTAATATAGATTAATCGCTTTCAAAGATCATCTTTGCTAAGAGAAAATAATTCACATTGTAGGCGGATCCCAGTAACGTTGATATTTTCATTCTTAGAATGACACATAGTCCCACTAAGCTATTTAAGAGGTACGTGCACAGTATGTCTTAAACCTGCTCAGCAAGGCAGTCAAGTTTACACTAGCACAGCGGAATAAAATAGTAGTAGCAATAATTTTATTCACGATCAAATCAAACAAAATATAGAGGCTTTAGTTATCAAAATTTTGACGTACTAGCCCATTGTTGTTCTTATTCAGCATGTTGATTTAAGCCCCACCTTGACCTTATCTTTTCTTCAAGCCGAAAGAAGAGTAGCCTATCAAATATGAGGCCAATACCAAATATTGTAATCATGACAGCGATAATCTGTGTCATGTCATTGAATTCTCTTCCTACGCTAAGTATATGTCCCAATCCATACAGAGTCGTAATCAGCATTTCGGCACCGATCAGTGCATGCCACGCAAATGACCATGCTTGTCTTATGCCAATTATAAGAGAAGGGGTAGCTGCAGGAATCATTACGTGTCTAAAAAGTGCAAAGCCATGAGCACCCATGTTTCTCGATGCTCGGATATATATAGGGGGAACATTTCTGACAGAACTGTAAGTAGATATCATCACTGAAAATACAGATGCCATTATAACTACGAACAATATCCCAAAGTCATTAAAGCCAATAAGAAGTATAGAAAAGGGAACCCAAGCAATACTTGGAAACGTCAAAAGCCCTACTGCAAACGAGCTCATAGTTTTACCAAAGCCTTGAAATTTTACCATTGCAAGACCAACTGTGCCACCGACTCCTATAGATATCACAAATCCAGCTACAAGTCGCCACAAGGTAGTAGCAATTCCTATGGCAAGAGAGTTATTTGCTATCAATTTACCGATAGAGATTGCCACTGATGCAGGAGACGGAAGTAGTGTCTTTGGCCACAGCTCGAGAACGGAAACGAGCTGCCATAAACCTACAAATGCTGCCAGGAAAAGTACAGTATTGGCTACATCTGCAATATCCAACCGATATCGCTTACTAGCGCGCCTTCGATCGCTGCTTTTTCCTACAACTACTCGGGCAGCAGCATCGGTACGGCTGATGTTATTGTCGTTATTACCTTCTTTTAGCAATGGCTAAGTCGCCTTCAAACTCTCCAAGGATTTGTTCTTTGATTTCACGCAGCTCTCGGCTTTCAGCGTTCCTTGGCCTTGTGATGTCAATTCGAAATTCTCCTTGATATTTTTTAAAGCTGAAGATAGAAGTATTATTACTCTATCACCAAGAAGTATCGCCTCGTTGATATTATGCGTGACAAATAAGACCGTCTTGCCGGTTGTCTTATGAATGCCAATCAGCTCATCATAGAGCAGGTGACGGGTTTGGATGTCTAGCGAAGCAAATGGTTCATCCGTCAATAGAATATCTGGCTCCATGACAAGGGCACAGGCTATTGTCACCCTTTGCTTCATTCCCCCCAACAGCTGGTATACGAAAGATTCGGAGAACTTTGTTAAGCCTACCATTTCTATATATCTATCAGCTATCTGATGACGAAGATCTTTCGGCACCTTTGCAGCCTTTAGTCCAAACTCAACATTGTCCGGTAGATTCAGCCATGGAAATAATGCCCCTTCTTGAAATACCATTATTATTTTAGTTGACGACGAATTGTTACTGGCTAGATCTCCTCTGATAAGAACGCTGCCTGAATCAGGTCTATCAAGTCCGGCAAGAATGTTAAGCAGCGTGCTTTTTCCACACCCGGACGGTCCTACAATTGCTACAAATTCCCTTTCAATGATTCTTAGCTCTATACCATTCAAAACCTGATGGGCTGTCCCATAACTCTTCAAGAATGGTTGTTGTTGTTGTTGCTTACCGGCATCATTAGAATTGGCCGTGCTACTACTGCAGTTATTATTGTTGTAGTCCTCGTAATCGAATGATTCGTAGATATCTTTGACATATATTATGGGGCTGAAGCCAAAGGTCTCTTTTTTTTGTTCTTGTGGCTCCTGTGAGATATTGCTATTCTTACTGTTGACGGTATATGATGTTTGAATCAGCGCCATATGAGGCATTAATGCATGG
>JALZFS010000100.1 GCA_030861405.1 Thermoproteota archaeon | reverse complement strand
ATTGGCCCCCACACTTTGATCCCTTGATAACTACCAACTGCCTGCCTTTTTTCTTTGAATTTTGGGTCAATTGGCCCCTCCACCGTGCCATAGTTTGTTCCTGTACCAGTAAGCGATATGGTAGTTGGGCCGCTAGGAGCTCCTGCAGCAGCTGCTACTGGAGCTGGAATAGCAGGAGGTGGTCCAGCCGTCGCAGGTGTTGCCTTTGCACCAGCGGTCGAAGGTGCTGCAGGCTTAGGTACAGCTGCTTGAGCAGCCATCGTCTTTTGCCTTTTAACAATGCATAATTGATTGTGAACATCCTTCATGCTTTCAAGGGTAGTCGGGTTGCTGTGTCGCAAAAGGGTTCCACAGTCTTGACAGATGTACTCGGTTACTGCAGTAGACACGAGATAATATGGAATTTAACTTATTTATTAACTATCCCAAGAAGACAAAAAAGAAGATTGAAGGCCTTACTGCCTTGTGAACTGTTGCTGCTGTTGTGTAAAGAATGTTGTATAGGCCTTTGCGATGTTGGTGGAAAAGTCAGTTAGCGTATCGACGGTCCTGTTATAGATCTTTAGGTTTTCTCTTACTGCATCTAGTGCATTGATTGTTAGCTGGTTGTTGATGCCAACTGACCTGATTGCATTATTTGCAATCTCGTTTGATTGTCTTGTGAACACATCTCCATAAGGCATTGATGGAACATTCCAAATGTTTGAGAACTGTTTCTGGGCGGAAAATGCAGTTTGGATCATGTTCTTGGTTGTCTGGATGTAGTCGAGTTGAAGATTAGAGATTGACTGTGAATACTGTGGCTGAGCCTTTGCAAATTCGTCTACTGTTCGTATAAGATTGTCCCTCATTGTATCAAGCGCATCGCTTGTACTTTCTTCTCTCGTTTGTGTATTAGTCTTGTCTACCATTCTAAACCATCTAATGGTAGGAAATGGTGCCATATAAGCGTTGGCTAAGAACGGCATTTATTGTTATTCAATGGCATTATAAACCAATAACAAGCTTATTAGATTTGTTGTCTCTTTTTCTCGGTTCTTTTTTCTGCATCCAGTCTTTCAAGCTGATATCTATTCATATCAACGAACATAATCCCATCTGCAAGCTGAGGATGTACCTGTTTGATTTCACTATACAGCTTTTGACATATATTTCGGTAGTCAGGATGACCGTGAGGCAGAGTACGTAATTCTATCATATGACATGCTTCTCTAAGATTTATTTTAACAAAATACGGATAGCGATAGGCGAAGTTGACGACATACTGTGCTTCGTGTGGCATGGTCTTGGACATTTCTTCGTAGACCTGCTTTGACAAATACATGCAATCCATAAAGTCCTTGTCGAGTCCGAAATCAACCAGCTCAGGTGGTAGATCATAACCATGTCTTGCCGATAGCAATTGCCTCTCAATGGTAAGTATTCTGTGCCTATGAAGATCCCGGAATATTCCAAAGTTGGTGAAGAATTCGAATGTATAGTCCACCATTTCAAATGCCCTGCCAGGTCTATGTCGGCGATTTGTGCGAAATTTGGTATATATACGAATAATCTTCTTCCTCTCTTCGTCAGGCATTGATTTAACATAATTTGTAATACCATGAAGAGAATGGCCTAACGCCTGCTCATATAGAATTGCAGATGCCACATTTACTTCTGCCTGAAAATTGTCTTTGAAATCAATCAGCCTGACAGGCTCTGGTCGTTCTTCAGTAGGGATTGCGTATAATGCTCTAGCAAGTTCGGCAACAGCACTTTCGGTTTTTGCTAAATATTCTTGCAATGTCCGACCATACCGGTCATTTGCTCGCCGGATGAAGGAAGGGATGACCGTATTTAGCTCATTAAATAATTGAACTGCAATGGAGTTGATCTCTTTAAGGTTTGATCCATACATAAGAGTAAGCAAGTATTCAAATGCCCTGCCGTTGCCTGTAATCCCCATGTTGGTCATGGTTGATGCAGGCAAAAGACCACGCAACAGATCAAGTGCCTTGGCCTTTATAGTCATGTTATAGGCCCGCTCGGCGGCTTGTATATCCTTATCTGCAATCAAGTTTCCAAATGGTGCCTCTTTTTGCAGCGTTGAATCAAAGAAGCTAAAACGCTCTATTGGCTCTCTTTCCTTCAGAAAAGACTGTAGTGGTTGAATGCTTTTGCTATAAATACCAAATGATTGGTCGCAAGCCTCAACATATCTGTCGGCGTGACGCGAGGACATAATCTTCTCCTCTCGGATGTATCGATAGTAGCCATCAATCTTTTGATTAAAAGCTACGTAGCGAGACGATTTTTCTAGATACGAGAGGCCTACTCTCCTGTCCTGAATCTTTTTTGCAGCAATATTTGATATTCCCTCGATTGCTATCTGGGCCTCGCCTAGCTCGGCCACTGAATCGTCGCCATAATCAAGAAGGACTCGTCTATAAAATTCTTCTCCTCTTTGAGGATTATTCGCAAACTCGTCAAGGAATATCCTACGCATGGTCTTGTCTGTGCGCGAGTATCGAGACATCAGAGCACCGCGATCCACCTGTTTTGGGGTAGTTATTGCGAATACTTGTCCCTCAACATTAGAAAAGTGGTTCTGTAGGATCGATTTTTCCTCTTCATTAAAAGTATCCAAAAAGATGTGGCTATCAAACATACAGGTAGATAGGAACATATAATGCTAATAAAAATTCATGGTACAGATAAGAAAAACATTCTAATAGAAAACAGTAGTGGCGGATAAGCTTAGACGGGACGAAAATCAAATCTCATAAGACGCATATATACTATCTTGAAAATCACAAAATAACACGAGAACTAGCTGACACGATTAATTACACCAGTTTATCGAACTGTTTTGACATTGTTATCATTATACGGTGTTGTTCACCGATTCATATGAGCGAAGAAAAGCTCGGATTTGTAGCCAAGCAAGTTAAGGACATATATGGTAGTCACATTGGGAAAGCAGTCGGTATAATAACAGAAATCGATGGCGAGATAGAAGCAGTGGGAGTCGACTGTGGCTCCGAGGGCTTAAAGCAATTGCCGTACGAGCAGCTGGTTATTCAAGGGGATTATGTGTTTTTTATACCCAGATGGAGGCTCGATGCACAGAGGCTGCTAAGACAAAAGTCACTTACCCTGAAGAGGGCAAAGGCACTTCAGGATATCGTTGCTGAGAATGATTCCATGAAAGAAGATGCAGAGATAGTGTATCTAAAATACGAAAAGAAGATGCACGAACTCGAAGATATGGAAAATCAGGTCAATGACAAGCTGAACTCAAGACTAGCAGAACTTGATGCAGAAGTCAAGAATATTAAGTCAGTTCTGTTTGATGCAAAACTTCAGTTTAGGAGCAACGAAATGAAAGAAGAGACATACCAACAGATCAAGGTTCACACAGACGAACTAATAGAGCACATTACCAATGAAAGAGCTGAGATAAACAATATAAGAGCAAAGTTGTCCGCTCAGACACTTGAAAACGTTATTACAGCTACAACCAATACCACTCCTGAAATTGCGCCAGCTAAGGAGGAAGAAACGCAAATTGAACGTCCACCAAGCCAGCCATCAGAAGTAGTGTCTGTTGTGCAAGTAAGTGCATCAAGCTCAGAGGAAAAGAATACCGCCACATCCACTAATAACGTAGAAGGCTCTGAGACAACCTGGCTCAATCAAGTAATAACAAAATAACTTTTAGGATCGGATCGTCTCCGGTTTTTTTCTTCTAAAAAATTTAGAGGGGCAGTATTAACGCTCTCTTACCGTTGTCTGCAAAAGTTCACCTATTTCACTATGCATTTTCAAGAAGTTTAGCCCCTTTGCAGTCGTCTTATACGTCTGCGTTCCTTCCATGTATTCAAGCAGGCCGTTTTCGATGAGTACAGAGAGGTATTCCCTCAACTGTGCATAGCTCAAGAAGGCTTTATACATGATTTTTGTCTTTGTCGCTCCGCCATTAGCGGCCTCTAGGATCATTGCTACTATTTCTGTTCTGCTTCTATACTTCAAACTATTATAGAAAGGATTTTTCTCTATTTTTAATATATCGATAGAGTCTATCATAATAATATTCTAATAGATATATTCAGTTTCAAAGGAAGAAAGACAAACAAATACTTTAAAGACAAGTTTTTTGCTTTCCACATTGTTTGTCGAATCCTTCGAAACTGTACGAAAACAGTTACAAGATTAAGGTGACCATCGCTCCCGGCAAACACCTTAAGAAAATTTCAAAGGAGGCGTTAGCAGAGCCTGACAAGTTCTGGGCAACTCAGGCCAGAAGGTTGATATGGTTTAAGGAATGGAGTCATGTACTTGATTGGAATCCACCATTTGCAAAGTGGTTTGTTGGAGGACAGCTTAATGCTTCTGTAAACTGTTTAGACAGACACATCAACACAGATATTAAAAACAAGGCAGCAATAATTTGGGAAGGTGAGAGTGGAGAGACAAGGACGCTTTCCTATTTCCAATTGTATCATCAAGTAAACATGTTCGCAAACGCCTTAAAGAGTCGTGGTGTCGGCAAAGGAGATCGCATAACAATATACATGCCTATGGTGCCAGAGCTACCCATTGCGATGCTTGCATGTGCAAGAATTGGCGCTATTCACTCAGTAGTTTTTTCTGGCTTTTCTGTGCAGGCTCTTGTCGACAGAGCGAAGGATGCAAATTCCAAATTCATCATAACTGCAGATGGCGGAATAAGAAAAGGACGGCTTATCGAGCTAAAAAAAATAGTAGACGAGTCACTTCCATCCCTGCCCTCGGTGCAGCATGTAGTTGTACTTAAGCACGCAGGCAACAAGGTTAATGTTGGGCCAAAAGATCTTTGGTGGCATCAAATGATGGAGGGTGCTAAGCCCTACTGTCCGCCAGAGCCACTTGAAAGTACCCATCCACTATATATCCTTTATACTTCAGGGACAACGGGCAAGCCAAAGGGGGTAATGCATGGAACAGGTGGTTACCTTACTCACCTTTATGCAACTGCCAAATGGGTTTTTGACTTTACTAAGCAAGACATACTTTTCTGCACTGCAGATGTCGGCTGGGTTACCGGTCATAGCTATATTGTCTATGCACCCTTAATGCACGGTGTAACCGAAATAATGTATGAGGGAGCAGCTGATTTTCCGAAGCCCGACAGGTACTGGGAAATTGTGGAAAAGCATGGCGCCACTATACTGTATACAACACCAACTGCGCTTCGGCTGTACATGAAATATGGCGATGCAATACCTAATTCATTTGATCTTTCCTCGCTTCGACTGCTTGGTACAGTGGGTGAGCCAATTAATCCAGAGGTATGGATGTGGTATTTTAAGACAATTGGCAAAGAAAACTGCCCAATAATTGACACATGGTGGCAGACAGAAACTGGAGGCATAATGCTCAGTATGTGCACTAGCATTGAAACGCTTCCAATGAAGCCTGGCTCAGCGACCTTTCCGGTGCCAGGGGTGGATGCAGTGGTGGTTGACGAAAGTGGCAGACCAGTTGACCATGGAACAAAAGGCTATATTGTAATACGCAAACCCTGGCCTGGGATGCTCATGACTCTCTGGGGCGATGAAGAAAAATATAAGCAGACGTATTGGAGCAAGTTCCCAGGATTCTATTATCCAGGCGACTATGCACTAGTTGACGAGGAGGGCTATATATGGCTCCTTGGTAGGGCAGACGATGTGCTCAAAGTGGCGGGCCACCGCCTCGGCACGATGGAACTAGAGAGTGCATTTGTTTCGCACAGGTCGATTGCAGAAGCAGCAGTAACGAGTAAGCCGGACAACACCAAGGGAGAATCAATAATTGCATTCTTGGTCCCCAAGGAAGGTTTCTTGCAGTCGGACAGCCTAAGGGAGGAAGTGATTGGCCACATTCGAACCACACTTGGACCTATAGCACTACCAGACGAGGTGTATTTTGTTAGCAAGTTACCCAAGACACGCAGCGGTAAAATAATGAGGCGGCTTTTAAAATCAATTGCTGCTGGCGACAAGGTCGGCGACATCACTACTCTTGAAGACGAGGCCGCTATTGATGAAATCAGACAGGCTTATGAAGATTTAAAGAGAGCGGTTAGCCGTTAGAAGCCCGACGTGGTAGAAATATTTGGCTAGAAACATGTAATTTCATTTACTCAAAATTTCGAAGATATAGCACAGGCCTTTGCCATAGTTTTACTTAGCACATCCTCAAATTGCATTGGCTCATGGTTGTAATATACAATAGGTCATCAATCATTCTTGACGTTGCTTTATATTTGAATTCACAAGATAGCTACTTTGTACAGCTTTCAAAGCAGTGAAAGCAGGTGGCAGGTTTTATGAAAGATACATTATTTTGTCTTGCTGCAAATCAGTTATGATGAAATATTTCTGCTACTCATTTATAGAATATTAGCTCTAGAACTGGTCAGTTCTTCACCAACACGTGCTATCAAGCACCTTTGGCAGGAGAGTAGCTGTACGACCTCGCTTTTAACAGAAGCCTTCTGCATTAACGGACAAGGAAGGGTTAACAACATCCTCTGCATTAACTCACGCGTACAGCCCGTAATAATCTAGACAGAGATTATTGTCATCCTGGAACCGATAGTAATGTCATGCATATGTACAAAACCCGAAGTTGCAGCCATTATATACAAAGCTGGCTTGGTGGTCTTGTAAGTGCAGCTAATCGTTTCAACCACATTGCCGCATGGAGGTACATTTTCTTTTATGTATACTGCATTACCTTTTTCATCAAACCAGATTAGGTCAAGGTTGTACTCAATATTGAGCATCCATACTTGATAGAGGTCCGGCTTATCGTGTTTAATCAGCATGGCTGTGTCAAACGGTAGCCTGTCCGGTCTGAAGGTAAGCCATCTTTGCTGTTCAGCAGCAGTATGTGCAATTTCGACAGTTATGATATCGTCGCCTATTCTGACGGTGCCCTTTGGGAAGCTAGTGTTTTTGTCCCTGATTTCGGCTGGAACAAACACGATACCGAGGGCACCTACGGCGACAGCAGCAACTATCACTGGTATCAGCACCACAGACTTCCGTGCCACATACTCCATACACTCCGAAAAAGAATTTGAATTTTGCGTTGGCTAAGTCCTCAAAATTGTAAGAAGCACTGAAATTGCCTAAACATGGGAGATAATATCAAAATGAACGCATAGGGGAAGAAGATAAAATTACGATCAGTTTTACTTTGTAAATGCATGAAACTGCGCTCATAAATTCAACTTCTTGCAATTTGGGCGTAGAGAGCTTTTATCTATCAACCAAACAGCTATCACAATAAGTTGATCATTTGCTCTTGCTCAGCGGAGAGTTGCTTTGAACTATAGAAAACAAGACGTCCGAAAAGGCATATTTTCTATTATGCGAACGACCTTTATCTGGCAAGCTAAATTTAATTGCAGATAGGCTTTCAATAAGAATGTTATAATGGAGGTCAGAGGCTTTTGTTATGACACATGGGGTATCAGGATCCTGATAGGATCATGACGAACGAAAATTTGAATACTCTCTAGAATGTCAGTAAGCTTGTAGTAATAGCTACTACATGTAATAATATTGTTAGCAGTTATATACACTGCAAAAAGATCAGGGTGGAGGGGGTGGGATTTGAACCCACGAACCCCTAAGGGACGGGATAACCCATCTTGCGAGGTGTTTCACTATGCTGCAATAAGTCAGACGCTATGTGTTTCTGATCTTGAGTCCTGCGCGTTTGACCAGGCTTCGCTACCCCTCCTGCCACTTGTCTTGTCTGCGAACCTTATTTCACAGTTGCGGCACGAAATACGGTTAAATTTTGCTTAATGTAGTACTATATGTCGATGCCCAAGCCAGAGACCGTTTCAAGGTTGTGTATAAAGTGCCACTCAAAGACAGTTCATGAAGTACGTGAAAAAACGGTGGCGGGGACAAAGCTGACATGCACTGACTGTGGACACTCGTTTATAGCAACTTCGATGTAAAACATTTATTATCAAATACAGCTTTAGCAAAAAATATGAACATAAGTGAGCTGAAGGCTGGAATGCGCAATGTAAGCATCACTGGCAGAATAGAAAGCGTGGGTGAGCCTCGTACTGTCAACCTTAGGACAGGCGGGACAAACACCGTGGCTGATGCAATAATTTCAGATGAAACTGGAAGTATCAAGCTTTCGCTATGGGGCGACGATGTAAACAAGGTTCAGCCCGGTGACAAGGTTTCGATAGAAAACGGGTACATCAATACATTCAAGGGAGAAAACAGTATCAATGTGGGGAAGTTTGGTAATTTAAAAAAAATCTAACTAATATAACCAGTGTCACGAGGCTTTTGTGGCGGTTGCTGACCTTCAAGCTGCCTGCCACCTCTTACTGCAAGCATTTGCTGTTCTATTGTCTGAATTAGCGTCTCAGTATCTTTTGCACGCTTCTCCAGGTTTGTCATGTTAACTTTGATATTGATTATCTGCAGAAGGGTCTCAAGCACCGCCTTTGAGGCCTTGGCATCGACTACATAGCCAGATGTCTCTCCAAGCAGACATAATCCCTTCATGTTACGTAACTTTGCTATACCTATTACAAGACCGTTCATGCCCGTGATACTTCCGCTGTCCATCATTGATATGTTATTAGATGAAAAGGTCTTGATTATTTCTGAGTCCGTGGCTGTGCCAAATACCTTGGGCTTGTCAACAAAAACTCCCGTGATATATGCTGCCAATGTAAATACCTGCGCTGTACCAAATTGCTCTGCCAAACCCAAAACTTGTTCAGCTAGAGCATATTCAGATTCAGGATTAGCAGGTTGTGAATCTCCTGTCAGCAATAATAGATCGACTCCATCATCATGAGACCAAAAAATGCTGTTCTTCATTAGGTCAGCGGTGCCATCAGGCTTAATAATAATCTGGGGAGGAAAGGAACTAGAATAAATATCGGCAAGGTGGTTTGCGGGCAGCTCTTGTATAAGGTGGTCAACTGCTAGCTTGCCTACATAGCCATTCCCGGGAAAGCCACAGATAAGATGTGGCGATGTGAGCTTTGGGCGATCAGCGGTAGAATAAACAACGTGTATGTCTTGCACAAAACTTGAAAGCTCATGGATCCACTTTAACCTTTTCCACTAACTGTTAATGAGGGTGCTGGTAGACATGGCTGGCTCACCAGCTTGAAAGACTAACTTTATTGCTGTTTTAAGGGCATATTTCCAACAGAATTTATGATAGGAAAGTCTGTTAGCGACACATTTGGATCTGTTCTTTCTGTCTTGATTTTTTGTATGACAGATAATTTTCATTACTAGCTTGCCAATAGAATAAAGATGTTATCGAATTGATTGCAGCTGATGTGCTAACTGTTGTCTGTAGCCCCAACAACTAATTATCAACGGATAAAGTCGGATAAGGAAGGAAGAAACCATGGGTTTTAGTAATTGGTCTGGCACTCTGATACATTGCTTTTAAAGCAGAATAATGACGAGCACAATTGACAGGGAGCTTTTACAGGGTAATGCAATAATAATATCAGACCTAACAAACTTCTTCTAGTCTCTCCTCTCTAGATTTCCCTAATGATCTTAGGTTACTATTTTATCCAGCTTGCCCTCCTTCTTTGCTATCTTGAGTTCACGTGCTATTCTCCTCCCCATGCTCATGGGCTCATCATACAGTAATCCAGAGTAAGGGGAACCATCAAGATAGAGGTTCGTTCCTGCCACGATTCTTGCAGAAAATTCAAATGCGGTGAATTTGCCTCCGCTGTCATATACGCCTTCAAGGCAGAATGGACCAGGCATTCCTGGCGGCACTAGCCGCTCGGCAGCATGCACAAAATTTTCACCCATCTTGTAAACTTGTTCAAGCAATGACTCACGTAGAACAAGAGGTATATTTCCAATTACTGTATACGATGGCTCGACACCAGTGCCAAGCTGCTGCTTGGCAGGGATCCTACCTATGCCGTCAATATCTGATTCATAACGCCTATCTATTCCTAGCAGTTCAAGTCCTTGAGTGAGGGGAGAATAGAAATACTGCAGATAGACGGGCACACCTCTAACAAATTCCTGAATGTAGAGGTCACTTTCTTCTCTAATTACCTTTTGGTTAAGGAGTCGCCTGGCTCCTTGTTCAAAGCTCTCTTGGTTCCAGGCAAGATAGTAGCCGCGTCCGCCGGCGGCCCCATGCAACTTTACTATGCATAATCCATTGATGTCTTTCTTAGACTCGACAGCTCGCGGAGTCTCTAGGTCTGCTTCTTGCATCAGCTTTTCTTTGAGATCTCTGTTTGCCTCCCATCGTAATATCCATTTGTTGCCAAATATTGGAGAGTCTATCTTCTCGATTTCGTCGCTATTCATCTGAGATATAAGAGTGCCGTGAGGTATGAGTACGCTGCTTGCATGCTTGAGACGCCTGCGACAATTATCGCCAAGGATCTCATCAAAACTGTTAACCTCAACAAGTTCGTCGATGAATTCAAACCTGCGATATAGATCCAGCCGTCGCTTCTCGCAAACCAGCAAGGTCTTAAATCCTTCAACCTTTGCACCTTTGAGAACTTGTAATGAACAGTGGGAGCCAAGCGTTGCAATTGTAAGATTACCACCAGTAGAAGCCTTTCTAACCAACAATTCTTCCTTATTTTCAGCAGGTTAAATTTCTTCTTAATAGCATTTATAGATGGAGGTATGACTATGCTTTTTAGGTGAATGACAACAGGCTAGCCCACACTGCAGAACACGCCTTTATTGGCTCGCTACAAAAGCTTTTGGGTCAGACTCTAAATGTCAGAAAGGTGGAGCACAAGGGCTCTGGCAACACCGCTTTCATTGTTATACCGCAGCTCAATCTGGATACTGTGCTCAGGGCAGAGACAGAAGTGAACTCGCTTATTGCCAAAGGGCGTAGAGTAACAACTAGTATATTTTCTTCACTGGAAGAAGCTAAGCAACAGATTCCTAACTTGCGTGCAAACGAACAGAGGATAGCAAGTGCAGACAAGGTTAAGGTTATCGAGATTGAAAGTCATGACGTTGCAGCCTGCGCCGTGGAACACGCCACTAACTTGAAAGAATGCGACTTTTTCCTTGTCACCCGTCTCTCAAAACACGGAGGTGAATACGAAGTCGACTTTCTTGTTGATCATCAAGCCAAGGAGGCAGCTATTGCTTTATCGGCAAAGCTCTTGAGGGTCTGCAATGAGCTTAGAGCTAACATTAATACTGTGGAAAATACTGCACGCAAGCTCAGATCTGAAAGTGAAATTACTACTAGGAGGCTAAAAGCACTAACAAGAGAAAAGCTGGCAGGTATCGTGCCGGTGACAAGAAGGAATATAACGCTTCTGAAAGGAGTATTTGAAAATCTATCGGATGACGAGCTTCAAGAATTTGCAGGTGAAAAGATCATTAATTCAAATACAATAGTCCTTCTTGTGAATGTCGCGGACGATACCGCAACTATAGTTTTTGCCTGCAATGAAACAATGGAACAATTTGACTTAAACAAGATATTCAAGCAATTTGTAGAGAATGACGGTCGTGGAGGAGGCAAACCTCACTTTGTGACAGGTATTATGAAAAAGCAAGTCGTAGATAGAGTGCTCAATAGTGTTACAAGACAAATTCTAGAATAATGAAATTGATTGCGTGTCACAGCAACAACATGTGCTGGTAAGGTTAAATTAACCTCTTTTTAATATACCACTGCTTAATTGGGCGAATTGTTGCACGAAGAAGATCTTAGACAATGGAGAAGAACCCACTATTCCACAGAAATAGCTCACTCGACAGGAGATGCCGAAGTAGTAGTTATGGGCTGGGTCGCTAGCGTAAGAGATCACGGCAACATCCAGTTTATAATACTAAGAGATATCTGTGGCGAAATGCAGATTACAGTAAAAAAGGGAGAATGTAGCGAATCACTTTTCCAGATGGCCAAAGAGGTCAAGGAGCACAGCTCCATTGGTGTACGGGGTAATGTGAAACCGCAGAAGAACGTTTCAAACGGTGCAGAAGTAGTGCCAAGTGAGATCAGAGCATTCTCAATAGCAAGGAGGGCGGCACCTTTCTTAGTCCAGAGCAAGACTTCGACCGTAGGCCTGGATACTAGGCTTGACCTGCGTGCAGTTGATCTACGGCGTAATTATTTGGGATCAATATTTCGCATACGCCAGACTGTGCTTAATTCCGTCAGAACTTTCCTCTTAGAACAAAAATTCATTGAAGTAAACACACCAAAGATGATAGCCACCGCAACAGAAGGCGGGGCAGCACTTTTCCCAATATTCTATTACGACAGAGAGGCATTTCTCGCGCAGAGCCCTCAGCTATATAAAGAGCAGTTAACAATGGCATTCGAAAGCGTGTTTGAGATCGGGCCTATTTTTCGAGCTGAACCTTCTCGCACCAACAGACATTTGTCAGAGGCAATATCGATTGATGTCGAGCGTGCTTTTGTTGACTATAATGATATCATGTCACTCCTCGAACAGATGATAGCAAAGATTGTTGACACAATAAAAGAAAAGAACAAAGACGAGCTAAAGTACCTAGAGATACATGTACCGTCCATTGAGCTACCATTTCCAAAGTATACTTATTCTGAGATCATTGACAGACTGCAGGATGCTGGCGAGCAAATTCAGTGGGGAGACGACATTTCGCCTCAGATTTTGAAGAGTATACAGTTAGATGCCCATATTAACGGTTTTTACTTCATAACTGACTGGCCGACTTCAGCCAAGCCGTTCTATATTAAGCCAAATGCACTAGAGGGCAAGTTATGCGAGTCGTTTGATCTCATGTACGGTACACTTGAAGTCTCATCAGGTAGCACCAGAATAAACCACAAGGATCTGCTGATAGAACGTATGGCTAAGCAAGGCTTAAAGCCTGAAGCATTTGACTATCATCTAAGAATATTTGACTATGGTGTTCCACCGCATGCTGGCTTTGGTCTCGGACTTGAGCGACTTATGATGGCATTAACGAAGGTTGAAAATATTCGAGACACTACGCTTTATCCAAGAGATATAGATAGGCTGGCGCCATGATTTGGTAGTTACTAAAGAAGAAGTAAGGCACCTCGGATGGCTTGCGAAGGTTGAGATGTCAGATGCCGAGCTGCAGCAATATGCTACACAGGTAGAAGAGATAATCAACTACTTAAACAAGTTGGATATGATTCCACTTGAGCAAGTCAAAGCTATAGCAGTGAAAAGAAAATTTTCAGAGGTTCGAGAAGATGCTCCAACTGATTTTGAAGGCAGCGTCCTTGAAACAAAGAACATGAAGGAGGGGTTTGTAAAGGGTCCAAGGATGGTCTGAAATGGCACTTTACAATCTTGACATAGGACAGGTCATTGATGGCATCAAAAGCAGGACATTTTCTGCGGAGGAATATATCGCGCAGATTCAGGAGAGAATTGAAAAGGTAGAACCCAAGATAAACGCCTTTGTTACACTTAACAGAGATGGACTTGAGATAGCACGCAGATTGGATAAAAAGATGCGAGATGGCGAGCAAACGGGTCCGCTTGCAGGAATTGCATTGAGCATCAAAGATAACATCTGTACAAGAGGGATAAAAACTACGTGCGCCTCAAAGATGCTTGAAAGTTATGTTTCGCCATATGATGCGACAGTGATCAAGCGCCTACTAGATGCGGACGCTATAATAATTGGCAAGGCAAACCTTGATGAATTTGCAATGGGTTCCACTACAGAATTTAGTAGTCATGGCCCTACAAGAAACCCGTGGGACATTAACAGGGTTTCAGGTGGATCGTCAGGTGGGAGTGCAGCAAGCGTAGCAGCATTGGAATGCACCGCGTCGCTTGGCTCTGATACTGGTGGCTCGGTTAGATGTCCTGCCAGTTTTTGCTCGGTAGTCGGCCTCAAACCCACTTATGGGCTTGTGAGCAGAGCTGGGCTGGTCTCTTATGCGAACAGCTTAGAGCAGATAGGACCAATGGGCAAGACAGTGTCAGATGTAGTTTCAATTCTAAACGTCATTGCTGGCGCCGATGAAAACGATCACACTACGATGAGTGGCAAGCCTACATACTCGTTGCAACAGAGGAAGGGCTTACGTATAGGCCTGATCAAAGAGTTTATTGAAGGCTCAGAGCCAGCAGTATCTAAGATTATCTACGGGGCTGCAGACACACTATCAAAACAAGATTGCACGTATGAAGAAGTATTGCTTCCATCGGTGGAATATGCTCTTGCCTCGTATTATACAATTGCAACTGCGGAGGCAAGTAGCAATCTTGCACGTTATGACAACATCAGATATGGTTTCGATATGAATCCAGAAGGCTATGAATGGAACAGCTATTTTGCGAATGTGCGCCGCAACTTTGGAGACGAGGTCAAGAGAAGAATAATTGTTGGATCCTATGTGCTCTCATCAGGCTATTACAATAAGTATTATTTAAAGGCGCAACAAGTGCGCTCGCTTCTAAGGCAAGAGATGAAAACACTTTTCAAAGAGTATGACATATTGATAGGGCCTACCATGCCCATATTACCCTTCAAAATAGGGGAGGGCATAGATGATCCACTTAAAATGTATCTTGCAGACGTTGATACAGTAGTAGCGAACCTTACTGGCATGCCAGCAATGTCAGTTCCAGCAGGATTTGCTGATGGCTTGCCTGTAGGCTTGCAAATGATGGCAGACAAATTTGAGGAACAAACCATGCTTGACGCAGCATACTTGTTTGAACAATCTGCAAATGTGCAAAGGAGGCCTGAACTGTAATGAGGACAAAGATTGGCCTTGAAATCCATTGTCAGCTTACGGGTGTAAAGAGTAAGCTGTTCTGTAGATGCAGTTCAGATTATAGGAGAAAAGCTCCAAACACAAATATCTGCCCAATATGTGCGGGAATGCCAGGGACTCTCCCTCTTTTGAACCAAAAGACTATTGAGTTTGCCGCAATGATCACACTTGCCCTAGGCTGTAAGATTCCAGAGGAAATAGCATTCTACCGCAAGAACTATTTTTATCCGGACTTGCCCAAGAACTTCCAGCTGACCCAGTACAACGCATATAACATAACAAGCATTGGAGTAGAAGGCAAGTTGGAGTACGCTAATGGCAGCAGCATAAGGATAAGACGTGTGCAGCTTGAAGAAGATCCTGGCAGGCTCGTTTACGAGAGCGGCAGTCTAGATACAAGTCTTTATACTTTGATTGATTACAATAGAGCGGGCATCCCCCTTGTTGAAATAGTGACTGAGCCAGATTTTTCTGACCCAAAGGATGTGCGCATGTTCCTCGACAAAATAACTTCCATAATAGAGCATTTGGGTGTATGCGACACAAAGCTTGAAGGTTCCGTCCGCTGTGATGCCAATGTTTCGCTAGATGGTGGCAATAAGGTAGAAATAAAGAACATCAACTCGTTTGTCGACGTTGAGAAGGCGTTGCGCTACGAGATCACAAGGCAGAGTACAATGGCATTACGCAAAATTGAAGTTAAATCTGAGACGCGCCACTGGGACGACGCAAGAAAAGTAACGAAGGGGTCAAGGACAAAAGAAGAAGAACAGGACTACCGCTACTTCCCAGAGCCTGACGTCCCAGTCGTAGTGCTCGGAAAAGAATTTGTTTCATTTATCAAGCAAGCCATGCCCGAGCTTCCAGACGCCCGAAGGGAGCGTTTTATGTCCAAATATGGTCTATCATCCCATGTTGCCCAGGTGCTAATAGGCAACAAAGAACTTGCTGATTTCTTTGAATCCACTCTCACTATATACTCGTCACCCAAAGAAATAGCGAATTGGGTGATCACTGATCTCATGAACTTTATAGATGAGCGACAGAAAGAAAAGCGGCCCATGCTTGCCGGTCTGAAGGTTAGGCCGGAGCACATTGCCGATCTTACGAGGCTGGTCGATGAGCATATGATAAATAGGGCTACTGCCAAGCAGATCCTTGCTCTAGCTGTAAGGACAGGAGAGATGCCTTCAGTACTAGCGGAAAAAATGAATGCCAACAAAATAGATGACACCAATATGCTGGCACAAGCAGTTCAGTCAGTTTTTAATATGGAGCAAATAGCAGTTCTGGATGCAAAGCGAAATCCCAACGTTGCACATTTTTTGCTTGGCAAGGTAATGCAGATAACAAAGGGTAGAGCAGATCCAAATATTGCACTAGACATGATACATAAGAAGTTAGAAGAGAAATAGGCGCTTACAATGATTATTAGGCATTAGGGTCTTACGAGTTAGTTTATTTGCTGCCGCCAGCAATCTTCTTTAAATGCTCTACCACAATAGGCAGGAATGCTCCTACGTCTGTTACAATGCCGATCGCCTGAGCAGTTCCCCTATCTATGAGTTTAGTCACTACAGGCTGGCTTATATCAACTGCCACCACTTTGACGGAGGCTGGCAGCATATTCCCTACTGCAATAGAGTGCAGCATGGTAGATAACATGAGCACCATACTGGCTCCGTTAATTACTCTCTTGTACTTACGCTGAGCCTCAACTACATCTGTGACTACATCGGGCAGAGGACCATCATCGCGTATAGAGCCAGCAAGTACAAATGGCACATTGTTTATTATGCATTCATATATCACACCACTTTTCAAAGTCCTTTTTTGGACCATTGCCTTAAGTCCTCCAGCTTTAAAAACCTCATTGATGGCCTGCATATGGTTGCGATGACCTCTGACCGCAAGTGTGCCGTCTCTAACACGCATGCCAAGAGAAGTCCCGAGTAGGGCGTTTTCTACATCATGAACTGCCAGAGCATTGCCTGCAAGCAATCCATCAACAAAGCCCATTCGAATTAATGAGGCGAGTGCCTCGATTGCGCCAGAATGAACAAGCACTGGCCCAGACACTACAATTATCTTACCACCTTCTCTCCTTGTATTATAAATATCTGTTGCAACTTTTTGCGCAATGTGCTGAGTAGGGCGTTCGCTAGAGCTTGTGCTGCTCATAAACTGAAAGATATCAACACCTTCACGCGGGCGCTCTTGAGGGATGATCCTGACTCCTTGCTCACCTACAACTATCATATCGCCTTTGACAATATCGCGGATCATCTTACACTCAGCTGTCTTACCTCTGGTGTCCACTACAATGCATTTGTCCATCATCATGTTTTGGACGTCTATCCATTGACTGCCATAGTACACTTGCGTAGCATTGTTTGTGGTACTATAGAAATCGTCAGGCATCACCATGTCTTTTGGAGCAGGCTCTAGCCTCACTTCTTTTACTGATACAGGTTGGGCACCTTCCCGGAAAACCTGTTCAAGTATACTTTCAAGATGTTCCTTACTTTTACCCTTTATCACAAGCCTAGTGTGACTTGGATCACTCTTTCTCTTACCTACAGTGAACTCAAGCACCTGAAAGTCACCTCGAAGATCCATGATTCTATCAAATATCCTAGTTAGTATCATTGAGTCTATTAGATGTCCTGTTGCTTCTATTTCCTGTTCGAACCTTTCTGTCAATGTTATGCGGCTACAGGCTTAATTGATATAAAAGCCATATCAGAACAAATGTCTAGTTCTATAGATTATACGGCCAATCTTTATACTGTCGAGTAGCATAGCCAATCGCATTTGGGATCTGCTCGATGAAGACTAAAAATCAATTGAATCATGGCAGAACCAATAGATTTAGAACTGGCAGCCCTCGTTTGCCCTTAAAACAGATATCGTGAGGATAGATAGGCATAATATGGGGACATGTTGTTAAGGCGGACTAGATAGGAAGCGACAGCTTTCCAAAATATTCTTGCATATTTCGCTCAGCCTTTATCTTGGCGATAATCTCATTCTTTATATCTTCTGAAAACCACTGTGCAATAGATTTTGCAGTACCATTCTTGTCGCAAAAGGCAAGCATGTAACCAGCATCCTCTTTAATCACAGCATAAAGTGTCTCTTCTCCTACGGGCTCCCAATTATTGCTCTTGTTGTCCTTGAGGGCGAGAGCGGGCATGGCATGGCCTGCATAGTGTGTCAGCAACTCCTGTGCAGCCCTCACACGCTTTTCTCCTATTTTCAGAGCTGCAAAATACTGCATGCACTATCTCTTGATCGACGCAGGTCTTAAAGATTTTAGAATTTGATTTACAATGTCATGTTTATCACCAACAGCTATTTCTGCCGATTCAAAGAAAGGAGCCAGCGCCTTGCCCGCATATCCCTGCTTTGCATATTGACTAGCCTGCAGCGCCATCTCTAGCTTGTCTATACGATGGACAAATTTTGCAATTTCGGTTCTATTTTGCAAATATTCAAGCCAGATGTCTTCATATTCCTCTCTTGGCGTCTTTGGAAGGCCAGATAAAATGAATTTCATTGCATTTTTCTCTTTGGCTAATTTTTGCCTAGCAGTTACATCTCCTGGCTTAAAGTCACCCACTATGGACTCTGCAAGATCATGCAGCAGGACCATCTTGATCACCCTATGCGTATCAAAGCCCAACATATCTGACAAGAGCATAGCCACAGTCGCCATTGAAAACGTATGATCTGCAACTGATTCTGCATCTTCGATCTTGACCTTTGAGACCCAACCGGCACGCCTGATAGATTTTAGGTATAAAACCGAATGAAAAAAAGTAGACAAATCATCTATAACTACCATTTTCTGGTATCACCTTCAAGAAGGCCTGAGCCATGGTGGATCCTGTCTATGTGCTTGGAAAGCTCTTTACTGTTGTGGAACTTTGATGCACAATAAGGGCAACTAACAGTGTCCTCTTCTCTGCTCATCCTAGAACCATAGAAAAGGCACCCAACTTTAAAGCTAATTATCTAGAACTGCCCCTATCCTGCCAACAGAAGAATCAGAAGATATTGGTGGGATGTTGCCAAATATTTTCGGCAAAAAATCTACAAAGTATGCGAGTACTATTGTTGCCATGGTCATCAATAATGTGATGGCCAATATTATTAGCACATTATAAATTTGGCCCACGGACCTATTACAATTGACCTGTTGCGGTCTTGACATTTTAATGTTAGTAATGATATTGCAATTGCTGGCACACTAGTGATAATTAGGCCCTCCTCCATGCAATATCTGATACATTTAGCCTCCTGTTGGCAAGACGGGCCATTACAAATAGGAGATCAGATAGCCTATTCAGGTAGACCACTATTGCAGGATTTATAGGTTGATTTTTTGAAAGTGATACCACAGCTGTCTCAGCTCGGCGAGCAATCCCTCTACTCTGATGCAAAAGTGAGGATTCGATGCTTCCCCCAGGGAGGATAAAAAATGTTATTGGCCTAAGCTCCGACTCAAAACTGTCAATAATCGGCTCTAGCGCAGATGCCATTTTTTCGCTGCTTCGCAATGTTTCACTCTTGTCGGTTTCTGGCCACGAAGGATGCGCAAGATCGGAACCGATGACAAAAAGGTCATTCTGTACCTGCACCAAGACATCCACCATATCTGACAGAATCTGCTGTTTTGATCGTAAAAATGAAATCGCAAGGCCGATACTAGAATTCAGCTCGTCCACTGTACCATAAGCGATTATGCGGGGGTCAGCCTTGCTTACATGCTTGCCATTGATCAGTCTAGTTTCACCCTTGTCGCCTGTCTTTGTGTAAATCTTCATGCATTACAACATTAGGTACGCGTTTAAGAACATAGCTGGTAGATTAAAAATGTAAGCAATGAGTTAAAATAATACCGTGAAAATTTTATTTGTAGATGAAAAGAATAGCTGTAGTTGACGATGAGCCCGACATTACTACTATTATTAATAAAGGGCTTGAGCGCTACGGCTTCACAGTTGACACCTTTAATGATCCACGTGCTGCCCTCGAAAGGTTCAAGCCTAGCTATTATGACCTTGTAATAATAGATATCAGAATGCCTAGGATAAATGGCTTTGACCTGTACAGAGAGCTGAAGAAAATAGATAGCGGCATTAGAGTATGCTTTCTGACTGCTTTTGAAATTTATTATGAGGAGTTCAAGAAGATGTTCCCCACAATAGATGTTAAGGTGTTCATTAGAAAGCCTGTCAGCATGTCAAATCTAGTCAGTCAGGTAAATGCAATCATAGCTGCTAAATAATAGACTCGTATCGTTCCTTGAGGTATTTCACTAGCCGTATCGCGTCCATTTCCTTGAGGCTCTTTCTGTTTGATATAATATAGTGACCAAAAGAGGCAATCTCACTTCCAAGCATCGGATACCTACTTCTAGCTTCATCTATAATGACACTATAACTCCTGTGTGGAAAATAAATCTCTTTTGCTAGTTTGGTAAGTACCATTTTTGTGCCCTTGCCGATTATGCCTTTTTTGTTTGCAAGGTAGAGGTTATATCGTATATCGATCATAGCCTCGGATTGCAGTTGGTAGTCGCCCTCTGGGACAAATGTGACTGCAACTTCATCGTCTGCGTTGAGCTTGCAAGATTTATAGAGTTGGAATATCTTGCCTATGCCAACCATACCAAACTTTTCAAGTTCGACTGCCCTCAATGCGCCTAGACTTGCAGCACCAGCTAATAGCACACCATCCTTTCTCGTCAGATGGTATACTTCAATTGGAGTGGGAGGGTAATCGTGCAAAAATACGCCATCAACAAATCCAACAAGCTTTACATCAAAATCTGCAGCTAGTCGAAGAAAGTCACCTTTTCTTGCAGGCGGCCTATAATCTGCATCAAATATTTTCCTCGCCCTCTTATGGCTCAAGGATGGCCCTAGAAATATTATCGGCCTATCCATTGCCCAAAGCACGCCCTTGCCCGAACACCCATCACCGTCTTTGTTATCTTAAAGGTCTCCAGTCCTGGAACTATTGCCCTAACTACAGGAACTCCAATGTCAGGATTTGTGAGATCAACGATTATTACCTGATTCAATCCTATGCTCTCAAGTTGAGAAAGAATCAGGCGGATATCATCAAGAATGTCTTCATTGAAGAATGTCCTTATCATAGAGAATTTGATCTTCTTTGTTGAGGGCATAAACTGCCATGCGCGATTATCATCGGTGCTCTGCTCGCCGTACCTGATCTTGCGTAAATCATCTCTTGCACCGTGGATGTTTGCAGCCCTTGTCTGTGAGACTTCGGTGATTGCACGTAGAAGTGCTATCCTGGCATCCGGGTGTGTCCCATGTCCCTCTGCAAGGTAGCCATAGTCATGAGTGATCCACTCTACGCTGCTTGCGTTAAAGGTAGGAATCCCGATGTCTGAGGTAATATCTTTTATTGTAAGCGAAATGCCAGAATGCTTGAATTTACTGACCAAGTTCTTGACAGGCTCAAAGTCAGTTTCCGAAATGTCCACATCTGGGAAGGTACTCGGGTCATCGACAAACTTATTGGCAGGAATGGGAGATACGGAAAATCCTGCCGCGTTAAGGGAATATACGATTGTGCGCAAGATGTGAAATGGGATAGCACTTGCTCGAAGCTCTGCAAGGCTCATTGCATCTCGCTCGATTACCTCGCAGAGTGCATGGCATACGGCCTCCTCCATTACGTTGCCGGATGCAAGTCCATTTGTATGAAAGTACGCGAATGGGTTAACAGCAGGTGGAGCCGGCGTATATCTAAACAATGCAACAGAGGCAGGCACCATTATTTCCCTTCCGCTAACGAGGTCATAGCCAGGTAGCCAATCCATCAGCATGTCAGTACGGTATACAAAGGTTACTGGCTCGATCACCCTATCCGGATGCAATACATCATAGCTCTTGGACAAGTCGGAGTAGGTTGATCTAACAAATTTGCGTGGTCCACCTGAGGGCAATGAAGAGTAGCGTTCAATACTTTCCATCAGTGCGCTTGCCATAGCATGCTCCTTTGTTGGACCCTTGCCACTGTAGACCCATATATAGTCCTCAGTGCCAGGCAATACCGCAGAATAATTTGGAATACGAAGGACATCCATATCAGTGATATCAGCAAGTCGAGTAACGCCTATCTTTTTTGATATAGGGATCACCTTCTCTAAAGTCTCCTGAGCAGGCTGGACTCGGGATGTGCCATTGACTGTCCATTTTTTTCTGCTTTGTAGCTTCACACTAGCTAGAAGGCCTCACAGAAGTTCATATCAAGCTTTCTCAACCACCGCTAGCTAGCTC
>JALZFS010000086.1 GCA_030861405.1 Thermoproteota archaeon | reverse complement strand
TAATTTTTTCATTGCATACTCGATGGCCTTATGCAGGTACTATAGGAGAAAAGCTTTGAATAACGGTATGATAATGCATTAGTAAATATGGAAAAGATGATCCATATTGAACTTTATTTCTTTTGATTTCAGAAAAATAGAATTTGGTCATAATGCTGACTCAAGCTGTTTGGACGTAATAGAAAGAAGTATATGCACTCATCATCTTTTATATGAAAGTGTGCTCAAAGGGTACGGCGCTCAAATTACGCTAGAATGAAATTTACCATCTCATGTGCCATTTTCACCTTGGTTTGATAGTATGTGCTTATCATCATCATTATTCCCAGATATTACTTCTCCAAGTCTGACTGATTGACACGTATGTAGTAGTAGTTAGGCCCAGAGCACGGCGACTGCTGACATATAGGAGAATTCATATTTTACACCTTCAACTGGAGGTCATGTTTCAGGTGCAATTCTAGCTGTTATGAAGTGTTGAGTGCAGTGGTTGTGTTCTTTCTATTAAGTGAGGGGAGAGTCTGGGCACTGGGACGGTGTTTGATTGAGAGCTATCCATATTTGGCACTAGCAGTTGAAATGAATCAAATATCTCTTGGTATTGAGGGGGCAAATTTTCAGGTCTTAAGGGTAATGAGAAAGACGGGATTAAGGCATAACCGGTATTATCATCATTAGATATTACGAGTAAAGCAAAATCTTTATCCAGTCGATGCCCAAGACCGTCTAGGTACGTTATCTCAATGTATTTTGCAGGAGCTGTTGTTGTACTTTGGTTTGTATGTGGGTCTGTCACATTAACTTCGACGTCAGCGTCCTCCAGCAATGTAAAGTCGCTAAAATTTAGTTGTAACTCTAAGAATTTAAGGTAAAATGCCACCAAATCAGATGTAGTGATATTTCTGTTTTGTTGTATGATGTCTGCAAATTCAGGTCTTGATTTAAGATTGGCATACCTAAAAATTAGAACAGAGTCCATTCCTTGAGGGCACGAGCGAGTACCATCTACCTGAGACGTTGCTATGTCCTTGGGACATAGTCTAGCTAATAGCCCACCACCGAGGGTTCTCTCGGCATGTCGAGCAACAGGATCTGTATTATCTATGTCTTCGACAATCCATCCGCTAGGCACTCCTACACGAAAGCCGTCAACATCACTTTGAAAGATCGTTGATGGCGATGGCACTAATACTCTTGTTGCTGTTGCAGAAGCTACAGTACTGATAATCAAGATTGCCGCCAGCAGGAGAGCGATTGTATCTATTAGCATTGGTTGATTCTGCCAAACTAAAGTAATTAGAATTATATTCTTTTAGATCTTTTGCAGAAATCTCAAAACGGTCTGTCTCAGTTTAATACTGTAGTTGGCGGAATTAGTAATGATTGCATGGAAGAGCAAGAGTTGAACACTCGGTCCCCGCAACCGTCTACAATGCGCTGATTGCTTCGCCAATTGGGTAACACAATATGCATTCCCGTTCCTGCGTATACTTCTTTATAGTTTGATACAGACATCCTTTTGATATACACGATATCTACAATAGATAGAGATGTTCTCAATGTCGTGCTGCTGCAAACTCGGTTAAAGAATCTATGTCCATCTATTAACTTAGGCAATACATTCGGTTTTCAACATTACAGTATTAGAATATGACCCTAGTTTCTTACTTCAAAGACGTTTGCTAATATTATTTTGATCATACTAAGCACTGGTAGCAGAAACAGCAATATTATTACCAGTATTATTACTACTATAATAAATTTGACTTAACTTCATTTTTTCTTGTACAGCTTTATCCAGATCTCTTTTGACTATGATGATTTTTTGAATCACTGTACTTTCATGTTTGCGTTCTGCCATTAAAAAAAGCAAATTTTGCTTTAGAATTTCTATGTGCTCATCTAGTGCTCGTACCGCCTCCGCAAATTCTAAAGTCATGCTCTTCTACTCCTCCTCCAATAATCTGGATGTCTTATAATATGTTCGATGTAAGTGTTTCGTCGGTAATTACTGATGAACATACCAGTCGGGCACATGTAGTTCCTGAATGATGAGAAGTCAAGCAGTATAGCCTATACTTTACTCTCAATCAATGATGGTGATTAATCCTGTTTCCGCCAATGATGTGGTTGTTATCGTTCTCTTTCTTCGTCTAATTCATCCACTCTTCTTTCTCTTTTGGCCGCTCTTTCTTCTTGAAAAACAAGCTTAACAACATGGTTCCTACTGCGCTTAAAGATTACACATTAATTTCGCTTAATCGTATATTCTTATTCCAAAGTCCAACATCTTTTTGATCATATCTTCGGCTTGAGTTATTAGTTATCAGCCTGATCCTCAGTCAGCTGTCACATCCCTCTTGGATTATCTGGTAGTTTAGGAGAGCATTAAACAACATGACACTTGCTGCATTATTCTTTACTTGAATTGTATCGTTTTTAGTGAGGATACTTCTTTCAAAGCTGCATTAAGGCTTGTCATTGCGCTTTTAGGTACAACATCTGCTACTATCATCTTGTTCAGTAAAGAACAAGTCATCATCTATTTCTAAATGCCGTCGTTGCCATCATCAATACAGATAGATGTGTATTTGTGCCCCAATTAGGTTGTCTATCATCTGCATCATCATGCGTAAGTCTAGTTACATCACTCCCATCGTCAGCTTTCATAACGTAGATTTCATAATTTTCATCTCCCACCCTATTGCTGCTAATAGCTATCTTTTGACCATCAGGTGACCAGCTAGGGTTGAAATCGTCTGCGTCGTCATCTGTAAGTCTAGTTACGTTGCTACCATCACCATCACCATGCATCGCGTATATCTCATAGTTGTCATCTTCTCTATTGCTACTAAAGGCTATTTGTCCATTCGGTCCAGGAATGGTGGCAGCAA
>JALZFS010000157.1 GCA_030861405.1 Thermoproteota archaeon | reverse complement strand
GCTGCCACTATCTTTGAGGACCTTGAGAACATTTAGGACCTTGTTCTTGATTTTATCTATATCGGCCTTCGGCATGACAGAGAGACATAGAATGGCGCTGTCATGGGGAAAAGTAATGAGCGCGACTCTTTCATGCTCGGTTATGCTATATCTCACCTTTCCCAACCTGTCGCTGTAAGATTGAAGCGAAGTCAGATTCGAGAGCGACTGCACATACATTTGTTGCTCGTCAGTCTCATTGAGTAGAGGCTCAACACCCTCCCTAAAGCCGCCTTCAATAACTTCTCCTTTATTATTTACTATACCTACAAATCGTATGTTACGGTCGATCTTGATAATTCTGTCACAAAGGCTGGGCTCTTGCATGTATGATATTTGCTTTCGGGACTATAAATCGTTTACAATTCATTTCGTACATCGTCAGCAAAGCGCATTCCCACAGCATGGCCATTCTTGATATGTGATGAGAACTGCAGCCGAACTAACTCGTTTATGTTAGCATCTGTAAAGTATTTCGTTGAGTATCTGGCAAGCACTCTCTTGCAATCTGAACAGTAAACTTCTTTAAACGGCAAGGGTGAAGTCGGCATGCACGCATACACCTGCTAGCCTTTATCCCTTACGTCAGAAGAGTATTTGTTTTGGACAAAGCGTATCTTGGATGCCTTGTAATATATGACCTCTCCTCTTCTTTCTATTACAGCTACGACCGCTTCCTTGCCCATCTTCTGTATCTGCTCTACTGCAGTTGCAAATCCCTTTGCTGTAGTATTCGTACCTTCATTTATCCCAAAGACCACATATTTAGCTGGCTTTTTCTGGTATGTGCCGCGTTCATACACCCGAAAGTCGTTGCCAAAGCCGAACCCCTCCTTGGCTACGTATCCTCTACTTCGTAAATCGCGATAAACCAGAAATTCATTCATAATATTTCTATTGTGTTTTAAAAGCCTTTCAAAGAGGCACCTAAAGGTAATATTAGGTTCATTGTTCACTCTCAGGCGATTTGAGTATAAGAGGTACAGCGCCTCGTATGGTTTGAGCACATACTCTGACTCTTCTTTGTCTCCAAACCCCTTGGTCCGCAACTCGTCCTGAAAGCGACTGTCGCCAATGACAATCTTTCCATTACCTTCCAAGCGTCCTTCTATAATGGATTGCTCCACTGCTGGAGTTTCCGTCAGTTCACTCACTTTGTCCGAGAACGGCTGTGCGCTTGACGGCTGAGATGACACAGAGGGTAAGAGGGTAGTGCGTCTAATTAACTAAGCTTTGAGTTGGAACCGCAAAGCAAGGGAGAAATAAAAAGGATTAAATCATAGAAAAACTAGAAAAATTAACGTTTTAGTGCATTGAAATATGAAGGGCGTCAATTACCGTGAAACTCGAGGCATGCCATATGTCAGGCGAGAGTACATTGCTGGAAAGCCCCAGCTTAAAATTGCAAGGTTTTCATCAGGGCTTTCAGGAAATAATTACGATTACAAGATTGAGCTTATAGCAACAGAAAAGTTACAGATACGGCATAATGCTCTTGAAGCTGCCAGGCTTGCAGCTAACAAGAGGATGGCACAAGCAGGGGAGACAACCTTTTTCTCTATGCTTCGGGTCTACCCTCATGTCCTCCTTAGGGAAAACAAAATGATTGCAACTGCAGGAGCAGACCGCCTTCAGGAGGGGATGAGGAGGGCATTTGGTAAGTCGACTGGTCTTGCTGCCCGAGTGAAACCTGGCCAAGTAATGTTTGAAGCTTATGTCACCAGTGCAAACCTAGACCTTGCCAAGGATGCATTTAGGATGGCAGCAAGCAAGATTGGTCGTCCGACGACAATTAGAATAACTCCGCTAAAAGAAGACGCGTTGGCAACAGCTGGGGACTAGATTACTCACGTGAGCAACGCTCTTTTTGTTTCCCCATTCTAAGCCATTCATTCTATTGGCTATGCTCTTGAGGATACGAGCAGTAATTTTGTCCTATTCTGCTGCACTCGTTTAAGCTGCTGCCGAAGCAGGATGTTAAACCTATGATTAAGCTTTGATTGTCCATCTTTCCAAAAGCTGTGTGGTTGGCCCATGCTTAGATAAACCGGCCGTCTATCAAAGGACTGAATTTTCTATTTGAATTCTTCAAAAGCTGTTGTGATTGCCTTGTGTTCGCTTATAGATTCATTTGATATCATTCATGTACGGAATAGACAGCCACTCACTTGGGTCGATAAAAAATTTTGTCTCTACTATCGTAGTAAGTATAACTATCTGGAAAATCGCATCAATATAATATAGTAAAAGGAGGAAAAGTCCATTTTATCCATGGAGGTTTCCTCTGGAGCCTAACTTTAATTCAAAATGTAGAATGCATACAAATTTGAACGGCTAAATAGTTTTAGCTCAGTTCCAACATGTCGAGTGAACCTTCCAGTTGGACCGATCTTATCAACAAATCTGTACATAAAAGCGGTGACGCGGATGTTGGAGATATAGAAGCTGTAAGTAGCAATTTTCTTGTTGTTAAAAGGGGAATTGTGCACATACATCGATACTATATTCCTCTTCATAAGGCTGAGGGTTGGGATGGGAAGGTAGTCTGGCTGAAGGTGCATGAAGATTTGGTTAAGGACAATTATGAAAGAAACCAAGCCCCTGATCCATACGTTTACCACTACGGTAGCACGCCTACTGTGACGATTCTGAGGTCGGCCAAAGATTTCGTATAATCATTCCCAAGATTGCCCCAAGAGCTCCAGAAGACGCGCCCTTTCTGCTTTCCTCAGGCGGGGCAGGAGAGCCGACTACGAAGCAGCAACAGGAGCAAGATATCTTGCGTTGCGAGCTTTGCAATTCAACGTTCAGCAGTAAAGAGGAACTAAGCAGCCACGTTACGTCAACCCATTAGGTTCCTTGGACTGAATTTTATTTATTTAATACGGCGCTCACGATGCTCCTAAACTTCTTGCTGAAGATAAAGGGGACCCTACCCTGTCCCCATATTAGGCACCAGTTCCAGGTGACGTCTTCTTCTCTCCGAAAATCCCCCCAAACCTCCTCGGTGTTCCTGCCCTTTGTTGAGGGGATGAGTGTGGAATAGAAGATATTCTTGTTATCACAGGGATCTGCGAACGGATCATCATTTCTATTC
>JALZFS010000103.1 GCA_030861405.1 Thermoproteota archaeon | reverse complement strand
GCCATCAGCAACGCAAGAGTCCCAGTCGACAGCTACCATTGTACCATGAACACCTAAAGGAGTCTGCTCTTCTCCTCTTGCTTGGAATGCAGATTTGACTTCCTCATTTTCTGAAGCCTCTTTGAGTGCTCCAGGCCCCCATACAAAATGAAAATGCTCTCCGTCTGTGTGTTGGTGCTTGCCAATCGGCTGATGATTTCTTGGAAAGTCTGGATCTATTGGCATGACGGTATTTACCTGAAAATACATTATTAATATGGGTTACATATAAAGTCACCCAGACATCCCCTTTTTGATCCAGATATATATTGATGGACCATCCCTAAGCAACATAGCCGAATGTCTGAAAGCACTATCTTTACCGACAAGTCAAAGTTGTCTCCTCGATACGTGCCAGAAGAGCTGCCACACCGTCAAGCACAGATACAGCAAATAGTGCATGTTTTTTCAGATGCACCCAAGGATCCTGACAAGTTCCCACTCACTGTTTTGCAAGTGATAGGTGCTGCTGGCATTGGCAAGACATCAACTGTCATTAGATCCTCTAAAATTGTTGAAGAGTTGTTTGAAAACAACAGACTTACATTAACAACCGCCTACATCAACTTGAAACTACAAGGTGGTAATAAATTCGCAGTATACCGATTCCTGCTTCAACACATCGCGCCTGAGCTCCCAGCTCAAGGACTGAGTGCAGAAGATATGTTGCGTTACATGCTGCAATATTTACGACAAAATGGCCAGTATGCACTCATTGTTCTAGACGAGATCGATTATCTAATAAAAAGTAGCAAGGACACAGGCATAATTTATGACCTCACCAGGCTAAACGAGTTTGAACCAGAAAAGCCGTGCAACGTTAAGGGGGTTATATTTATCGCAAGAAGCACAGAATTTTATGGCAAGCTGGATGCAGCCGAGCTTAGTACGCTGGGAAGAGTTCCAATGGAATTTCATCCTTATACGATACAAGAGGTGAGCGATATACTAGAGGCTCGAGCGTCCCAGGCATTCAAACCAAAGGCATTAGGGTCAGACGTGATAGATAAGGTGGCAACTATTACAACATCTGCTGATGTAAACGGCGATGTAAGATATGCGCTTGATCTGCTATTATACGCAGGCAACCTTGCTGAAGTTCAGGGTACTGGCAGAGTAATTCTTGATCATATCCGCAAGGTACATAGCCAAATCCATCCCTCGCTGACCTCTGAAGAAATCGAACAACTTTCAAAGAAACATCTTGTCAGCCTGCTAGCGCTCATACGGGCGTTAAAGAGCAAGAAGAAACCATATGTGGAGCTCAAAGATGTACGCCTCTATGCATCTGAGCTTGCACAGCAAATGGGCCTGAAAGAGGTAGAGATTGAAGATTACCTCGAGGACCTAAGAGAAAGAAAGCTCATCGATATCAAATCGCTTAAAGCAATTGGCCTCCATGGTGCATCAATCGCAGAACTGCAGCCGATATTAATGAGGAAGCTTGAGGGTGAGAAGTAGTACTTGGCCTCAGAGGCAATAAACAATAAGAAAATTATTGAGAAAGGAATTGGCAGCATTGGGAAGATCAAGATAATTAAGGCTTTGGCTGAGGAGAACAAGCTTACAACAATTTACGTGCTTCACAAGAAGACTCATCTAAAGCGTGAAGATATCAAGAACAACCTTAATGACCTCGCGGAGATCGGTTGGGTCAACCAGGCCAAATACGCCAACGTAATGTATGGTATTAACAGGGGCAATAGTCACGTTAGTAAGCTAATCGAGTTCCTTAAAGACGTCGGCTACATAGGGCAGCTCTAAATTTTAGATGGCTTAACCACATAAATTATGAGAGACTGATTCGCAAATCTGGACGTAGCAATATCCGTGCACGAGGTCGCATACCTACGATATGCACACATACAGAGAAGTTACTATATGCGTGCCTTTCGGCTTGCTATATGAAGCTCCAATTTCCATGATGATTGACTAATGTTTAGATATCCTGTTTGATAATGCTAAAAAATTGTAGCATATTATACACTAACCATAGAAATTTACATATCTATCATATCCGTTAGGCTTTTCTATCGCCTCTAAGGCCCGAAGCAAGGCATCAACTGCAGCAACTTCTGCAAGTTTTCCCTTTGCTACCTGATAAGCGGCACCGTAAACATCGATGCTTTCAAGTCGCTTTTGAAGGAGATCTCCCCTTGATCCTTTCTGTGTCACCCGTTGCAAAAGCGCAGTCACTATCCTATCGATATGGTAGTTAAGGTGGATCTCTGCGGCCTCGTTCCGATCAACCCCATAAATATCAGATATGATGGTTTCTAGCCTTGCTTCATCCTCTCCAACCATGCTACCGTGGGCTGCCTGTATAGCAGATCGGCCACGAAGTTTTTTTTCATCAGTATTTTGCATATGTCTTAAAAACGTTATAAGTATAGTCTTTTCTTCATATTAACATAGCGATGAAGAACCCAAAAAGGAATAAAAAGGTCACCTTCTAAACTTTAACGTGCAGTCCAAGTCGCACAAGCAATCTAAATTTATTTTCATCACAGGCGGTGTAATGTCTGGTCTTGGCAAAGGGGTGACTACCTCGTCGACGGCGAAACTTTTGCAGCTTGCAGGATATAAAGTCTCCTGTGTTAAGATTGATCCGTACGTAAACTATGACGCCGGAACGATGAACCCGATTGCTCATGGCGAGGTGTTTGTTACAGAGGATGGCGGCGAATGCGATATGGATATTGGAAACTACGAGCGCTTTATCGATATTGCTATGACCAGGGATCACAACATAACGACTGGCAGGGTCTACATGGACGTCATTAGAGCTGAGCGCGAAGGCAAATACCTTGGCCAATGCGTTCAGATAATTCCCCATGTAACTGATGCAATAAAGAACGCTGTCTACAAAATCGCTGACGAGGAAAAGCTAGATATTTTGGTAGTTGAGTGCGGGGGAACGGTTGGCGATATTGAAAGCTTGCCATTCCTTGAAGCTTTTAGGCAGATGGAATTGGAACTTGGACAGTCGAATACTCTTTTTGTCCATGTAACCTTGGCACCGGTGCTTGACGTCGTAGGAGAACAGAAGACCAAGCCAACCCAGCATAGCGTCCAAGAACTCCGCAGGATCGGTATCCAGCCAGACATCCTTGCGGTCAGGTCTAAAATGCCCCTAAGCGGTGACGCGAGAAGAAAGATATCGCTGTTTGCGAGCGTTAGCGAAAACTGCGTCATCTCGTGTCATGACGCGCCGTCGATATATAAGGTCCCAGAAGTGCTAGAGGAACAAGGGATGTTAGGGGCAATATCGGGTCGATTAGCCCTTCGCAAGTCAAGGCCGCAGTGGGGGAATTGGAAGACAATATCGGACTCTTTCCTCAAGTGTGATGGTTCAACGAAAATAGCGGTAGTGGGGAAATACGTGACGTTGCCGGACAGCTACGTTAGCATTTACCATGCGCTCTCACACGCAGGTGCGAGCATTGGCAGAAAAGTCAAGATCTATTGGATTGACTCGGAAAAACTTGAAAATGGTGCTTCGCAAAATATATCCATCCTGAAAAATTTCGAAGGCATATTGGTACCTGGAGGCTTTGGCAAGAGAGGAAGCGAAGGTATAATTAATGCTGCGAATTTTGCAAGACTAAATAATATTCCATATCTTGGTATCTGTTTTGGTTTTCAACTGGCAATTGTAGCCTTTGCTAGGCACAATTGCAAACTAATGGGTGCAAATTCCACTGAGCTTGACCCGAGTACAAAGGAACCTATCGTTGACTTTATGCCAGACCAACAGGACCTTCACAATACGGGCGGCACAATGAGGCTTGGGAGCCATGAGATAACAATAAAACCAAAAACAATTGCAGCTAACATATATGGCTTGCCGTCAATTAGAAGACGCCATAGGCATCGCTTCGAATTCAATCAACAGTATCTTGATATTGTCACAAAGAATGGGCTCACAATGTCAGCTCACTCAGATAACGGCAGACGGATGGAGGTGCTCGAAATAGTAGATCACAAGTTTTACTTTGCTCTTCAATACCACGCCGAATTCAATAGCAGGCCAGGTAAGCCTGAACAAGCTTTTGAAGCCTTTGTCAAGGCTGCTGCAAATTACTGCTAAACTTTCAATTCATATATCCTCTGCCGGGCATCGCGAAGGGAAGTCTTCTTTTTGACATACCCTTGACTAATGAGATGGCTGAGGGAAAGGCGAATAGTGCGCTCAGGTAGCATTGTTCGAGTTACTAGGTCCTTTTGGCTCAGTGCGCCTTCGTATTCTAGTGTTTTTAATATCAACTTCGCGCTTGGGGGCATCTTGAGCATTTCCTCTGCTAGCCTCACCTTCTTGGCCATAAGAGACGCGGCAGAGGAGGATCCTGCTAGCCTGACCAGACGTGCAGGAAATGCATGCTTGCTGCATTCAATGCTATTTTTTACCTGCATTCTTTGTCCTCCGTCGAGTATGACTTCGCAGTGATAGCGACTAATGATCTCTGTTATCTCGAGCACGCTATGATTTGGAACTATTATCGGCCTACGTGTGTTGTCAAGGGAGTTTACAGACACCACCAAAAAGACAGCCGCTTTTTGTAAGACCATCGGACCGCCTGCAGACATAGAATATGCAGTTGAACCAGTCGGGGTTGAAACTATAATGCCGTCGCTTTTGTCGTGCCAAATATCATTTGCGTCTATTCTCAACACATGCTCCATAAGCGCTGCGCTCTTACTTGAGAAAACTGCTACATCGTTAAGCGCAGGATCAGCCTGCCTTCCGTCTACTTTGACAGCAAGTCGGAAAACCTCATCGACTGAGTAATTTCCTCGCTTTATCTGTGATGTCGCAGATTCTAAATCTCTGACATCAAGCTGTGCAAGGAATCCTGTAGAATCAGTCTCATATATGCCAAGTACAGGTGCGGAGTCGGTGTCGACTTTATGAAAGTAATCAAGTATACCTCTGTCGCCCCCAGCCACCATTACCAAATCGACTTCCTTCGCGATGCGATAATCGTCCTTCATTATTTGACTTCTGACGTTTAGAGATTCAAGCGTCCTTTTGACTTTGGAGAGAATCGCGCCATCTCGCAAATCGGTCCCTGAAAGCGCAACTTTCATATACGATCCGATAACTTTGAATTGTAAAGTTGAATTTAAAGTTAAGAGAGATTTTGGAATCCCATAGTATTGTAAAAATATGACGCGTTATGCTCTATCTTCGAGATCGATGGAATTTTGTCAAGGCCTATTTGACCTGTTTCCAGTGCAGCTCTAACTGCGCCCGCCCCAAAGCAAATGGCCCACATGGGATCCTTTTCTTTAATAAATGCACATGAAAAAGACGCGCACAATATGTCGCCCATGCCCGTTGAATCAATTGAATTGACATCAGGCATGTTAATCCAGTAGTGGGTGTCCCCATGAAGCAGGTGAAAGATTCGGTATTCCGTTGAGATTACTAGGTCTATGCCGTGTGCCTGTAGGAATCGCATGCCCTCAAGCCCTGTGAGGCCACCTGTGAGCGCTTGCATCTCTTGTGGGTCTACCTTAATTGCAGTTATGCCTGTCAGGTCTAATTGCAGTTTATTTCTGTATGTTATACGCCCTTTCTGGTCGACCAGCCGCAAATATCCCTGAGGGTCGAGCATGATGAAATTTTTCTTCCCTTTATTCTTTTTTATTGCAGCAAGAACAGTCGGGGGCACTTCATCGAATACAGGACTTGCTAGCCAACAGTCAACATCCATGCCTTTAATGTCATCTGCGGTGACTGGCTTACATTTGACATTCAATGTAAGCTGCCGAGAATCACCTTCTAGAAAAATGCGGAACCGAGTTGTGGGTGCGTCCGTGAACTGCTTGTCGCCGAGCTTGATATTGTTACTCTGAAGTACCTCGTACATTTCTTTTGGAAAATCTTTGCCCACTTTTGTAGCAAGAGCGACATTGAATCCGAACTTTGCGCTCGTTATACCACAATAGCAGGATGGTCCACCAATGCTTTCGATCACCCTGCCATCTAGCCTTTGTATAGTATCAATGACCACATGAGAAGCAATGCCTATTTTCAAGATGTCCTGTCAGTTCATCTAACTTACGTTCATAATAAAGGGCATGTTTGCGCAGTCCATTGCCGAGGATTGGGATGGCGGCGTGGGCCTGCGCATATGCCCTTTACAATTTGCATCGTAATCAACCATAGCTATAAGGATTTTGGTGGATTCTCTTACGACACTTTTTCAATTATTTTTCTGTAGAGGGAGACCGAGCTTATCTGCAAACTTATCGAGAAGCTATAAGCTTGGAGGATAAGATAGAATTGTTTACGGCATCTCTGATCGGGGCAGAAATCATAAGCTTTAAAGCATACGGAACAACTCTTACGCATAGATGCCAAAGAAGAGAGCCAGCAGAGGGCGATCAAAAGGCGGTAAAGGTAGCTCAGGTGCAGTGCACTGCAGTCAATGCGGCGCTTTAGTACCCCGTGACAAGGCCAAAAAAGTCACTGGAAGGATAACGCTCGTAGAACCTACGCTTGCAAAGGAGCTGAGGTCGGCTGGGGCATACATACCGATGTCTACGGATGTCAAATTCTACTGTGTATCATGTGCGGTTCATAGAGGCGTAGTGAAGGTAAGATCAGAGTCGGATAGACGAACTGCTGGCACGCTCAGGTAGACGATAGTCTCTTTGAGGTTACGGCCATCCTCTGGAAGGTAGTGATTCCTGCTATTATAGATACCGTAATGACAGCCCACTGCATTGCTTCCCTGTCCGGTATCATGCCCACCAGTGCGATTATCAGTATTCGCTCCGCACGTTCACCCATCCCTATACCTTTGAGCTTGAACCCAAGTGACTCTGCTCTTGCCCTAGTATAGCTTACAAGAAGAGATGCGCTAAGGCCAATTAGGCATAACAATGGGTCAGCAAGATTACCGTAGGAAATCCCGACGAAAATGATCACTTCGGCTATTTTGTCAAAGCAGGAATCAAGGAATGCACCTTTCTTTGATCTTTGGTTTGTGACCCGAGCCACGCTGCCGTCTACAATGTCAAAGAAACCTGAAAGCAAGAGCAGCATACCGCCTACTATAGCAGCGGAAAACACCGGCCCTCCTCCAGCATTGTTTAAGTTATTAGATGAATACACAATGCCTGCTAGGACTGATAAACCTAGACTTAATGTCGTCCAAAAATTGGCTGACAGGCCAGTTGACGCAAAACTTTTCCCTACTTTTGTTAATGAAGGTTCAAGTGAATCTCTTAGCTTATTGAGCAATAGTCTTTGAATGGGAACTTTTATTATTATTTATTTAGAATAAAGATAGACGGAGAGTCAGTATAATATTCTATTTTTGGGTTTTCAAGCTCGTATTCTTTGGTAGTATCAGCAGCATTGCATCTTTCGCACTCTTTCGAGCTTGGATTGCATTCTTTCCTACTCAAAAGAAACTCGTACATTTTTGCCTTTTGTCGATAGCGAATGCGATACATTCCGAGATTCGTTTCGCTCATTGATAATTTCTAATGTTACTATCAAGGTGACAGTGTTCTATAAGCTGGCCAATAAGACTTTACAGGAAAGACGGTTATTGGTGCCTTTCAAAGTGAACTCTTTAATAGCTAATTTCCAAATATGCAT
Organism: Thermoproteota archaeon; assembly: GCA_030861405.1. Classification (GTDB taxonomy): domain Archaea; phylum Thermoproteota; class Nitrososphaeria; order Nitrososphaerales; family Nitrososphaeraceae; genus Nitrososphaera. The sequence continues at coordinate 14,912 of JALZFS010000103.1, read as the reverse complement.
TGAAGTCACATAAATGCCAGAATGGGATGTAACATCGGTACTATCAAATCTTGGCATTCATTTCCGATCAGAAGGAAATAAAACCAAGGTCAGTGGTTTTGCTTCTTTGAACGTGGCAACTGAGCGTGATGTTGCCTTTTGCTGGTATACAGGCGAAAAAGGTATGTCGTCAATAGCAGAGTCAAAGGGCGGTGTCATATTCTGCAAGAAGGAGATGCAAGGTCTAGTTAGTCCAAAAGGCAAGCAGTTGCTAATATTTACTGATAATCCTCGACTTGCTTTTGTTCGAGTGGTAAATGAAATGCACGGACGAGAGCAGCTCATCGGTATTTCAAGAACAGCTATCATTTCAGAGAAATCAAAGGTAGGATCGAATTGCTACATAGGCGAATATGTGGTCATAGGGGACAATTGTTCAGTAGGCGACAATACAATTATCTATGACAGAGTTTCACTGGTGAAAAACTGCACAATAGGCAATAATTGCATAGTACAATCAGGGGCATCCCTGGGATCTGACGGGTTCGCATATGAGCGCCACGAAACTGGTGAGCTCGAGAAATTTCCTCACAAAGGATACGTAAGAATAGGTAACAATGTAGAGATATGCGCCAACTGCTCGATCGCCCGGGGATCACTTTCTGATACCCAGATAGGCCATGGGACAAAGCTTGATGCTCTTGTACATATTGCTCACAACGTCTCGATAGGAGACAACTGTGAACTTACCGCTGGAACTATCATAGGTGGTAGCACTACTGTAGGAGATACAAGCTGGACAGGTCTTAACTCCACCATTAAAAATGGTATCCAGGTTGGCAAAAATGTCATTGTGGCTTCAGGCGCATCAGTTATACATGATGTTCCCGATGGCGACATCGTTGCAGGCGTACCAGCCAAATCCATAAAGCATAAGGTGAATACCGACGAGGTATTCCTTATGGCGGGCCAGAAAAAAACATCTGAACCGTGACTATGCGACTATTGACTCAATTACTTCCTTTGGCATCGGTTCAGAAGATAATCTGGATATGTTCTCTTGCGGAATTTTTGACAGCTTGAAGTCTTGTCCCACGAACAGCTTTTGCACTTCGAATGCCTCTACACATGTTACGGTATGGTTGAACCTACTTTGTAATGCGCGGTATTGTGCAAGTCCCCGTATTGCACTCGACTTCAGAAACAGTTTCGTTCTCTGCGACCAGAAAATGTCTATTAGCTTGATTTTGTCATCAATAACGTCGGATATGTCATAAAATACCTGCGGCTTGAAATCGCGCGTGACAGGGATCTCGTATGCAAGTATGTTGGGAACGAATCTGCCTGCCTCCATTGTCGCACCTGCGATCGCACGATGATCGTGATGTGTATCACCAATTGAGTGTGTTAGTACAACGTCAGGGTCCGCCTTCTTAATAAAAAACTCAATATGGTTGATCAGGTCACTAGAAAGCGACAGCTTAGTATCCTCAAAATTATCTATCCACAACCTTTTCGCCCCTATGAATCTTGCAGACTGCATTAATTCTTTTGTTCTTTCATCCGGGTCGCCCGACGCGCCCCCTCGCGTCAAAGTGTACATGAAAATGTTATGACGCCCTTGTCGGGAAGCCTTTAGCAGAAGGCCTCCACATCCAAGCTCAATATCGTCAGGGTGGGCTCCCATGGCAAGAATGTTCATCATGAAGAGTTGACCAGACACTTATTTATCTACTGTCAAATCCCTCTCTGGCATAATTTAGTAGATGATTTCTCTCACGTACATGCCGACAGGTCATTCAACTATTTCTATAAAAAAATTCTATAATTATATACAATGGCTGCGAGATAACTACTTTTAAATTATTTTTTATTTACCGGGATTCGTTGAAGCCTCTGACGATTACTATTCTGCTATTGACGATATCACTTTCTGCTGCTATACGATATGCTAACGCTCAATCAATTCCATTGTTGCCTCCTCCATTTCCGGAGAATAGACCACAGGAACCAAGGATAGCTCAAAACGATACCACACCGCCGAAGATAGAAATATTGACTACAGAGCTGCATGAAGGAAAGAATGTCTTTAGAGTTAGGATAAGCGATGACTCGAGCTTACGCACAAGGGAGGTAAAATATGTGCACGACGGCCAACTCAGAGTCGACGGCCTATTCCGCGATCAGGATGATATTTACAAAGCGCTAATAGATATAAAGCCCCCATCAAGAATAGTGGAGGTCACTGCAGGAGATGCAAATGGCAATGTTGGCTCGGACTTTAGAGAATATGAAATCACCAAGTCGCAAGATATATTCGGACATCTTGTCGATATCCTATCACAGGTAATCACTTACTTCCAGAACCTATTTGGGCATCTATGAATATGTTCGCGGGCTATATAGCAATAGATAAATGCCAATATTGCAGTATGAATTCTAGGAGCCCAGTGGAACTGGTTCAAATTGGAAGGTGCAACTGATTGGCTGACAAACCTTGGATCGCATTCTTTTTTGTTGTAGTTGCACTCTGGACTGTTGTGCTCATTGCTACCGTCTATCCATGGATATATGGGATTGAAATTCTAGTCGACAAGGAAATTGACCTAACCTACTTTACTTTGCCAATACTAGCTTTCAATCTCGTCTATGTATTCGTGCTGATCATTGTCTTTGCATTATACCTAGTCGCCTATGGCAAGGTTCGCAAGTACCAATTGAAGATGAAGAAAAATGTATCAGAGAGGTTTAGCCAGAGGAAGGAGCTTTGCAGCATCATAATCCCTTCACGAAATGAGGAGAGCGTGATCAAGAGGACAGTCCTCGACTGTTTGCAGCAGACCTATCACAATATCGAAGTGATTGTAGTATGCCACAACTGCAGCGATAGAACCTATGAGGAAGCGCAGGTAAATGATCGCAGGGTAAAGGTGTATGATCTTCGCACTAAAGAGGCGGGCAAGGGTATTGCACTCAACTTTGGAGTTGAAAAGTCAAATGGCAATTATATAATGGTACTAGATAGCGACGGTTTCCTAACACATGATTTCCTAGAATATGCGCTGCCCCTTTTTGACGACGATTACTGCGCAGTCCAAGGCAGGTACGTTCCTAGTAACAGGAAATTTAACTTTGTAACTAGGATGCTTGCATTAGAGGGAGACCTGTGGTCTACTCCATTTATGACTATACGTTCAATCATTGGCCGGCGGTGCCCGCTTGGAGGCACTGGATATATCATCAGAAAAGATATCCTTTCGAAGGTAGGTATGTTTGCTAATCATCTTGTAGACGACTATGAACTAACGTTTCGATTGCTAAGGAAGGGTTACAAGATAGCTTTCGCACCGCTTTCAATTAATTATGACGAAAAGCCTCCGACGCTTGATTTCATGCTCAGGCAGAGAGCAAGGTGGGCGAAAGGATTTATTGACTTGCTTGATACTCGAATTGCAGATCGCTCTGATATTATTGGCCATATATTCTGGCTGAGTCCAATTGCTGCAATCACTGGTTTTATTATGTTAATGATTCCTGCTTTTGGAGCACTTCATTATTTAATATATGATTATTATCCATATACGTATGCATACATGCCTCTCAGAGTATGGTTTATGCTAATAGGAGGACTCTTCGTATTGCAGGCTGCCGTTTTGGTAAGAGAATACGGTCGCCGAGGCTTTGCTTATGCCGTTCAAATGCCTTTATTTCTACCATTTTCTCAATATTGGTTTGTCTCTTTCATCAGAGCATTTACCATCAAGTCATGGGCGAGTACAAAGACAACACATGGCTTCACGAAAAAAACAAGAGCAGAGAGCCTGTGGCAGATGCAACCTGATTCTATATCATAGAAATATAATGAAGTCATGTGGTATACATTAAATGCAATTAGAGAGAAATATCGTGGAAATCGTCACAATCGCAGGGACAAGACCTGAAATAATCAAGCTATCCGATTTGGTACAATTGTTGGCAGGACAAAGCAACCATGCCCTGCTCTATACGGGTCAGCATTATTCTGATAATATGAAGAGCATTTTTTTCGATGAGCTTAAGATCAAACCGGATTACGACCTAGGATGTGACACTTCAGATGTGAGTAAGCTAACAGAAAGCATGCTGAAATTCCTCGAGAAGATTAAGCCCCCGTTCATCCTAGTATACGGCGATACCAATTCCACTCTGGCAGGTGCACTTGCCGCAAAGGAATTGGGTTCAACTCTAATCCATATTGAGGCAGGGCTTCGTTGCTTTGACTTGAGCGTACCAGAAGAAAGGGCAAGGATACACATTGATTCTATATCTGATTACTTATTTCCTCCAACTGAACTTTCCAGGACTTTCCTTTCTTATGAGCAAATAGAAAAGAACGTTACTACAACAGGCAATCTTGTAGTAGACGTATGCAAGCGCCTCGCAGGCGTTGCAGACGACTATGGCAAACATTACGATCTTCCTGGAAGATATTTGCTCCTTACAATGCATAGACAAGAAAATGTAGATGACCGTGACAGACTCGAGATGTTAAGGAAGCATCTCTCTGGCATAAAAGATAAGATAGTTTTCCCAATACATCCTAGGACAAAGAACAACCTCTCGCGATTTGGCATAACCTTGCCTCCAAATGTCATTACAACAGAACCGGCAGGTTATATGGAATTTCTTTATCTGCTTAAGAACTGCGAACTTGTGATGACGGATTCCGGCGGAGTACAGGAAGAGGCCATTATTCTCAAACGTCCATGCGTTACGTTGAGACACGTTTCGGAGCGCTGGGAGACTTTGCTCTTGAAGGCAAATGTGCTCTTTCCGCTATTTCGCCGCGATCCGCTTAGCGATGTTATAGATACAATGCTTCAGGCCAAGATCGATCGCAATCCTTACGGAGAGAATGTTGCTAGCAGGATGTTCAATATTATAAAGCAAATTGCAAAATAGACAATGACAATAATCGTACAACGCACCTGGTTGTCTAGCAAGGAACAAAACCGTATTGCTGTGCCCTGACCCATCTTAGGCTGCATTATCTTAACAATTAAATAATTTTTAATAGTTCCATTAATTGTGGCTTACTATCCTGTTGCCTTTGCAATTGGCGCGGCGGCTCTTGTCCTTCTCCCACATATCGTTGTCGTTCTGGCATATGGTCAGACATCACTATCAGGGTCCTCCCCTTCGTCGAACAAGCTCTTTGGATGCCAACGATATGGAGATAATATGCATTGCGATCTTCTTTTAAATGAAATGGAAGCATATGAAGCGAACGGCAACTCTTCCCTAGTTCAGCGGCTCAGGAGCGATGACATGTTATTTGTTCAAGGGAAGTTTGATCGGGCGCTGGAAATGCGAGCACAATATAGAGAATCAGTAGAGATCATAAATTCGTCAGAACTAAGTCAGGGTCAGTTTTCAATTTCATTTTGGGTTAAGCCCACAACGATTGAACCCTACGGAGTTCTAATAGGGCACAGTAATAAAGCTCAAACATCAGGTTGGCAGTTTGACTCTTTTGGTACTGCTGGCGGCGACCAGTCAGCTCCTCCAGTAGCGACTCTGAGATTTGCAGTTTTTAACAGCAATGGCACAGTCTTCTCTCCTCCAAATATTGTTCTGCCAGCTGATACATTTACGCATGTAACTGGTACATTCGACGGCTCGAAAGTAAGGCTGTATAAGGACGGAGCGCTTGCTGGCGAGAGAGAATTCTCAGGCAAATATACTTCAGATCCTGGACTACCCGTGAGGATTGGGTCTCCGTCTTATTGCTCGTCTTGCAACAGATGGTCTGGTATAATTGACGACGCCCGGATATACAACCGAACGCTGAGTGAAGCTGAAATGAAGCAACAGCTGTCTGATTCGGCACCGGCTGTTGCTCCCGGGTTAATAGGATATTGGAAATTCGATGGAGATACAAGAGACGCGCTTGGGAAGCACGATGGAACAAGCATCACGCTTCTTACAAGCATGGTCTTTGCCCCTGACGGCAGACTCTTCTTCGACGAGAAGAACAGCGGTGAGATAAGGATAATGACACCACAACATCAGATCCTAGACAAGCCTTTTGCGACTGTAGGGGATCTGTACGCAAATTGGGAACAAGGAATGTTAGGACTTGCCATCGATCCTGAATTCAATAGCAATCACTACATTTACCTATACTATACCGCCTTGGTTGATACCCAGCAAGGCGATGGAGGGAAGGTAATTAATCGCGTTGTGAGATTTACAGAAACCGCCAATAACACTGGAACCAATCCAAAGATAATAATTGACAATATTCCTGCATCGCGTGGCTATCATTCGGGAGGTGCAATGGCCTTCGGCCCAGATGGTAAATTGTATATTACTGTAGGCGATGCAACTGAGCATATTTTTGCACAGGATCCCTCTATCGTGATAGGCAAAGTGCTGCGTATAAACAAGGATGGCACGATACCCGAAGACAACCCCTATCCAAATTCGCCTGTCTTTACAATAGGGCACAGAAATATGTATGGTATTGCATTTGATAACAGCGGAACAGGGCTTGTTACTGAGAACGGTGATGCGCTTTATGACGAAATAAATCTTATAACCAAGGGCGGAAACTATGGCTTTCCAACTTCTCAGCCAGCCAATCAACCGCCTGAGCGAGCAAATGATTCATCAATTAAGCCACTGAGGTCATATTGGCAAACAATAGCACCGACTCAGATGATTTACTATGAAGGTGATGCAATGCCTGAACTTAAAGGGATGTTCCTCTTTGGCAGTTTTACAGGCGACATATATGCTATTAAATTGAGCGAAGACAAAAAGAAAGTGGTTCAAGAGCTGCACATTAATTTAGAACATTATCCTTTTGTTCCAACAGTAGGGATTGCAGAGTCACCAGACGGCAAGATATATTATGGCGGCTACCAAATCTACACATTAGATTCTATAAGTAAAAAGCAGCAGGCGTTATTTATTGTAAAGGTGGATGCACCTCCTAATGTTGACGTTGTTCAAGTCAACTTTGATCAAGAGCAAAAGAGGATGGACATAGACGCAAATGTGAAAGGCACTGTTTCTAATGATTCAAAACTTGTCGCAAAAATACCAAAAGCTTTACTTGAAAAAATTAGTACCGTTGAAGTCAACGGTCAGCAAGCCCAGCTTCCCGTCGACTCTAATGTTGATAGATCTGATCCTGACTACAATACTGTCACTATCAATATTGGCTCACGCGCTTCAAACAATGTCAACAACAATCTGAAAATGATGCTCGTAGGTTCAGTCGTCACCCCAGAGTTTCCTACATCTGTCTATTTAGTGATCGCTGTTGCTGTCTCTATCTTCACACCCATTCTACTGACCAGGCGAAGAGCATTATGGTGCAGTTGTGAGCGGTGTCGCAGTGCTTGACGCGGTTGTACTTGGGCCCCCTCCAGTGTTAGGCACAATACGGTAAAGGTTGCCCCCGAAAGTCAGAATATAAAGGTAACCATCTGGGCCTGTCTTAATGTCGGTAATTCCCTCTGGAAATCCTTTGGCTAGTGTGACTGTGCTCAGCTCCTCTGGCGTATCTGCGACCAAGTCCTGCAGACCAGGGTTGCCACTCACATCAACCCCTGTCCTATCTCCATTCAACTTAAAGAAGTAAAGATTGCCATTGTTGATATCACCGACAAAAATATTGTTTTCATATTTTTCACCAAGCTTTTTTGAGTTTAGAAATTCTACATCCGTAATGCCCAGAGATTGGCGAAAACTGAACACCGGATCAGCATAGTGGGACCCCTGGAACTGTACGAGATCATTGACTGATTTACCGCTTATGAACTGCCTCGATACAGGTCCCATAATTCGATCCCAGCCACTATTGAAGCCTGGTTTAACGACATTAATTTCGTCATACCCTGTTGGCCCGTCTTCTGCGTCCCAAAGGGTGCCAGTCAGCGGGTCGAAATCAAAACCAAAGCTGTTGCGAATACCGTACGCATAGTATTTGGACAAATTGGCATATGCATTATTGGATTGGCTAAGACTAAGAAACGGATTGCCATCTGCAGGCGAACCATCCAAGGGATTTACTCTTACTATGACAGATGTATCATCAGGTGCCGGCCCGTCTTTATGATTTTGGAGCATTCCGTTTCTGTTGAGATCGCCTTTAACTGCATAGAGCATTCCATCCGGTCCAATTTTCATCTTGCCTCCATTGTGATTTGGACCCGGCAGCGCTGGCATGTCCAGAATAAGCCTGGGGTTATTCAAGTTGCCAGAACCACTCCAATCATAAGCATAAATTCTGTTTTTGGTTTGCTCCCCATCCTGCTGTGTATAATAGAGCAATACAGTTCTTGTTGTTCCACTACCGTTTGCAATAGCTACACCAAGCAGTCCCCGCTCACTCTCGGTCCTAACGGCAACATTAAGGATAGGATTAGGCTGGAGTACACCATTTGATACATATCGTACCGCGCCGTCCTTTTGTAATATAATGACGTCGTCATTATCCAAAAATGCCATGCTGGTAGGTCTTTGCAAGCCTCCGAGGAGCTTTTCAACTCTCAGGCTGCCATCCGAGATTGCGGGAGGGGCCAAATCTGGCAAAACTTGAAATCCACTGCTGCCAGAAGAGGAGCTCGCAGTATTATTACCGTCAACCAACGAAGTCGCTTTCGCTAAAGGCAAGAAGTTGAAATTGCTTCCCACCAAATTAAAGGAAATCAAGGGAGTTACTACAAGTGTTACAGCCATCAAAAAAAAAATCATTGTCTGCTGTCCTATCATGCAGAATTGATTATTGGTTTATGGTTATTATGTATTGTTGATGACGATCAGGTACAGAACAACTTGAAACGCTCATATGGATTTCCTCTAGAAGAATTTATAGCTTAGTAAATAACCAATCAATACAATCTACTTAATTTTTTTGTTATTGCTCTGCTCCAAGATGTAGCGATACGCTAAATTGCCGCAGCACAGTTCTGTGGGATAAGATCTGAAATTACAAGAATTTGGTATGAATAGAGAGGCTTGCCACAAGAATGTTATTTTTGATCAGAATATTTAGAAGCATAACGTGGTAGGCATAAATGTTCTCTTTATGGTTTAATTAAGATAATATTACACATATTTGCAACTGTCAGCGTCTTGTCCTCAAATGAAAGCTAACTGTGCGCGGGAAATCTGCATACTACCATCCTCCCAGTCCTCTATGATTATACTCCAAGAATTTGCTTTAGAAGAGCACGGTAGTCAACTTTCTCCTTCTTTGTTCCAGGCGAAGGAAGCTCAAATATAAGAGGAATAGGTCTCTTTGCCCTGAGGCTTGTCAGCTGGTAGCGAATTTCTTTACTAATATCGTCGCTCAACAAGACCAGTCCAACTCCGCTATTCTCATCCATTTTATTTATTTCAGCTAGCGCTTCTGCAGATGTATCTACTTTAACTCCCTTTACACCCGCAAGCTGAAAGCTTGTGACAAAAACGCGACTGCCTACTGCGACTATTTGCAATCTAGACCAGGCTTGAGTTAGATGCCCTTTTATTCTTTTTGAGAGAAACCAGAACGAAACAACCTTTATATCGAGACTCACCAATATTGATGCTTTGGCTACAACAAAATCCGGAATTCTGATGTTGATGGTGGCTTGTTTTTCATGCGCTATCCTAGCTCTCTTTCTGTCTTTTATGTCAGGTTTATCCGTCATCATGGCAGTACCAGGATTTGTAGTTGGTGGGTTCTTTGCCTTTAAGTACATCCGACATGCCAGTGCGAATACACAGGAAGAAGAACATACAAAGCGTCGCAGAAGAACTCGCCGACACTAACTTTGAATTAGAATGTACAACACAATTGCGGCCAAGCATGCAAATAACAACATTGTAGCTTTCCACATTCCAAAGCTAGCCTTATCGCTGATATCCCACATGCCTCCTTCAATGTTGCTCTGCCTGTACCTTCGCTTGATTTGTTCATAACTGTAGACCGTACCAAAGTCTGCGGGCGGCGTCCATCTTGGCCTATTACTGCGATTTCCGAAATTGTTGATGTCGTAGTTTTTCCTTGCCTGCTCATCTGAAAGCACTTCATATGCCTCAATTATTTTCATGAACTTTTGCTTTGACTCCTCAGAGTTTCTGTTTTTATCGGGATGGTATTTTAATGCCAAATTTCTAAATGATCTCTTTATCTCATCCTGACTCGCATCAGGCGACACTCCAAGCACCTCGTAATAACTTGGCATCACATACAAAATGGCTTCACAAATATAAATAACTACTTTTCCCCTAATGGGTAGAGCGCTCTGCTCTCTTTTTAAGAGCATTATTCATCTGCTCAAGACCTTGTCTAATGTCTACATTAGCGCTTTTACCGAACAACCATGTCAGCAAGCCACCAAACACCTCTCGCTGCGTAAAAACCACTCTTGCTGGACCTAGCTCCTCAATGGTGAAGATGTGTTCTCCTTCCAGAAGACCCGGAAACAGGCCTTTGCCAAGCCATCGCAGCTCGCGATCCTCTTCTACCTTGGTAATTGTGGGAGAATACTTTCTGCTCTTGCCTGCGGGAGTTTCTATGTAAATATCGATCTTGCTTCCTTCTTTTGGCTCACCAGATATTTTGTGAATGAAAGGATTCCATTGTTCGTACGTACTGAAATCCGTTAGAATTTTCCATACTGCTGAAGGAGTGCTATTAATTTCAATCTTGGTTGTAACGTCTTTCAATCCCTATACATCAATGTATATTTTATAATTAGTTTCTGGTTTAGGGAATCGGGTATGATCAAAATCTCATGCTTAGGTCCACGAACTTACGTTACATATCTTCTAATGACAAATCATACGGTTTCGTACCCTATAGATTTTGACTTGCGTCGAAGTGCATTATTTGAGTGCATATAGTCTGCATATAATTACATCAGTCACCAGTGCGTGGCTGCATGGCCTGCATCATACTATGCAAACTATACCCCATGGGATGCACGCAAGATTTGTGCTTATTTGGAGCCGAAGGCGTGCATGAAACCTCCAGCAAGGTCTTGGAACCTATTCCTGGCAGGTTCAGAATAGAGGATTACTAAAGTAAGGGCTTCAGTTTTGATTTGTTAGTTTGCAAATGTGGCAACGCAGCATGTATAGTCAATGCGCACTTCATAAATCCACAAGGGTTGTATCTAGGATACTTGTCATCTTGAGGTAACAGGTTCATCCTTGAGGCTTTGCATGCTATGGCATATGAGACAAAACAAAACTATAATTCATTATGCAGCAGCGTGTCCTCTGCTATGGTATTGCTGCCAATGCTGTTAACTTACCAATCTCGTTGAGCCCCAATACCATCTTCGCTGGAGCTGTAGCCTTCGTCGGTGTGGTCGACAGCCAGATCAATATGCCTGGCACTGCAGCGCAAACCAAGATAGTGAGAATGATCAGCCAAACGGCAGTCATCTTTTCTACCATTGATCAAATTGACTTTTCATTGGGATATATAAGCTTTCAAAATGGAATTCAGAGAAGAGGCGGTATTAAACAGATTTTGTTACTTTTAACGTATTACATAAAGAACTGATTCTCTTAAACAATCTCCTTTTCTTTATCCATACTCTGTCGCTCCCTACGGTCGAGATATTTCGCAGCGGAGCATTATTCTGTAATTAAAATTTCGCAGGACCATTACATAGTTATTTGTATTAAAGCTATAGGCTACAGATATGTCAGCAAGCTCTCCAAATGTCAAGATACTTAATGACTCAGTGAAGTTTTACCTCCCGCGGGTTGAAGGCTATTTAGAGATAGTACGGGAGATGGCGTCAAGATATGGCGGTATGTCGTTGATAGAATTTGACGGTTATTTTGAAGGTAGATTTGAGCCAGTCAAATACACCAAGGTAGAGATCCATACTAATGATATTGATGAGCGATGCATGACAAGCGCTGCTAATGAAATCCGATTGAAGCTTAAACAAAAAAGCCTTGCCTTTGAATTTAATAATAAACTAATTCTTGTGAGCGAACCTTGACTCCTGCATATGGTTGCCATTTGGGTTCAATTCTTAACGAAAAGTTGCAATCGGCAAAGCATATAGAGATACTCTGGACAAGCCAAACATGATGTATTAGTAGTCTGGTTCTAACTGTGGCCACCGCTATATAACAGAGGTGTGTACAAAATGAGATCCATCGTGCAATTACTAAATATTACCGTCGACCATTAATTGTGTATTTGGAGTTGCAATTACTATTTTCATGTGTGATAGCAGTATTTTTATTATCCATGACTGTTGGGCTTGGAGTGCTTCCAGTTCACGCCCAACCGCCTTTCAATGGAGAAAAAAGCTTGTCGCATAGCAACGCTCTATTTTTGCTTGACCAGTTGGAATATACATTTGATATTGATGGAGCGCAGATATTCCCAAATGAGACAGTAAAAAATGAAATACTTACGCAGTATAAAGAATCAGTTTACAATATCCCAGGCTTACAATATGAGATATTTGGGCATGCAATTAATGCATCTGACGTACAGATATATGTGAACCCAACAAAAATTGATGACACAACAACGCGGTTGGATATTCAGATTCACGCCGCGAATGCACAAGTAACAGGCCCATGGCTAAACAAGAGCTTCAACAATGTAGATCTTAAGTCTATGTACGGAATATACAATAACGTCAGTGACAAGCTGACTATCCACGTTCCATATTCTGCTGCTCTGTCACTTCTGCCGAAATAGGTCAGTGTTTAAGTCTCTGACAGATGCAGTAGGACTCTTTTCTCCATTAAGCTATTGTGTGACAACGAGCACTTTCAGGATAGGAACTCGAAATGTCGCCACCAATTTTTTGGAAGACGATGCAAAATGATAGACCCGTAAGCAAACAAGGATGCGTTAATATAGAAACATCTATGCAACATAATGAATTTGCGTGCTGAGCCTTAATGTGTCTACAACGAGGACATTATTTGTCGGGATGCAGACTCTGGAAGAAAGGGTACAAGTGCAATGATTCAAAGGTAACAAGAATTATCAAGACCTACCGACAGATGTAGAGCTAAGGAAGAGTTAAATATATAGCGAACTAGATTCGGACAGTTAGAGGGAAGTCAATAAACGAATGTCAACCGGTTCCTATGCCATTCCACTTGGCAAAAGAGTATCGCTACTATGTTACGGAGTCATATTATTACTTATTATGCCGCTGATCAATGTACCTCTTACGGCAGCTGGTCAAGAGGAACCTCCTGCCAATCCATTCAAAATACCTGAAGATAACAATCCCCCTGCAATAAGAGATTCAGGACTTAGGCTCGAGACTGTTGTTAGTGGCCTGACGAGACCGGTAGCCATGTCTTTTATTGGTCGCGACGACATATTAGTGCTCGAAAAGGACAACGGTACTGTTCGAAGGATAGTTGATGGAGAGCTACAGGAAGAACCAGTGCTCGATGTTGCCGTAGCGAATGATAATCAAACTAACGAAAGGGGATTGCTTGGAATGGCTGTTGCCAAGCCATACGTGTTTCTTTATTATACGGAGTCCGGGGGAGGCCAAGATGGTGATGATGCAAAAGGTGTAGTTCCAGCAGGCAACCGCCTTTACAGGTATGATCTTGTAGAAAGAGATGATGGCAGGACGGTAAAGCTTGAAAATCCAAAATTGATTTTAGATCTCCCTGCCAGACCTGGACCGCGTTACAATGCTGGCCCTATATTGGTTAGTCAAGGTAACGCTACAGGCTCTGCAACAAGCGTGTATCTGATGATAGGAGATTTAGATCACCATAGGAGTCAAGCGGAGAATTATAAAAACGGCCCACCCCCAGATGGGACAGGGGGTATAATGAGAGTAGATATTGAAGGCAAGCCAATGACAAACCCTGCGCTCGTGGACAGCAACAATAGTGACAGCGCCGGCATGCTACCTTACTATTTCGCCTACGGTATCCGAAATGGATTTGGGATGGACTTCGATCCTGTGACCGGTAATATATGGGATACAGAAAATGGTCCTAACAATTACGATGAAATAAACCTTGTACAGGCTGGATTTAATAGCGGATGGGCTAAAATACAGGGACCCATCACAGCAGAGACAAATTCGGGCGTTAATATAAACGATGATCTTGAAGACTTTGGCGGTAAAGGCAAATACCGCGATCCAGAGTTTTCTTGGAATAACACAATAGGCGTGACAGCTATCAAGTTTCTTAATTCCGACAAGCTAGGTCGTGAATATCGCAACGATATATTTGTAGGAGACATTAATAATGGCAGAATCTATCACTTTGATCTAAATCAGGGAAGGACAGGCCTTGCACTTGATGGAGTGCTCTCCGACAAGGTCGCAGATAACGTCGGCGAGCTAGACAACGTAATTTTTGGGACAGGGTTTAGAAGCATTTCAGATATTGAGGTAGGGCCAGATGGTTATCTATACGTATTAACGTACGGGCCAGGAAAGATATTCAGGATAGCTCCAGAGGATGCAGACACATAATAGGATAAGGACGGTTACTAAAGCACAAGGTTAAGTCCGGCTTTCCTTCCTACTGTTTTGAGTTGGTAATCACAAGTTGTCTTTATTTTCCAAATGATGATTCTTTTGATGCACATGGGTAGTTAACAACCACGGACTTGGGCTTCTTGGGCTTCTGGTACATAGTGTGCCAGCTCATTCTTCTCAATTCCGACTAAGGTGACTCTTAGCACAATGAGACAAAAAATTTCCAAGGGTTAGAAGGATTAGGCTAAAGGTGTGATACTTACAATAATCATTTAATATCTGGCATCAGATAGCACTCACAATGCCGGGAGCGTACATTATGATCAACACCCTTCCGGGAAGGGAAAAAGTTGTACTTGATGAGATAGCAGAGGTGCCTGGTGTAGTATCGGTCGAAGGTGTCTACGGCGAATTCGATATCATAGTAAGAGTCGAAGTTCCTGT
>JALZFS010000089.1 GCA_030861405.1 Thermoproteota archaeon | reverse complement strand
ATCGATCACGATTGTTAAATGAGAAGGTCATGGTGGGATTCGGACCCACGACCTGCTGATTTCTTGACTGGATTTACAAGTCAGCCGCTCTGACCAGGCTGAGCTACATGACCACAGGCGCTCTAGTAATAACACGTTTTATTAATTAAACGGCTTTCTAGCCATTACAAAGGATTATCTAGGTGCAAATGTAGTCATATCAGGCTGTTGGCTCTTAATCCTCAATCTAGAGGGCGCGAGATTATCAAGCTGTTATTCTACATGATAGCTGCCGCTCTATTCTTTAGTATAACGTTGCTAGTCTCATTTTTCTTATTGATAGTGGCCAGCAATAAGGCCAATATTTCTAGCGATATTGCGCCAAATATATTTGTGCTAGGACTCGTTCCCCCTTCTCTAGGAGCATTCCTTTTGTTTACCAAAGTATTTGGTCGATTTATATAAAGAATGTATTTAAAAAACAAGGTGCGGGTAAATCTGTGGAAAATTTTATGGTACATGTAGTAATTGAGAACAAGCCATACATTAATGACCCGGAGGGCGAGACCATATACAGGGACCTAGTTCTAAAGGGTGGGTACGCGAGTGTGCAATCAATCAGATCGGCAAAAATGCTGAAGATGGTGGTATCTGCAAAAACCCAAATCGACGCTCAAACAACGGTGAAGAAGCTTTGCGATGACTTACGCATATTCAACCCAGTTGTTAGTAACTGTACTGTCAAGGCAATGGGTAAGATCTAATGTATCTATACGAATCTGGAGTTTGATATCGTATGAGCAATCCTTGCCCTTATGAAATAATCAAGATGCCGTTTAGAAACTATGGGAGGTGTACTCACGCATGACGAATTCACCTTATCTGCTTTACTTTTGAGCACCTAGCTAGGTCTTTTAGATTTGTCCGATTTAAGCGAACACACTTTGCTCATGATGCCGTGCTTCTCAAAAACCCCTTTGACGAGCAGTAGATTTAAGACTCATTCATCCTAATCTCTTTATGGTAAAGGAATTATTCTTTTATTGCTCAGCGTCGCTGGAAACCAAATCTATCCAGACCAGCAAACATTTTGGTAGCATCCCTTTATTCTCTATTGGAGCACGGAACTATTCGGGATTTCTTCATAGACCAACAAAAAATTCATAATAAGAAAACCTCTCAGCCAAATTCAGCAGGTAAGAGATTGGCGAAGTGCAAGTGCAATCTGACCATATAGATGTGTGAACTTGACTGATTCTTGTATGACTTGCAGTGTTGGCTTGAGACGGAGATGTGGTAAAGATAGAGCGCCAAATATAATGTAGCCTCCTAATTCCAAAGACCTAGTTTAACCATCTGCAGAGATATGGCCTTCAACACAACAAGCACTCTTTACACCACAAATCTTACACAACGACAGTGCCAAAGTGAATAACATGTTCTAGCTACTGTAATTTGCATCAATATTTTTCTGTGTTAATGTTATCCCCGCCCATTGTGGCTAGCATGTTATCGAAGCTACCTGCATCGCTTAATGCACCCTCCAGAAGAACAGTAGTCCTCAAATGTTTAGCCAAATCAGTCACCGTTACGATACCTACGAGCTTGCCGCTATCCATTATGGGCAATCTACGTATTTTATGGTTCACCATCCTCTGTACCGCAACATCAATTGGAGTTTGCGGATCGGCCGTCGTTAATATTTGCGACATAACGCTGTCGATTTGCACTTGAGCTGCAGATAATCCCCTAGCGCATATTTTCTTGATGAAATCACGTTCTGTCACAATGCCGATTGGGTTATTGTCTTTGACAACAAACACAGAGCTTATGCCTTTCTCTGTCATGAGCTTGGCAGCCTCCATGGCTGACTTGTCATAGTCAATCATTACCATATTCTTTGTCATAATGTCTTGAACCACTGAAGCTGTCATGTACTATATTTCTCCACAATCAATCAATGATAAAAACAGTTCTGCACATAGCTATAGCACTAATAGAAAAATTTCTTGTCTCAAAATATTAATAGAGGTTCTTGCAAGCTTTTTCTGCAAAGTAATGGCAGCGAGAATTGGGATCACTGTTTTCCCCGGCAGCAACTGCGACCGCGATGTTTACCATGTTCTCAACAACCTAGCTGGGATAAAGGCCGACTTTATTTGGCACAATAAGGATCGGATTGGGGATTATGAGGCGATGATAATTCCAGGCGGCTTTGCATTCGGTGACAGGCTTCGTGCAGGAATTATTGCTGCTCATAGTCCGATAATGAAAGAGGTAAAAAGGATGGCGAAAGATGGTATCCCTGTCCTAGGAATATGCAACGGTTTTCAAATTCTGGTCGAATCGGGACTCTTGCCTGGTGCCCTTATAGCAAATGATTCACTCCGCTTTGTCTGCAAATTGACGGAGGTTGAGGTCGTGAACAACAAGACTCCATTTACAGGTCTTTTTGCACTGAAGCAGAAGTTCAATATTCCTATCGCCCATGGGGAGGGCCGCTATGTAGCAGATAGGGATAAACACAATGATCTGAAGAAGAAGAACCAGATCGTTATGCGATACTCGGCTGAGAATCCCAATGGCTCGGACGATCTAATAGCAGCAATATGCAATGAGGAAGGAAATGTAATGGGTATGATGCCACATCCAGAAAGAGCAGCTGCTGCTGCCTCGGTCCTAACTGCTAACAGGGCTAGCACTGGTGGTAGTAGCCATGCTATCAAGATATTCTGGTCTCTTCTATTACATCTGAAGCAAAAGGCGATCGCCTAGTTGGCAATTCTAACGGAGAAGGAGGTGGAATATCTCAAGAAAAAGTTAAATCGAAATACAAGCGAGCTTGAGTCTGATGTTGTTGGCGCTCAGTGGTCAGAGCACTGTTCATACAAGTCATCGAGAAAATATTTGAGGATGTTACCAACACAAGGCAAGCATGTGATCATGGGCCCAGGCTATGATGCAGGTGTTCTGGACATCGGGAATGGTTATGTTTTAACAGTACATATTGAAAGTCATAATCATCCTTCAGCCATTGAGCCATTTGGGGGCGCTGCGACAGGAGTGGGTGGAGTCGTACGGGATATCATGTCTATGGGAACTCGTCCAATTGCCATTCTTGATGCTCTAAGATTCGCACCAGTAGTAGGCAATAGTGGGTCTGTTGCAAAATCAAAATGGCTTTTTAAGAATGTCATCAAAGGTATTGCAGATTATGGAAACTGCATAGGAATTCCAACAGTCGCAGGAGAAATTGAGTTTGACACCTCATTTGAGGACTATTGTTTAGTAGACGTCGCATCGATAGGCCTTGGCCGAAAAGAATCTATCATTACCAACCAGGCCAATGTCGGCGATATTATAATACTTGCAGGGGGACCAACGGGTAGGGATGGAATACACGGAGCCTCCTTTGCATCAAATACACTCAGGGACGAGAACAGATCAGCAGTTCAGATCCCTGATCCTTTCCTAGAGAAATTGCTGCTTGATGCAACGATGGAGGCTGTCAAGAATGGCTGTTTGAAATGCATAAAGGACTTAGGAGGTGGTGGGCTTGCCTGCTGTCTCTCTGAGACGTCAGACAATCTTGGCAAGGGGTTTGACATAGAGCTATCAAATATCCACACAAGAGAAAGCAATATGACGCCAAATGAGCTCATGATATCTGAATCTCAGGAGCGTATGCTCTACATTACCGGGAGGACGAAATTGCCAATGCTTCAATCGATTCTACAAAAGTACGGGATCAAGTATTCTCTTCTAGGCACCGTACGGAAACATCAGGACCTAGTAATTAGATATTCAGGCAAAGTTATCCTGAAGATGCCATCGCATTTAATCGCCCATGCGCCGTTAGTCGACAGAGCCACAAAGCGGCCTGCTTACCTAGACAAGCTTAAAGCAGTTAATGAACCCCTACAACCCAAAAACCAGGGCAAGGTATTGCTATCGCTCTTGCGGAACCCTTCAATAGCAAGTAAGCAATGGGTTTATCAACAGTACGACCACGAAGTTGGAATTAGAACGGTGGTTAAGCCTGGCGCGGGGGACGCAGCTGTAATAAGGCTAGAAAATGGCAAGTTCATTGCAGCCAAACTGGATGGCAACTCAAAGCACTGCTATCTTGATCCATACCAAGGCACACTTGGATGCCTTTCTGAAGGACTCCGAAATGTGGTTTGCACAGGTGCAACGCCTATTGCAGTAGTTGACCACCTACAGTTTGCGAGCCCTGAAGACCCACAGGCCTACTGGACGTTTGTTCAGAGCGTGAATGCAATAGTGGATTACTGCATTTTTATGAAAATCCCTGTGGTCGGTGGCAAAGTAAGCTTTTACAATGAAACTCCTAGAGGTCCAATCAAGCCATCCCCTGTCATAGGTACTCTCGGTCTAATCAACAGAGAATCCTGGATCACGCAAATGGCACTATCCGCAGACGAGTCCATCTTTGTTGTTGGATATACCTTCCCGGAGATGGGTGGTTCAGAGTACTATGAGTATTTTCATGAAATAACAGGCGGGATGGTTCCTGTCGTCAATTTGGAGACCGATGAAAAGAACAGGATGGCCTTACTCAATCTAATAAGGGCAGGCTTTGTAACCGGTGCTCACGATTGTTCGAAGGGAGGTATTGCCGTTTCGCTTGCGGAAATGGCTATAGCTGGGTCAATCGGGTTCAAAGTTAATCTTGATATTGTTCCACACTCCTGCAATAGGATAGACGAACTGCTATTCTCCGAGACACATTCTCGGTACATTTTCGGTACAAAGCAGCCAGAAAGTGTGCAAAAACTGCTGGCAGCAAAAGGCGTGCAATTTGCAAAGATAGGCCAAACGGGAGCCAAGGATGTCCAGTTTGTCAAGGGCCAGAAAAACATAATCCATTTATCACTAGAGCAATTGCAGTCAAACTCTAATTTCCTTCGAAAGATAATGTAGCTGTCAAGAAGATATAGTTTTAAAGGCTTGATGCTCAATCTATTGTATCTAAAGTGAGTGCTTGTACTGTTGGTTCATGAAAACTGTGGAGTAGTGGGAATTTTTTCGCTGGATGGGCGCAACGTAATACCTTTTGCAATTGACACTTTGCGTGCTTTACAGCACAGGGGACAGGAGGCTTGGGGCATAGCAGTCCCCGGCAAACAACCATTCAGAAGACTCGGACTAGTCTCTTCTTGGGCAGCAGAGTTCCATAGCATAATCAAGAAATACAAGTCGCACAGCGCTATAGGACACGTCCGCTATTCTACACTGGGAAAGAGTACTCTTGAGAATGCCCAGCCGCTGAAGGTAAAAGACTTGTGCATTGCACACAACGGGACAATTGCCAACGTCGAGGAGCTATCAGGCATGGTTGGCGGCTGCACGTTTACACCGCAAACAATGAGCGACACACTTGTGGCAGCCCGGCGTCTTGTAATGCACTTGGCAGACAAAGGTGACATGGCAGAGGCAATCCACATTTTGAAGGGAGAGATGGTTGGCTCGTTCTGCTTTACGTTTCTGACAGACGACGGTTCGGTGTATGCGGCTCGAGATACGCTCGGATTTCGACCCCTAGTGCTTGGATACCATAGAGAAACCAGCACATATATAGTAGCATCGGAATCATGCGCGCTTGCAGCGGTGGGAGCACAGCTAACACGGGATATCGAGCCAGGTGAGCTATTGAAGATAGGCAAAGGAGGCATCGCTTCTGAGCAATTTGCAAATGAAAAACCACACGCACATTGTGCATTTGAATACACGTATTTTGCTCATCCTTCTAGTATAATGGAAGGGATCAACATTTACGGTGCACGAAAGAGAATTGGACAATTTCTTGCAAAGAAATTTCCGATATCAAACGCAGATGTTGTAGTCGCGGTGCCAGACTCTGCAAGGCCAGCTGCCTTAGGTTATGCACAGGAACTGGGTCTGACATTTGAAGAAGGGTTGCTGAAGGATAGATACAGCAAAAAGGGATCCATGCGCAGCTTTATAGAACCATATCAGAACAACAGAGTCGAGATAAATAAAGGCATAATTCCAATACCTGAAATAGTCCGGGACAAACACGTAGTTATGATTGACGACAGCATAGTCAGAGGTACAAGCTCTGCTGAGATAATTAGGACGCTTAAGGAGGTCGGCGCAAGTAGGGTGAGCCTAGTAGTTACCTACCCTCCCATACGCTATCCCTGCTACGCAGGAATTGACTTTCCATCGCAGGACGAATTAATAGCATACAAGCATGACATTGTCAACGAATCAAGCAATAATATTGCATCATACGTAGCACACTCGATAGGAGCAGATTATGTCGGATACAATGATACCGCTACACTCTCAAAGTCTATAGGTATGCAAGAGGAGGAGCTCTGTTTTACCTGCTCTACAGGTAACTATACACCCCTTGGGATACGTCCAGTTTTCAAGTCAAGATCGCAGATGAAGGGAGAATAATATAATATTAGAACAATAACTGCTTAAATATCCTTGAACTACATTTCTTTTAATGCGATTAACCCCTATTGTGATAATAGCGGCTGGCATAATTGTAGTCGCCCTTGTCGCAATGTTTGCTTCTGCTCTTCCTACGAAAGACTATGACTTGAGTGTGGATGCTCTCAAAGATCAGCAATCGCTCTTTACAAGTGCCCGGGTTGTAGTGAAGAACACGGGCAGGCTGCCTCTCACAAATGTGCAAGTCGACTATGGAAACAAGACAGAGCCGGTAATAGACATTTTACAGCCAGGCGATGCACGAACTCTTTCACCTCCGGAAGGTGTGGCGTTAGATAAGGTGACAGTGACAGCCGAGCCAAATATTAAGATAGTGCAATTCTACCGCACTCCTTGGAAATTGCCTGGTATGATCGGTTCTTAATCCGTTTAAATAATGTGTTAACATAAACCAAGTACATGGATAAAGACAGACATTCAGACGATGAACTACGAAAGTTCTATGGATTCAAAACTATTGCAGTAGTTGGAATGTCAAAGAATGAGACCAAGGCGTCTCATTATGTGCCAAAGTACCTCGTCAATCACGGCTATAATGTTATTCCTGTGAATCCAACCACACCAGAAATCCTGGGCAGGAAGTCATACCCTACAGTCAGCAGCGTACAAGATGACATAGATATAGTGGATGTATTCAGGCCGTCAGAAGATGTTCCCGCGGTGGTTGAAGATGCATTAAAGAAAACTGGCATCAAAGTTATTTGGATGCAGGAGGGTATTCATAATAGCGAAGCGGAGAAGATGGCAAAGGAAAAGAATATTGACGTAATCTACAATAGATGCATGATGGCCGAGCACAGACGCCTATTTGGTGACTGAATTAAATTAGACATATCATAATACTATTGTCAATGTCAAGCGTCGATAGTATTTTCAACGAAATTAAAACTACTGTAGAAGACATGAAAAGGGAGAATGACGCGTCTATAAAGATACACGTAGATAGAGAGGCAGGCATTATTAGAATATATAATGAGGGTTCTAGCATTATTAAGCAGGCATCTTCTGGTCTGGCCGATGTACTAGAGCTTGCATACACCACTGCAGAGCATCATCCGTATTGGGCAATACTGTATAATGCAACTGAGATCTGCAAGACCATTTTAGATAAATGGGATTCCCAGATGACTTCCGATCAGTTAAGCGAAATGTCGTGGCGCTGCGATGAAATCAAGATGGCGATTGATAGGCTCCAATAAATAACACCAGACCATACGACCTGGAAACTGTGTTATAGGATTGCCATCACAAAGAACTTCAAACACGGGAACAGTAACTCAGCGGCAAACCATATTTTTCGCTACATGAAACGGCGTCTGCATGTTAGGCACACAATGGAGCATCAATTACAAAAGCTACTGTAAGCGGGCTGCACGGCTTTAGAAGGAAGAAGCGATAAAAAAAGGACAAGTGTCGTCATTATATAAGTCTCAAATATAATGGTGAATCGAAGAGAATTTGAACGTGCTACCGAGATAGATTTGTTTATCCAGCGAAACTAGAACTTGATCGAGAACTCCAGATGGTTTATTCCCTCATCATTCTTCGTCATCAACTTAACCGTCATGGGGCAGCATATAATAATAACAAAAGGGTGAAAAAATCATGATCAAGATCGGGCTGATCGGCAAAACGAACACAGGCAAGACGACATTCTTTAATTCTGCGACACTCCTATCCGCGGAAGTCTCCAATTATCCCTTCACTACAAAGCAGCCAATGATAGGTAATGCTCATGCGATCACCCTTTGCGTTCATAAGGAGTTTAACCTTCAGGACAATCCAAAGAACTCGCGTTGTGTCGACGGTTGGCGGTTTATTCCAGTTGAGCTTGTCGATCTTCCAGGCCTAATTAAGGGCGCGTGGGAAGGAAAGGGGTTAGGAAACCAATTCCTCACCATCGCTGCGCAATCAGATGCTTTGCTGCACGTTATCGATGCGTCAGGCAGCATTGATGCATCGGGTAAGGTTGCTGAGCCTGGAACAGGCGACCCGGTTGCAGATGTTGCTGATATTGAGGAGGAGCTAGTTATGTGGTACCTAAAGTTGTTTGAGGCAAATAGGGACAAGGTATCCCGCAACATCAGCCTTGGTGCAAATACAGTTGCGGCCATAACCGATGTTTTCCGCGGCATTGGTGTAAGAGAGGATCATGTTAAGCTCGCGCTTGCGCAAAATAGTTTAACACAGACCTCATTTGATAAATTTGGTACTGAGGAGAGCAAGAACTTTTGCTGGAGCCTACGCGATATATCGAAGCCTACGCTGATAGTTGCAAACAAAGTAGATCTTCCCACAGCTACGGAAAACTTTAAGCGTCTACGCGAAGAATATAGAGATATTATAATAGTTCCTGCAAGTGCAGATGCTGAACTTACTCTTAGACGTGCAGAAAGCAGAGGGATTATACGCTATATTCCGGGCGATGAACGCTTCGAAATAAACGATCAGACGAAGCTCAATGATAAACAAAAGTGGGCTCTCAATTTCATTCGCAAGGATATTCTAGGTGAATACATGCGTACAGGTGTTCAGTTCGCAATAAATGTTGCCGTCTTTAAGTTACTTGGGATGAATGCAGTATATCCTGTTGCAAATATCGACAAGTTCTCAGACAAGCATGGTAATGTTCTACCAGACATATACCTGATGAGATCCGGATCAACAATAGAAGATCTGGCCAGAGAGATACATACAGAGCTAGCAAAGGGAGTACTATATGCCCTCGACGGCAGAGATGGCTTAAGATTGCCTGCCAACTACCAGCTAAAGGACCGCGATGTGCTATCAATAGTATCGGCAAGGACAAAGAAAAGGTGAAATCAGCCAATGATCGATCTCAGGGGTGAAATAGGAAATATATTACGCCGAGACCCCTCAAAGATGTACTCTAAGGAAGAGATTCTGAACCTACTAGCACCCATCGAGAAAGACAAAGAGATTGAAGCTTTGCTGGCGGAGCTTGAAGTCGAAAGTTCAGTAGGAGAAGGCCGATCCAATGTTTACGCTACCTGCAGAGCAGGAACGGTTTATTACAAATGGAACAGCACATAATTAGTTAAAGTGCGAAGAAACGGTTGCTGCTTCTTGGCTAGAATAATCTAACCTGGTAGACATCTTATTCACTTTTTTCCATCTTGTGATAACATAGGTGCATTCTGCCTCTGTCAGTGGGTTTAAGCGATGAGCCTTTTTTCCAACAAGAATGTCAAAATATCCTCACGCTCGCGGCCTGATCAGCGATAGCAAATAGCCTTTTCTTACCTTTACTTCTCGTTGCAGATTCTATAATTAAAGGGTAAAACATCTACTCAATCATGGTTTTTTACTTTAAGTTATGTACTATGAGAATAGGAGCCGTGATGAGTCCACATACATCAACTCGCTAGAGTAGGTTTGGTCGTTATTTGTACCGTAAGATGCCACGCATCATCATAAGGAAACGGGAGAGCTTTTTCATCATTGGTCGGCCGATACAAAACAAGTATAAGCCAGGGAAAATTTGCTGGAAGAAGACATATTAAATTCGTCGACAAACAGATAAAGACGTTGCAGACATAATTCACGGCAACACATGGGATATGGAATGGCAGGCGACGGTGACCTTCACCTATCATATGAGATGACTAGGATGCTCGACACCTTATTTCTCGGCAAGCAAGGAATCGTCTACAGGTCCACAATGGATTCAACTCAAGATATTGCAGTATATCTCGCGCAGTCCCGTTCGGATTCACATGGTATGGTAGTTATTGCAGAGCAACAAAGGAGAGGACGTGGCAGACAAAGGCGCAGATGGCTCTCGCCTAAGGGCGGGATATGGCTGTCTGCAGTCTTAAAACCTGACATGTCTGTTTCAAAAACTACATTATTGCCCTTTGCTACTGCTCTTGCAGTGCATGACGCAATAAAAAAATGTACTCTGCTGGAACCTAAACTAAGATGGCCAAATGATGTCATAATATCAGGCAAAAAGGTGGCAGGCATTCTAATTGATATTAGCATAGATAACGAACAGATCAATTATGCCGTGATAGGCGTTGGAATAAATGTAAATGTGAACTCCGCTGTGATCGCTTCGAGCCTGGAAAATATCAAACCGATCACATCAATAAGGGATGAACTTGGGCACAATACAAGTGTATCTGACTTGACGATACGGCTACTTGAAAGCCTCGAGTATTACTATCTTGAGTTGGAGCGGATGAGTCCGAATGTAATTATAGAAAAGTGGAAGAAGAACTCCGATATCATAGGACGCAGGGTTTTAGTTGTCCAAAAGAATAGAACAATTCAAGGTATTGCAGAGGACATCAACATAGACGGATCTCTTTTGGTCAGAACGAACCTGCATGATAATATCACGGTAGTAGCAGACGATGTACATATCAACTACTAGAACGGCTTCAACAATTCGCCGTCTAAAGTAGGATTGGCATTACCAAATAGCAGTTTCTGCAGCTTGGATCTGTTACTTTTGGTTGCTAACTCTCATGTTGATTCACTACATATACACTAATGCTTATGCTTTGTATCTTTTCAGATATTTCTGTATTAATGCAAGCTTTTTCATGTGACAGACATTTATTACTACTTTGGTGCAACAAAAAAGAATAGTGACTGATTATTGTGCGTATGTTAGATGTGACATCCTACTTACGACATACATATTGAGATATCATTCACATTGGTGCCGGTGTACCCAGTAAAGATCAGTGAGTGCAATTTTTTGAAGGCATGAAAACTATCATGCATATCAAGATGCTTCTGCAAATTGATCCTCCTGGCAAGAGCGATCGTTTTTGGAGAGATGAATGCTCCGGCTGCATCGGAGTTCCCATCTATACCATCCGTTCCAACACATCCTACTGCAACATCTTGCCGTGCAAGCTGAGCCAAACATGCGAGAGCGGCTTCTTGGTTTCTGCCGCCACGGCCATTGTTATGCTTATTCAGCTTAACAGTCGTCTCCCCGCCAGCCACTATTGCATAACGTTTGCTGCAAAAGCCCGATGCAATTCTTGCAAGAAAAGCTCCAAATTCCTTCGCCTCGCCGCCAAATTCTGAGCCGAGATAGTCTGCCTTTACGCCGTGCTTTTTTAGGTAACATGTTGCTGCTTTGCAAGCAATAGCATTATTTCCAACAAGGATATTATGAACCCGCAAAAACTCTTTTCCCTGCGGTTTGGGCGTCTCCTGTATCTTGCCCACTACACCGTTTTCAATGAATTTAGCGACGCCATCAGGAGTTCTTATATGATATTTTCTCAAAATCTTCAAAGCTCCATAGAATGTCGAGCTATCAGGACAGGTAGGACCGGAAGCGATCACTCCAAGATCATCTCCTATTACATCAGACAGGATCAGTGATACGATCTTGCATGATTCGTTAACGTACCGTATGAGCTGCCCTCCCTTAACTGCAGAAAGGTGCTTTCGAACAGCATTTATCTCGTAGATAGACGCTCCAGAGCGAAGCAGTGAGCTTGTGATTTTTTGCTTATCGGACAACGATACCCCTGGCGCGGGCAGCGGCATTAAAGCGGATCCCCCTCCAGAGATCAGGACAAAGACAAGATCATTCTCGTCAGCTTTCTTCAATGTCGATAGAATTTTTTTCGTACCTTTGATGCCTTCCTTGTCAGGCCTTGGATGTGAGGCCTGTGTCACGCAGAGCCGCGTGATCTTGGCTTTGGTTCCATAGGGAACAGTGATGGCCCCGCCAGCAACTCTGTTATCCAGGATAGAACAAAGCATATGAGCCATGCCTGCTGCAGCCTTGCCGGCGCCCACAACGTAAACTTGTTGGAATCCATCTAACTTCTCGACTTTGCCATAAATGTCTCTCACTATCAATTGTCTCCTGTTGAGCCTGACAGCACGTTTTACAAGCAGCTCAGGCTTAACACTCTGAATTGCACTCTCAAAGGTAGATAGAATTAAGCGCGACATGCTATCGCTATGAAACCGTTCCAATTCATGGCGATTTATGATCAATCGCTGTTAGTCATTGTTAGAGTACCTAATTTCTTTTTAGGACGAATATTTTTTTATTGTATATAGACAAAAGTCGCATTCTTCGCAGAAATAGTAGAGGTTGTCAAAGTCGGAACAAAGCGTCATACTATCATGACACCGCGGACATTCTATTTCATGCTCTAAAAACTCAGCCGATTCTTTTTCTCGCTCTTCCTTAACCGTCGTATCTGCCGGTATCACCATCTCCGATTCGAGTCCAGGTTCTACCACGAAATCAATATCCACTCAATTGTTCTTAAAGTTTGGACCACCGCAGGGAGAGGGGGAGGGAAGAGTTTGAGAAATCCACTTAGAATACCGCCCTGTATGCTTCCCAGGTTTATGACTTTTTTCTATTGTCGATTTAGAGACGGTCAAGACCGCCCTAAAAACCCCAATGAAACTAATACTGACCCAATAATTGAGTATAGCTTTGTAGACTGTATTAATTCAGGTTCCCGCTGGAGTACTAAAAGCATAAATTATCTCAAAATTGAGAAATGCCATTAATGTTTATGTTTTATACGCCACAGACTGCAAACAAGGCACTGGTCGAGGTCAAACATCTCTTTGAAGATATTGTAATGCAGAAAAACCATGTGGTTGGATTGCAAGAGGAGCTTCAAGCGATAATTGATTCGGGCAGCCCGTTTGAACGTT
>JALZFS010000082.1 GCA_030861405.1 Thermoproteota archaeon | reverse complement strand
TACAGGCCATTTGCCATCCGGACTGTCGTCATTAAACCGGGGCACAATGTGAACGTGCACATGGGGAACGATCTGATTTGCAGCTACTCCGTTATTCTGGCCAACGTTAAATCCGTCTGCTCGTACTGCGGACATTATCGCCTTAGCAATTGCAGGCACCAATGAATATAATTTGCCTACCTCAGCAGGCGGCATATGAAGCAGCGTTTCGTAGTGTCGTATTGGTATCACCAAAGTATGTCCGGGATTAATTGGGTACTTGTCCAAAAGGACGAGGAAGGAATTGTCACGTAAAATATCTACGCTGGGCTCTTGGCCGGCTATGATTGAGCAGAATATGCAGGGTTTGCTCATTTGCATGTGCTTACTGGTTTCCGATTGGTTGTTTATTTTTTGCTATTGGTCATACGCTAATTTTTAAATACACCGAAGTTCCAACTTTTAGATACATGGCCGAAACGCTTGAACTCGAGAGCTTTGACATCAGTTTCTCTTTTCGTTGCCCCAAGTGTGACTACCTAAACGAAGAGGTGCTTGCAAAGGATCTTTCGAGCGGTAACGCTGAGTGTGGCATGTGCGAAACTATTTTCAAGGTTGAAGGCCTTGATGCAGTCAAGATCATGGCCACTTTAGAATAGCTAAAGAATATTAAAATATGCATACGCTTCGATAATTGCAGTGAACCTCCAAAGCAGAAAGGCAATTGAGGGACCAGCTAGAGCTCCCCACCGGGCCATGTATAAAGCAATGGGATTAACAGATCAGGACCTGGACAGGCCAATTATTGCGGTATCCTCCACATGCAACGAGGCTACGCCTTGCAATATTCACCTTGGTCAGCTTGCACAAATTGCAAAGAAAGGTGTAAAAGATGCAGGATGCACGCCGAGGGAATTCACGACTATTGCAGTGTCTGATGGTATTGCCATGGGGCATGAAGGGATGAAATCGTCCCTAGTCAGCAGAGAAGTAATTGCTGATTCTATCGAAATTATGATCCGTGCACATCAATACGATGGCGTGGTAGGAATAGCCGGCTGCGACAAGAGCCTCCCGGGAACATTAATGGGAATGGCCCGACTTAATCTGCCATCAATATTTGTGTATGGGGGAACAATAATGCCAGGTATGTGGAATGGAAAGCAGGTCACAGTACAGGATGTCTATGAAGCTGTCGGAGCATACGATGCTGGTAAGATGACATTGCAAGAGCTGGTGAGCCTTGAAGATGTAGCTTGTCCTAGTGCGGGATCGTGCGCTGGCATGTACACTGCAAATACAATGGCTTCTGTAAGCGAAGCCTTAGGAATGTCCCTTCCTGGGAGCGCATCCGCTCCAGCCGAAGTCGAAAGACGCCGCGAAATCTGCTACGACACAGGTAAGGCAATAATGGCTCTACTTGAGAACAATATCCGGCCTCGCGACATCCTGACGTTTGAGGCTTTTGAAAATGCGATAATGGTAGCAAACGCGATAGGCGGCTCGACCAACGCTGTACTGCACCTCCTTGCTATTGCAAGAGAAGTTGGATTGAATCTGACATTATCAGATTTTGAAAGGATACGCAGACGCACGCCGCACATTGCTGACATGAGGCCGGGAGGTTTCTATATAATGGCTGATCTCGACAAAGTTGGCGGCGTGCCTGTGATTTTGCGCAGTCTGCTCAAAAAGGGTCTCTTGCACGATAACGCCATAACGGTAACATGCAAGAGTATGAGAGCAAATCTGGAATCGAACACGTTTAACCATGGGCTTGACAACGACAGTAAGATAGTAAGGTCTCTTGAGAATCCTATTAAAAAGGAGGGGACACTCAAGGTGCTTAAGGGGTCTCTTGCTCCAGAAGGTTCGGTAATGAAGCTTGCAGGGTTAGAACTTAAAAA
Organism: Thermoproteota archaeon; assembly: GCA_030861405.1. Lineage (GTDB taxonomy): Archaea > Thermoproteota > Nitrososphaeria > Nitrososphaerales > Nitrososphaeraceae > Nitrososphaera. The sequence continues at coordinate 7,306 of JALZFS010000082.1, read as the reverse complement.
ATTTGTCGGCAGAGCAAGAGTATTTGATGCTGAAGAAAGCGCTTTTGAAGCTATATCAAAGCGCAAAATAATAGACGGAGACGTGGTGGTGATCCGCTACGAAGGACCCAAAGGGGGCCCAGGAATGCGTGAAATGTTGGCAGTGACCGCAGCCCTCGTCGGGCAAGGTCTTGGCGAAAAGGTCGCGATGGTTACTGACGGAAGATTCTCTGGCGCGACAAGAGGTTTCATGATAGGTCACGTCGCTCCTGAAGCAATGGAAGGCGGGCCAATTGCGCTGGTTAAAGAGGGAGATAAGATCGTAATCGATATGCAAAAAAGCAGGCTAGACCTAATTGTGTCTAGGCAAGAGCTAAGGAATAGAAGCAAAAAATGGAAGCGCATTAAACCACATTATTCTTCTGGAGCTCTCGCCAAATATGCATCATTGGTTAGGTCTGCGTCTGAGGGGGCCATCACCGTACCACTCAACCAAAAAAGGTTTAAATGAGATCTTCCCTGAACAAAGTCTTAAGAGGCTAGACAAAAATGGGCAAAAGTGGTTACTTTTGGCGAGGTTACAGACAGCGGTATTCATATCGAGAAACTTCCCATCTTTGACAATAACCTCTTTGAACTCTTTGAAAAGATATATTCAGCTTATGAAAGAGTTTACATTTTAGAATCTCTTGTGGGCCCAAAAGAGCTCACTGAAATGTCAATCATTGGATTTGATCCAAAAATCATCGTAACATGCGATTTTTACAACAAATTTAAAATCAAAGACAGATCTGGCAGACTTTTAGAGACGTTAGAAGTTAAAGAACCACTTTTACAGTTGCGTGAGCTTATGCCTAAAGTCAATGATGATCGTTTTCGATATATTGGTGGTGCAGTGGGATACATCAATTATGACGCTGTCCGGCTTTGGGAAGACTTGCCTATTAAGAACAACAAGAGAGCCACAGGATTCCCCCTGCTCGAATTTGGCATCTATGACGATGGGATATTGTTCAACCACAAAGAAAAGCAGGCGCATTATTTCTACCTTGGAAAATCGCGGCTACAGGATGTGAACAAGATACTGGCGACAGCTAAAAAGAAAGTCAGGCAGTTCTCCTATTCTACACCGCACAGAAACATGACCAAGAAGAGCTTCGTAAAAATGGTAACAAGGGCTAAGCAATATCTGCATGACGGAGATATCTTCCAGGTGGTTCTTGCAAAGAGTATAAAGTTTGGCGTTAAGGGTGACCTCATTCGCCTTTATGCGCAGCTCCGTTCAGTGAATCCTTCGCCATACATGTATATGCTAAAAATGTCTAATCGATGCATAATAGGCTCAAGCCCTGAAATGCTGGTTCGTATAACAAAAGACTATATTGAAACATTCCCTATTGCAGGTACAAGGCCTGTAGTCCAGGACGAAAAGAAAACTGAAGAGCTCCGGAAGGACCTTCTTAAGGATGAGAAGGAGGTTGCAGAACACACAATGTTAGTCGACCTAGCCAGAAATGATATAGGAAGGGTCTGCGAATTTGGAACGGTTAAGGTCGAAGAGTTTATGACAGTGAAGCGATTCAGCCATGTTCAGCACATCGTTTCCCATGTCGCAGGAAGGTTGCGCAAAGGCCTTGATTCTTACGCCTCTCTTGGCGCAGTATTTCCGGCTGGCACAGTGTCAGGCGCCCCTAAAGTTCGGGCGATGGAGATAATAGATGAGTTAGAGCCAACACTTAGAGGACCATATGCTGGCGCTATAGGTTACTTCTCCTTTAACGGCTCGTGCGACTTTGCCATAACGATAAGATCAGTTTTTGTAAATGGTAATAACGCGTATATCCAATCAGGTGCGGGTATCGTTATTGATTCTGATCCAGGGCGCGAATGGGCTGAAACCGAGCATAAGGCAAACGCCATGTTGTACGCACTAAGGAAGGCCGCGTCAGCTATTGGCAAATAGCATTTTTGCTCAATTATGCAACAGCGCTTTAGCCTTTTTCAGTCAATGTATGCTTGATGCCGCGTAAACAATCAGATCTACAGCAACGATACGGAGCTATATTGAAATAAAAATCGATATTGTTATGACAACTATAGTAATAATGCAATCATTAATGTAATTTATTATATCTATGGATATATTACAACGGTCTTAGTAATATATTAAAATAGGTAATTATTTTAACACATATATATTAATGCTTCGACCAAGCTAATCATTTCTTGCGGGTCTAGCAAACATATTTGCGGCATTCATATGATATTCTACTGCAAGTACGGGATCCTTCTGTCTTCCAGTAAGAATGCCTACTACGGTATCGTCCTGCTTGATTAATTCTTCATTACGAAGCTTTCTAACTCCTGCTGGCACTGCACCGGACGCCATCTCACAATCAAAGCCGTTCAATCCAACAACGGACATCCCATCGCTCATTTCTTTGTCACTAACCTGTACAACTATGCCGTTGGTAAAGTCAAGCGCACGAAGCGCCTTAACGATATTTGCGGGCCTCCCAATCTGAATTGCACTAGCATGTGTCTTTGGCTTTATCCCTTTTTGGTCCACGTATTTGTAATAGCGATCAATCATTGTCAGATCGGGCCTACCGCCATTCCATCTCAAACGTTTTTCTTCGAATAAGCCGTTATAAAGCGTATAGAGCGTGTTCGCTCCTTCTGCATTCACTACCAATAACCGAGGAATTTTTTTGATCCACCCCCATTCATACAACTCGAGCAAACATTTACCGCAGCTAGAGGTGTTTCCCAACGCACCTCCTGGATACACTATCCAGTCGGGGGGGTTCCAGTCTAGATGCTCTAGAACTCTGTAAAGAATCGTCTTTTGCCCCTCCAAACGAAAAGGGTTTACGGAGTTTACAGTATAGCCTCCTGTTTCTTCCGCATTTTTGAGTGAAGCGGTGAGCGCATCGTCAAAGTTTCCCGCTACTTGGATTACCTGCGCCCCAAATTGGAACGCCTGGCCAAGTTTGCCCGGGGCAATCTCACCTTTTGGTATGTAAACATCGCATTCCATATTCTCATTAGCCGCGTACATTGCAGAGGAAGCAGAAGTATTGCCTGTCGATGCACAAATTATCCTTTTTACACCTAGCATCTTAGCATGTGTTATTGCGGTTGACATCCCATTATCCTTGAATGAGCCTGAGGGATTGTACCCTTCGGGCTGCAGAAAAAAAGAATCAGGGTCCATCTTTGCGTAATCGGCTACCTTGCTCATCTTATATGGTTTTGAAAGACGCCCTTCAGAACCATCAAGTGAGACTAGCACGCGCGCGCATTCCTTAAAATCTTCAGTTTCAATACCAGCGAAGTTGATAAGATCTCGGAATCGCCAAACCCCGCTCTCGTTATAGATGTTGCCACCATGGTTTCTACGTTCGTAGAATCTCTCGATGAGCTCGCGGCTTATGCTGTCTCTGTATTTTACATCCAGAAGTGAGCCACAAGAGCATCTATAAATATCGTTGTCGATCTCATACGTTAGGCCACATGAGGGATTAATGCATTTTTTGACAACGCGAGCATCCATAAAAGGATGGACCTGTAATTGTTATTTAGACGTTTTCTAGATGCCTTATTTTTTGGCAGTTTTTTCATACATTTTTAGCAGCTGTTGTACTACGCCGTCCATATCATCATCACGAACTTCGGGCGAGACAGCATGTTTAAGTAAGTTACTCACAGTACTTGAGATTTCAGAGCTTACTTCGTCGAAGCTGTCCATATCCGAATAGCTCTGCTGATAAAGCCTCCTCAATCGCATAGCATACATTTGAGTCTGTTCGTTGATGGTGACATCATAGCTGCGATTGTTGACCTTTATCTTCTCTTTTATCATCTAGACGTAAGCCAGTTGTAGCCTTTAAAAACTTATTTAATCTGAGCTTTAGGTTTATTGCCTTGTCTATGTGCCTGCGTGTGTAACCGATTACCTTGTAACCGCGGTTACGCAGAAACTCCGGACAGCGACCTTTTTAAGATTTTTATGTCATGGTTGCTGGGTGCCATAAGAACACAATGCCATTTGACAGCAGGTGGGTAAAGCCACAAGGAGAAGGCGTCGGTCACAAATTGCTTGAGGGCATTAAACCACAAGCACCACTGAAGCCCAGGATAGAAGAAGCACAAAAAAAACTACAAATGCAGATTGCTAGGCTGGACGGAATATCTACAAGAATGCAAGAGAAAGATAAGGTAATTTTTAAGCGGGTGGTGCTTGCCATGCAGAGTCATGATTCTTCTCATGCAAGGGTGCTATCTAGTGAGCTATCACAGATTCGCAAAATGAACAAAATGGTTACATCAGCCAAGTTAGCGCTAGAACAAATACAGCTTAGGCTAAATACAATAACAGAACTTGGAGACGTAGTGGTAACACTAAGCCCAGCAATGTCTGTAATAAAGGGCTTGCAGAGCGGACTATCAGGAATGATGCCAGAAGCGGATCAATCATTTGGACAAATATCCGAATTGCTTGGAAACATTATGACGGACTCTGGACAGATCCCTAACACAGAGATTGCAGGCTTTAGCGGAATAAGTGAAGACACTGCACAAATAATGGAGGAAGCTAGTGCTGTAGTGGAAATGAGCATGAAGAATAAATTCCCAGATTTGCCATCGACTACTGCAAATGTTTCTGCGAAAAACTTAGAGGCAACAAGCTATTAGCCTGGCATGCTCTCTTTTTTATTTTGAATCCAATATTTTTCCAAGTTCCTTTTTTATCCTAGATATTGTGGGGTAGCTATAACCTTTTTCTCTGTATGTTCTTATCATGATCTTCCAATTGTTTAGACGCCACTTAGCCTGATCCGGGCTAAGCGAAACTGTTTCTCTCTTAACGAGACTCTTCCGCCCTGGCATCAGATACCCACCACGTTCTGCAGTATGGCGATTGTACGCAAACCGCAATCCAAAAAGGAGCTCTGAGGGTGCCAGAGAGTTAACATATAGAGCAAGTTCTTTCCTTTGCTCCTCCGAGACGTTTAGCTTGAAGCGGAATTCTTTTAGTGGCACTTCTTGATATTGTGCATCAAGCAGGTCGCTAATAAGCTTATTTCTAAACTCGAGTTTAGAAATGTCTCTAGATGATGCCCATCCGTTTGCCTGCACTTTCGAACGCGTCGACTGCCATATCCAGATGCTTTCTACGATGCAGAGCAGTAATTGAGACTCGGATGCGAGCGGTTCTCTTCCTCACGCTTGGATATCTAACTGCTTGAGCAAAAACGCCACGCTTTAGCAATTCAGTTGAAAACTGTACAGCTAGGCTCTCTGGGCCAATTAGAATAGGAATTATCTGGCTTGAGGAGTTTGCTAGATCAAATCCCGTTTTTCTCATTATTGAAGAGAAGTACCGTATATTACACTCAAGATTCTTTTGCAAATTTCCTACCTTTGCCATAGGAATAGCAGTAATTGCGGCGGAACAGAGGTGTTGAGGCAATGCTGAAGTATAGATAAATTGCCTTGATGTATTGACCAAGAGTTCTCGAATTGGCATTGTGCTGGCGGCGTACCCTCCAAAACATCCTAGTCCTTTGCTCAGACTACTAATATGGATGTCAACGTCAACTCCAAATTTAGCTGGAATGCCGGAAAAGCCTGGTCCAAAGATAAAATCTCCATGTGCGTCGTCGATGATCGTAACTGCTTCATATTCCTTTGCTAGGCTATGTATCTCCGATACCTTTCCGATGTCTCCGTCCATGCTAAATATGCCTTCAGTTATTACAATTTTCCTACCTTTTACATGTCGCATTTGTTTCTGCAAATGATCGGTATCATTGTGTCTGAATACTACGACCCTAGCGCCACTCATTTTACATGCGTCTATTATACTGGCATGGTTAAGCTCGTCGCTAAATATAGTTGAATTTTTGCCTGCAATTGTCGCAATCACACCTAAATTTGCACTGTAGCCTGTAGGATAGATAAGCGCAGACTCAGTTTTGCGATGGTCTGCGAGCAAGTTCTCAAGCTCAATAACTTTTGGATGATTGCCCGCAATTAGCCTTGAACTGCATTGTGATACTGGATACAATGATTCAATTGTCTTCTTTATTATGTGCCTGTTATGTGAAAGTCCGAGGTAATCATTTGAACACAGGTGGATTGCGTCTTTGCCATCAACTGTGGCAATCGCACCTCTGACGACCACGTTTCTAAGATAGCGGGAGAATCCTTGCTTTCGGAGAGCATTCAGCCGTTCATATACAAAAGCTGTCTTATGGTTTGAGACCAATTTCTTTTATCATGGCAATGTCCTTGTCTGGCCCATTTCCTGTTGTGGTCAGGTATCCACCCGTGATAATGCCATTTGCTCCTGCTTTAAGAGCAAATTTATCTTTGCCCTTGAGATGTACCTCCCGTCCACCGGCTATCTTGATTATTGTTTTGGGCATTATGAACCGCCATACAGCTATAGTCTTGATTGCGTCATCTGGATCCACTGCCTTTAGGTCTTCAAGTGGAGTTCCTTCCCGTGCAATAAGGATATTTATTGGAACCTCCTCTGGACTAAGTGAGGCAAGCGAGAAGGCAAGCTCTATTCTTTGCCTAGAAGTCTCGCCCAAGCCTATTATCCCTCCGCAGCAGAGCCCCAACCCTGCCTCCTTGACGATTCTTGCAGTTCCAACCCTGTCCGAGAAGCCATGGGTAGTGCATATATTTGAAAAAAAACTCTCTGCAGTTTCTAAATTATGGTTGTAGCGCTTAACGCCCAGTGCCTTCAACCTCGCTGCCCTTGGACGGTTAAGAAACCCTAGTGAAACATTGACATCGATATCTAGGCCAGCTCTAATTGCCCTTATAGCTTCGCAGATTTCTTCAAAGTCCTTTTCTGGAGGTTCTCTATAGGCGCATACTATGCAAAAACTCGTAGCACCGGCTTCCTTGGCTTTAACTGCCTTTTCAATAAGAACTTCCTTTGGCAATAATTGGTATTTGTTAATGTCAGTTTTGTAGAATGAGGATTGTGCACAGAAAGAACAATCCTCCGGGCATCTTCCAGACTTTGCATTTACTAATGCTTCCACATCCACAGTATCACTATTAAAGGTGCGGGTGATAGTATTAGCACATTCCGCTAAGTACATAATGTCGCTAGTTGCCAGCAGCCTTTCAGCATCCTCAAAGGTAATTGATCCTCCGTCAAGCACTCTTGTCATACAGCTGCGTATAAACAGTGACTCTGACATCAGCTCAGGCAAATACATACAGGTAATTAAGATTTCTGTTTACGGGGCTTGCATTCATTATATTTCTAAACCCGAGTTTTGAAATATTCTGCTCCGGT
>JALZFS010000081.1 GCA_030861405.1 Thermoproteota archaeon | reverse complement strand
GGTTTGTCGCTATAACCAAAGCCAATAATATCCGGAATTATTAAACGAAAATGTCTTGACAGACCCGGAATTACTCGAGACCACCTTTCAGCAGAAGCGCCAATCCCATGCAAAAGAATAAGACTTTTCTTCTTACTATCAGACATCGTCCCATAATCAAGATACCGTATGGTATGGCCGTTAACATCGATGAACTTCTGTGGCGTTGACTGCTCGCCCAATCAGTTCGATAAATAGATGGAACATTAATATATTTATGTAGTCATCAAACGGTACGGCATAAAGCTGTTATAGTAATCCTTGTGGTATTGATGAACCCATAATTTCTCTTCCTCCTTTCTCCTTCTCTGCTCGAGTATCAATCCTGCAATATTTCTTGTCCTTTCTAGGTGGTTGAAGTTTATTATCGTATAGTTCTTCTTCTCTGAGAACTTCTTTATTGCCCCGTATATCTTCTGCAATACCTTATCTCTAATCCCAGATACTCCCTGCAACTGCTCAACCGTTGTCTTAGAGTCGCTTCTAATATTTATGGTAAAATGCTTCGCACTTTGACTGCTAACTATTTTATCTATCTGTTGCTGATTATCTGATAATGCAAAGTAGATCGCCAGCATTTCCATTCTCTGAATGCCATATTTATCGTTCTTTGCTAGTGGGCGGAGAGTTCTGATCTTACTAGTTTCAGTGAAATAGTTGTACCAAGCAATATGACCAGACGGAGATCCATCGGCATCTATTGTGATGCTTAAGAGATGCAAATCTATATGATACCTTCTGCAAGCTACTTAATACCTTATCTATTTACAAAAATTACTTGATAAGGGCTCAAACTTATGCTCTCCATATCATCAAGGGCTTGTAATTATATAAAAGAAGATTCTCCTCTAAAGAGTTCCATTCTGTATTGTGCCTCAATTTCTAGCGGTCTTATGCTGATACAGGCTCAATTCGGAATTACCTACTCTTGTTTGCTGTTCCGCCTGTATCGAAAGGAAAAAAGAGAAGGCTTGCATACGCAGGATACATGCGAGTTTTGGAAAGCTTCAAAGCTAGACAGATGGTGCTTAAAATGCAATGGCATCTTAAATAACAATCACGATCGCTATCTGCAATTTTATCGTCATTGAATACTTTTTCATCTGTCACCCTGTTGGTGGTTGTTCTTCTGGTTTGAGGTCTTCTGCTTCAGTGCTCTTGTACTCCTGTAGCTCCGGCTTTTGTTCTTCGCCAACTTGGGGACCAACAATATCTTGTACCTGATGGGTTGATTGATGTTGCGTCTGCTGTTCCTCTCCTCCAATAATCGTCTCAGCAGTTGCGAATCTGTCTCCTACATGCGTTACTCGTATTCTAGTTTTTTGTCCCACCTTTCCGCCTTTCACAAAAATGATGAATCCTTGAACCCTGGCAACTCCATCACCTTTTCGACTTATCTCCGTTATCTGAACATCGTATTCCTTACCCGTTTCAACCGGCTTTGGACCACCAAAGCGACTTCCTCCAAAACGTCCTCCACGTCTGTACGACATTCACTTTGATAGTGGACAGCATGGCAATTAAATAGGAGTGATGTAATCATCCTTCAATTGTTACAGCTCATTTCTTTATCTGTATCTCCTTAGGACAATCTGTTATCCCGCATTTTGGTCTAGCCTCAATTTATGCCACACTGTCCTTGATGAATTCATGTTATTGCAATAGCACAGACTGACCCCAAGTGATTACAAAAGCAATTGATGAATAGTCGCCCTCTCGTCAACCGATGGTAGAAAAAGGAAAATATCATGCTTGGAATTTGACGATATGAGAGCTTGAGGGGTTAATGTACTATTTTAGTTTCGAACACCTGCTGAACTACACTGGCCCCTACAGTGCTTGATTAAATGCTATGGCTCAGCCAGACCATCATGACAGATTCGATTTCCTCTTATATACTTCAATAATGCATCAGAGTCATGCTCAATTTTAAAATATTGTTTCATGTTTTCAATTGTCTCGTCATCATACAAATGGTGATGATTTCTAGAACTATCTTGTT
>JALZFS010000069.1 GCA_030861405.1 Thermoproteota archaeon | reverse complement strand
GGGGACAATGTTGTAAGTAGTGTACCAAGAGCGTACTATCTCATAGTGGCCTTCTTTTAGGTTTGGTACATATATTATTACAGTATGTCTATATCCCAGATATCCTATGATATCAATCAACTCATTAAATTTGATACAAACTATCCTCTATCACATTTGTCGATCCTATGATACTTTAATTTTTGAGTATAACTAATACTATTAATTTTGCCATCGTCAACGTCAGAAGTGCCAATGATGAACTTGAAGCATGAATAGCATATACATAATTGGATTTGCACTGTGCTGGGCTGCAACTGCAGGTGGAGTCTATGTAGGAGTCACAGTCTATCCATGGGCATATCCATTGCCTAGCGGCATTTATGCGCTGTCCATCATGACTGTTCCATATGCCTGGGTTACTCAAAAGACAGGTGAAGAAATTTCCATAACGCTTTTTTGAAAGAATATGGAACACTGAAGCGAGAAAGCAAACACATTTCTCATATCCGATTACAAGGTGATTACAATAATAACAAGATGGAACGCCTGAATGGTGAAATTCGAGATAGAGAAAAGACCACGAGAGGGCTAAAGAAGAAGGTAGATACTCCAATACTCCAATTCTAACAGGTTATCAGATTTACAACAACTACTTTAGACAACAGTAAGGCTTGAATGCCATAACGTCAGCCGAAGCATCGGGGATTAAGATAGAAGGTAACAATGAGTGGAAAATGTTGATACGAAAAGCTAAGACATTTGGTTAGTCTTTTATTTCTAAAGTTTGTATTCTTAAATCAGATTTTCCTATATATCCCTAACATGTTAGAAATTGTGTTAGATGATACGATACATACTATTACCGATTCGCAACTGCTAGCCAATATCGGGTCATAGTTCGTTATATGAATGCATCTGGGATAGAGCAACACCAACTCTCGTAGCTGACCTTGGAATACATTTTCTGCAAGCACGAAGTCGCAACTACCGCGGTGGTATGAATCACCATCTTCACCTCTAATATGTGGAACTTTTGAATTTGTTTTAAGTACAGCTCTTGTTCCTTCTGCTGGCTCTGGTATTACTTTGCACTTTATCTCAGCCATATTTGCAGGTATAAGCAAGCAATATGCTAAATTTAAATAGCTTGTCCGAAAGGTCACATCTTCCTTAAAATCATTAGAACTAGGTTAGTATTTAACAACGGCTAGCCGACGACAGTTGACAGGTTAAATGTCATTGTTGGATCGATGTACAGTTAACAGAGCCCTATGAGAGATGGTTTAAATATTAGGCTAAACTAATTAGGTAGACCTAATTAATGAACAATACTCCGAACGTTTCAGAATTCTCTGTCCTATGCATGATAAAAATTCGTACTTCTTTACAGCGAAGCATTGATATCGGCGGTTGAAAATTAGATTGAACCAAAATATTGTTCATCTTTCGTCAATCAAGCCAAGAACGATACTGGCCTTCTATCTTTTGACAACATTAATCATTCAAGTGTTTATCTCAAATTCCTTTTCTGCCTATGGTCAAGCGCTTAGTGATACGGATGTAGTCATTGTCATGGTCAATATCGAGAGAATTCGTGCTCAGCTTTGGTTGACGGAAGAAAGCCTAGATAAGGGAGATTCTGAAATGGCTTTTGCACATGCTTTCATACCACATACTACTACGTTTCCTGCAATAAAGCATCAACTCACTGAGATTGCAGGCGAGCAATCTACCAAGCAGCTCGAGTCTTTGCTCACAGACCTACCTCTAAAAATGAAAACTGGCGAGTATACAGAAGAAAAAACAAAACAGAGCATAGAGCAAATACGCAATCTACTGGATGAATTATCTCAGCGGACTGTCGGAGCAGGATCTCTTTCTAATAAAAATATGGTCTCACAGGTTGTCGTATTTCTTATGCATGATGCAGTACAATCATACACAATTTCAAATGCATCATCAACTCAAATCGAGGGTAAGAAAGATATCAGCCAAAATGTTGATTATGAGAATGCAGTGGGTCTCATTCATATGGCGTACCAAAACTATCAAACATTATTATATTCGCTGATAAAAGACAGTGGAAGAAGAACTGAAATCAGCACCTTCTTCAATGAATTGGAAAGTTCTCTTGCACAAAAGGCTAGTAACGAAACAATTTCCAGCCTTGCTAATGCAATTGAAAGGGATTTGTCAGAAGAGCTATCTTTGAACGAGGGAAGCAAGACCGCGGGTGAACGTCAACAGTACTTTACTACCATAAGGACACTTTTGTCAAAGGTCGTTTCAGAAGTAAAAAGTGGCAATTATGCACAGGCTGACCACGATGCTGTCTCTGCATACTTAGACAATTACGAATATTTGGAAACACCAATTGAAAAGCATGATCCATCTCTGATGTCAAAAATTGAAGACCAGATGAGAGAACAGTTACGTACGATGATAAAAACCAAAGAACCGCCACAATCTGTAGAAGCCTTTGTCAATGAGATTCTAGTAAACCTTGCCAAAGCCGAAGAACTATTGAGAGGTGACACCTCAGTCAGTCAAGGTTCGCCCTCAAATTCTTCTGACCTTTTTGCAGACATCGAAGAACTAAAGGCGGGATTTGGCACCTATACTGGTGAGCGTAGAAACATTGGTCAGGCAGCAGATCCTGCTAAAGCTGAAGTCCGTAGTGATATTGACACTATAAGGATGCAGCTTGATGAGACACTCCGCTTAGATAAGGAAGGAAACTATGATGGTGCTCTCCTTAGTTCTAGGTCTGCATACTTAGATAGCTATGAGCATGTAGAGACACCATTGCGCCCTATCAACCCCGATTTTACCCTTGAAATGGAGATCAAGTTTGCGCAACTTAGGAACCTGATCCAAGCACACGCACCATATGAACAAGTTGAAGCAAAAGTCATTGAAATTAGAAGGGGGCTTGATGAATCGGAAAGATTGGTATCAGGAACCGGTATTTTAGCACCTGCTATAGCATTTTCTACATCCTTTTCCATAATATTTCGCGAAGGTCTAGAATCTGCACTAATAATAGGTGCGATTTTGACATACTTGGAGGCGTCAAGAAATAACAGATTCAAAAAGCATGTTTACTACGGCATAGTAATAGCAATCGGAGCAACTGCTGTTACGTGGTTTATAGCTGAGTTCATAATAGACATCTCAGGAGCAAGTCGCGAGCTTATAGAAGCCATCGCAGGTACTTCTGCAGTTGCAGTTCTATTTTGGGTAAGCTTTTGGGTGCTGAACAAGATCGAAACAAAGCGTTGGATAGAATTTGTAAAGGCCAAGGTCTGGAAAGCAACAACTACCGGCAGCATAATGGTTTTTGTGTTTCTTTCCTTCTTTACAGTATACAGAGAAGGTTTTGAGACTGTATTATTTTACCAGGCAATGCTTTCCTTCGGCAAATATATGGAGTGGTATATTGTTGCAGGGCTAGGTATTGGCCTGGCTGTAATAGTTACAACCGCATTCATAATAAGAAAGCTTGGTAAAAGACTTCCTCTGAGAGTGCTATTTGCACTAACAATGGGAATTGGTGCATACATGTCAATAGCATTTATCGGCAATGCAATACGTGAGTTTCAAGAACTAGGCTACATTTCTACAACACACCTGATCGGAATAGTGCCTAGGCTCGACATCAACTTGGCTACAATGACGGGGATTCATCCAACACTTGAGACAATTATTGGGCAAGTCGCACTTCTTACAGTATATGGAGTAGGTTCATTGTATATATTGATCATTCTGCCAAAACGGCAAAGACTCATAGAGAGTGCACGCAAGTCTAGCCAAGACTTAGTTAAGCAGGATAGAACCAGGGAAGAAGGAAAGAGCACCCCTTAGCCTTATTTATAGCTGGTTGATTTTTCCTATTCGGGAACATAGAAATGAAAGAAGTTAGGCCTATTGCTTAGCAACACTTCTTGCTAAATTGCGCATTCAGTACTCTTTACCACTACTGTTATAGCGTGCATATGGCATAGGATTGCTCCAACCGTTGCCCTGTCAAATCAGATTTATTGAATGCGAAAACAAAGGGAATACAATATCTCATCAAAACTCTGTTGTCCTCTCATGATGATGTCATAATTTAATCAAGCAAAAAATGAAGAACTTAAAATACCGTTCCTGTATGCTACCGTTATTCTGGCTATTGAAGCAAATCAGTGACTCTATCCAGATTGGCATCTATCATATTAACTTGCTGTTCTATTTGCTCTACCTGAACTCTATCCTTTATCATCTGTCTAAGATCTTCTCTCAGCATTATCTCTATTTGTTCCATTAAGGGTCGGTCATGCTGCGCAATTGTTGTTTCTATATTTTCATAATTCTCCAAGTATGCCTCAATTGCAGTGCTCTCCGCTGTCGCATAATCCTGTGATCTATATGCAGTCAGTAGATTGTTGTTTAACAAGGATTTGATATGGTTTATTATTGCGATAGGATCTTGTTGCCCTGCTGTCTCACCTGCTTCTTCTTCTTTCCCCGCTAGTAGTTGACTTTCATACATGCCTGTAATTTCTGCTAGCCCGTGTATTATCCCATTTATTGTTGTTGCTTCAATAGTAGCAGGATCTTGTTTATTGTTAATTGCATTATTCAAATTCGAAAACAGTTCGTTTATTTCCTGCACTTCCTGAGTCATATTACTACTACTACTATTCTGACTTATTCTACTTGCAGATGAATTGAATATACTCTGAGCTCGATGGATGAATGCTTGTGCATCTTGGTATTCTACAATTGCTTTAACTGTGCCATTTGCAACTGCCTCTTCGTATTCATGTCCTGCAGTATTCAATAGTTGTGCCACTACACTTGCATTAAGTATGGGGTTGTTGTTAAGGTCTGAACTAGGTATGACTGTCTGGATGCTATCGTTCAGTAGCATATTTATACGATCTATTTGGCCCTTAACGTCTGGTAATGCAGTATTTGTAACAGTAGAAGATAAATTTTGCAAAGTTGCTGATAGGGTTTGATTTAGCGTTCTGTTTTGATTTGCTAGCTGAACTTGAATATTTGAATATACTTCCTCAATTGGATGTAGTACGTGAGCCTGTGCTAGAGTATTGTTTCCAGACTCTTTGTTGATAAGCGCTTGATCAAGGTGTCCTTTTATCTGCTCTATATTTGAAATGAATTCAACCAAGGTAGCATTTGGTTGATTAGCATTAGTTGTATTTCCATTTGAGACAGAGCTACTAGCATTAGCGGTAGATGATGGGATAGTTGTCATGTTTTGATTGTTACTCGATACTAGCATCACGAAATATTGTTCTGATGGATTTTGTACTGCAAAGGAAAAAGTAATTGGGTGTAACGACGAGAGTAATTCGAGCAAGACAATAGCTGCAATAAGAGTCTGGCTCTTTGACGAAAAGAATAACTTCTTGTGCTTTTCCATAATTAGGTTCACCTAATTAGGCTAGCCTAAGTTTTTAAGAGTTATGAAAGAAAATTTAGTAAAAAATATGACTTTTTAGGGATCATTAGAGATACGTAGCTGGAGTTATGGTATAATGTATCTTAATTGCGCCATTCTTATTGAGGGTTTTATTGCTATACTAACTGATGCCTTTTAATCCGGAGTAAATATTCCGTATAAGTTCTTGTATGCGTTCTATCGGCAGTCTATTCCTGTTATGATTGCTCTCAAAGCGAAAACATGTCCGACGCTAACAAAGTTAGAAGCCCATATCTTGTCTATAGAGGCGAAGTTTCGTAGACCAAAGTGCAGCAGTATTCTGTTATTGTGAGTGGAAGCACCTTCAAGGCTGTCCTCTTTTCCTTTTTGTAAACATTGTAAAGATAGTATTCTGCAATACCCTTTAGGAGGATATCCTAAAACAAATAAAGGTTCATAATATTCTGCCAATATCAAGATCGCCTCCAATTGTTCAACAGTTATCATAATTAGAGATGCATTGAAGATATAATTATTCAAATTTTTACGGTAACATCATCATCCTATCAAAATTTTGACTATATATATCACTATTAAATGTCATGAAACATATGTTAACATGACATGTTTGGATAATTTAGCTGGAATGTTCTCTCAGAGAAATGGGCTACAACAGTCAATCTCTAGCACAATCATGTCTACAATAATGAGTTATATGATGCAGAACTTTATGCAGAAAGGAGTTGGTAGCTTTATGGATCCAGGTGGGGGCGTAGGAGCTCAACGCACTCCGCATTCTCTGAGCTGGAGGGGGATAAATAATGACCCGCGCCATCCCTCAGTTCAACAGATAAAGCAAAATTGTGGCCTGCAGGATGATAATCCGGCAAGGGTGTATACACAACAGGCTACAGGGATGCTAAGGGACCATGCAAACAATGATCCACAAGGATTAAGTTCATTATTTGGTAGTTTTGGAGGAGGAGGCAGCCAGCAGCAAGACGGTGTAGGCATTGGCAATTTAGTAGGTGGCTTGCTTGGAGGTAGTGCTAGCAGCAGCGGTGACAGCAATCAAGATTCACGCCAACAGCAGCAACAAAAGAAAAAGGGTGGCGGTGGAGGATTAGACGATATCCTGGGAATGTAGATATCGATAACTATTCGCATTTGCTCTTCTTCTTTGATTTGCAAGATCCGTTTATTGGGATAATATTCCGCACATTGTAATGATCCTAAAGAACCTTTGCATAGGGTTGCAAAGTTATTACCATTATGCCAAGGTTTCTGCTGATGAAACCATTACCACCTTTTCAATCATCTTATGTGCTGTTAGATGCTCATGATCTTCAATATCGCTATGAAAAACAAACACCTTTCTGCATTCATGACAAATCCATATTGCTTTTAGGTCATCTGGA
>JALZFS010000051.1 GCA_030861405.1 Thermoproteota archaeon | reverse complement strand
ACTGCAAACAAGGCACTGGTCGAGGTCAAACATCTCTTTGAAGATATTGTAATGCAGAAAAACCATGTGGTTGGATTGCAAGAGGAGCTTCAAGCGATAATTGATTCGGGCAGCCCGTTTGAACGTTTTATAATGAAAAAGCAAGAGCTCAATTCGGCTGTCGCAAGTCTGTATAAAGCCATAGAGCATTTGGAGGCTACAGGAGTGATAATAAAGAGCGTCGATGAAGGCTTGCTTGACTTTCCGTCAAGGAGGTTCGATGAAGAAGTCTGGTTATGTTGGAAAGTGGGGGAAAATACGGTCAAATTCTGGCATGGAAAGGATGAGGGCTTCATGGGTCGCAAACCTTTGGAAAGCACGGGGGTAATAGAGCCGTAACTTTATAGAATGTATTGATGGCGGGTTAATATGCCAATAGACGCAGCAGAGTTTGACGCCAATAAGGACCGCGGAACTATCATTACTCAATTTCTATGTAGAAACCAAGGCAAAGGATACTCTGCTGAAGAGATAGCACAGGCGACAGGAATTTCAGAAGCAGATGTGAATAATGCGATGGTCAAGCTGGGCTTATCTGATCTTGTGCGCGCAATATCAGGCAAGAGAAAGCTGTTCAGGATAGAGGATGTAACGATAAATGGTATAACATACTATCGATGCGTTTCTATCTGATTTATATAAATATATAGTAATAAGCTGTTGCATATTGGCAGCATAGATGTGCTGTCTAGCTGGCTAAGAGCAATCCGAATTCGTTTCCTACTGGCATCAGTAATCGCCGTAAGCAATGGCCTTGCAATTGCTTACTGGAAATATGGCATCATAGACCCGCTCTATGCGGTCTTCACATACATCGGCGTAATATTCTTACACGCAAGTGTAGACCTGCTAAATGACTACTGGGACCATAAGCGAGGGATAGACAGTGCTACAACAAGAACAAAGTTCAGTGGTGGGACAGGAGTTCTCCCTGAAAAGTTACTTACCCCTCGCGCAATTTATCTAGCCGGCTTAATGTTTCTTATTCTTGGCGCGGCTATAGGTATATACTTTGTTGTGATCCGTGGCATAACAATAGCCCTTATACTTGGCTTTGCAATTGTAGCCATCTACTTCTATTCAACAAGCATTGTGAATGCTGGCTTGGGGGAGATGTTTGTTGCAATTAAGGGGATGTTGATTGTAGTTGGGACACTTTATATTCAATACCCAACGGTAGATCCGGCTGCTCTGTATGTTGGTTCAATAGTTGGCATCTTGTCTGCAACAGTACTCTTTGTCAATTCGTTCCCAGACCATGATGCGGATAAGTCAAAGGGTCGTCGTACACTAGTGATTATTCTGAACAGAGAAACTGCATCGGACCTGTTCCCTATATTTATAATTTGTACCTATGCAATCATTGTCATAGGTATTTTCCTTGGTTTCACCAGGATTTACTCGCTGATTAGTTTTGCATCCATCCCCTTTGGGATAAAATCAATTCTGCTTCTGAGAGACGGAAGAGAAAGCATAGAAAAGATGGTACCTGCAATGGCAACAACAGTTAGCTACTCGAGGATCACGGGATTTCTACTGGCTTTAAGTTTTATCCTTTAGATAAGTTTGATCTCTATTTTTTGTTTGCTAAATCAACGTTGGTCGTCCAACGTCATAAGATAGATTTGGAATAGTAAATGGAAGCGAGCTTCTGTTAGAGCATCGATGAATTCGATTGATTATTATTTCAACTGTTCCATAAATGAACCATTGTCACCATCGTCATCATATCAGAGCCTTGAAGGTTACGCTACACCGAAGGGCACAAAAAAATATATGGAATTTGCTGTTTCACAAGGCAGGCCTGCAGCTCACTTTAGGTCATTTGATGGTCTGCATCTTTCAAGCATAGGGATGGGAACATACTTGGGCAATGCTACCCAGCATGACGACCAGGCAATGGAAGGCGCAGTCTACAAATCAATCAAATCCGGTGCAATCAACGTCATCGACACTTCGATAAATTATAGAGCCATGAAGTCTGAAAAGAGCATAGGAAGAGCCCTTTTGCACCTAATAGATGACAGGATAATTTCGCGTGATCAGATCTTCGTATCCACCAAGAACGGCTATATCACAAATGATGGCGACTATCCCACCGTCGACGTAATGGAATACATGTATAGGATGTATATCCAGGCAGAAGTAATAAGTGCAGACGATATCAGCTCCGGCTACAACGTGATGAATCCAAGCTATCTTGCCAAATGCATTGACAAGTCACTTATGAACCTTCATCTTTCGACGATCGACCTCGTTTATATTCACAATGCCTTTGAGAGCTGGTACCAAGATGTAACTAGAGAGCAATTTATCGAAATGCTTCTAAAAGCATTTGAGTTATATGAAAAGTATCGAGCTGAAAACAAGATTCGCTACTATGGCATGGCAACTTGGACATGCTTTCGAGTCCAACCAGATAGTCCGGACTACCTTTCCCTGGAGCAAGTAGTCAAGTGTGCTGAAACCGCTGGCGGCAAGAGCCACGGGTTTAGATTTATTCAGTTGCCGTACAACCTTGCATACAGCGAGGCTTATTTCCTTAGGAATCAGTCGATAGGAGCAGATAGGAATCTCACAATCCTGCAAGCTGCTGCAAAACTTAATATCGGCGTATTCACCAGCATACCGCTCTTTCAGGGAAGGCTCTTGGGTCATCAGATCCCTAGCTACGGAAATGTCAAGGATCCTGTGATGAAACTAGTGCAGATTATCCGGTCCACCCCATCAGTCATTGCACCGCTTATTGGACAGAAGAACCCAAAGCACGTAGAGGAGAATCTAAAGGTTGCAGACACGCCTCCCCTTTCAGAGGACGAATTTCATGAGTCTATTCGCATCCTCGCGAGTCAACAACTATGAGAATCTGCTGGTGCAGGAGTAGTAATCATAAACTCAATCATTTTTATTGGCTAAAATTTCAGCACAGGAAAATTTGTCTTTGTTGATGGTATCTTCTGCTCGACACGGTAAGCGTATATACATTTCCATGCCTACCACCCCGCAGTGCCTTTTGTTTGTCCTCGATGCTGCTGCTGCTCACTGAGCGCCTTTTACGTGCCTGGGGTTTTAGATACAACTCTAGCTATCGTCAACTTAGCTCCTCCACTAATTTTGTCTCAAAGTCATCAATCGAAGCTTTCTCAAGCATTTCGCTATCGGACTTGATGGCCCCTTGCTTTTTGAGAACCTCTCTGGCCAAAAGCCAATATACTGTTGCAAGAGCTTTGCGTCCTCGGTTGTTTGCTGGTATGACCAAGTCTACCTTTGAAGTGATATTGTCACTGTTGGCAATAGCAATAACCGGCACTCCAGCTCTAGTTGCTTCTAGAACAGCCTGCTGGTCTGCCTGTGGATCCGTTACGACTACTATTTCCGGCTCCATATAGTTTGGAAGAGAGGGATTGGTAAATGTGCCAGGCATGAAGCGGCCCAGAATGGGTTTTGAACCTGTAATTTCGCTAAACTTTTCGACAGGCGTCTTGCCATACTCTCTTGCAGACGTCACAGCAACCTGGGCGATATTTGCTCTGCCTATAAACTTTGCAGCGACGTCCACTCTTGCCAGAGTCTTGCTTATATCAAGAATGTATAAGCCCTCTGGGTTGGCCTTGACAATGAAAGGTGACATAAACTTGGTCTTGACGGGTGTACCTACACGGATACCTGTAGAAAGTATCATCTTTTCCAAATTATCAGTTTCTATGGCTTCCTGACCCTCAGGAGATTCTTCTATGGGAGCACTTTTTTCCTCAGTGCTACCACCAGGCGTGGCGGTATTGTTGTTGGTCTCTGAAATGCTCATAATGACCTTGCGTAGGACAGTTCTGCCATACCTTCTATTAAATCATTCCTTAGAGGTAACCGTCCCGTCATCAGAAGTCAACCACCTCAGAGAATGATAATTTAGAGGATGGGTAAAATGAAGTGATCTGAATTTACATTTAGTTTTAACAGCCTGTTTATTTGCCGGTACAGGAATAATCCTTTCGTGGAGATTGCTTTCAAAGAAATAGAGTATTCTAGAGCTGCCATTGCACACTACAGATATATATTTTAGATCCCTCACATATTCGTCAATCAAAGAGGGAAAATTTTCACAGATTCAAAGACCTGCTGCTATGCATTATTCATGCCATCAACCAGATCATTCTCTGTGAGTCGTACAAGCTCGTTTAGCTTGGCAACACGCTCGCCACCCAATACTCCACTTTTAATCATTTTAGAACTTGTCGCGATAGATATGTGAGATATGTGAGAATCAACTGACTCACCGGATCTATGCGATGTTATTATCTTGATGTCGTTTCTTTTGCACCCTTCAGCAAAGTTCATCGCCTCGTAAAGGCTGCCAGCTTGATTGACTTTTAGTATTGCCCCGCTACATGCACCATACTTGGCTGCCTGCCTTAATTTGCGAGAATTTGTTACAAGCATATCATCGCCCGTTACAAGCACTCTGGGGTTTTTCTTATTTAGGATGGACATACTTTCAAAATCGTCTTCATGGACGGGATCTTCAGCATAGACAAGTTTGTAGTCATGCATCAACTTGTTTGCAAAGTCGATCTGCTCTCCAGTATCACGCTCGATACCTTGACGTGCATAGTCATAAATCCGCTTCTTTTCGTCCCATAACGATGAGCTAGCAAAATCGATTCCCATCCCCATTTCTCTGCCGACGGTGAAACCGCAGTTCCTAATCGCTTTTTCGACAATATCAAGTGCCTGATCGTTGTTCACATTTGGAGCCCACGCTCCCTCATCTCCTCTTCCATAGGTAAAGCGGGGATCTCTAGATTCTATCACTTTGCGCACTTCAGAATGAACCTTAAAATTCATATCAACTGCATTTACAATGTCTTTTGCCCCTAGTGGACACACAAGAATTTCCTGCATATCAGGGGTGCCAGGCCCAGCATGGGCACCACCACCCAAGACATTACCAAGAGGAAATGGGAATTCATAAGGCTTCTTCGGTCTTAGGAGCTGGAAAAGTGGGGTGTCAAGGGCTCTAGCAGCTGAATCAACAGCTGCAATACTGAGTGCATATGCAACAGATCCACCGATTACACTGTAGTTGTCCGTGTTATCTATAGACTTTAGCGTATCGTACGTCAGTTTCAAGTCGTCTGCTTGCAAGCCTATAAACCTGTGTATGTTCGACTTGAGAATGCTCAGAGCTTCTTCAGGATTGTTGTGAGGAAAGCTTTGAGCCTCAGACTTTCCCACTGAAGCGCCGGAGGGAGCGCAGGCTCTTCCCAAAAATTTGTCGTCGGTCACAACATCAATTTCAATGGTCTTGCTTCCCCTGCTATTGAAAACTATTCTGCCTCGAATTGAGCTAATAAAAGGCATAGCTGGTTTCCGATATTAGTATAATTTATTATTTTTTCTTCAAGCTTTCTATTCCATATCTGACTGGATCTCGAACATGCGCCTTCTGAGTGCTTC
>JALZFS010000031.1 GCA_030861405.1 Thermoproteota archaeon | reverse complement strand
CTCTCAAGCCCTGCAAGATCCACCACGTAGACGTGCTAGCATGGCTACGCTGCCTTAGGGTTGCTCCCTCCCGGACCTCACCCATTTCGACAGTGCGCAGTGTTTAGCACCGCGCCTTCGCGCAATGTTCTGCTCATGGCCATCCGACACGGCATGATTTCATTTCAGCAAGACAAGCGGGTACCTCCTACCCGAGGATTTACCCGACAGTTACTGATCCTGGCATAAAGCCGATTTCCAGTATGGGGCACGGCTGGCACCCCGATCCTCCCTGCCTCTAGATATGATCTAGCAAAATGACTATATTTGCTTGTTGGATGTCAAGGAATCACATGTTTTGCATACTGAACAGATATTCCCGCTTGAAAGGCGCCCGCATCCTGAGCACTTTTTGCTTTCAGAAGATGTTGATATGCTGCGGAGCATCTTTGATACTTTAATCATTGAATTGTATCCATTGTATTTTATGCCTGGACGTTCGCTTTCAAGCCTGTTGAGAAATTCACGCAAATCTGTGCGTATGCTTTCATTCATATAGGGACACTCTTCTGACTGGAACGGGATGTCGCGCTGGAGGGCATAGAAAGCGATCTCGTATTCATAAATTTCAGTAAAGGGCTTGACTTTTTTCATGCCGTTGTTTGTATACTGCACGGGCTCTGGATAGATTGCTCCTATACGCTCTATATCGCCTGCTAGCAAGTTGATCAAGAACGTCTGTATTTGATCATCCATGTTATGTGCAGTTGCAATTATATTAGCTCCTACTATTTCTGCCGCAATGTCAATTGCACGCCGACGGAATGTACCGCAGATAGAACAAGACGATATTTTCTGCGACGACCTCTTGATCATGGCCTCGTCCATGTCTATTCCAAAGAGTGACTTGTAGCTGAGTATCTTACTTTCAATTTGAATTTTTTTGCAAAAGTCCTTCACTATCTGAAGCGATTCGTCACGGTAACCTTTGATGCCTTCATCTATCGTGATTGCAACTAATTCATTGCCATTGTTTGTATGCTGGTCAAAAAGCACCTTCAATACATATAATAAGGATAGACTATCTTTTCCCCCTGAAACTCCTACTGCAACCTTATCACCGTATCCGATCATTGAGTATTTTGAAATAGTGCGTGCAACCTTGCCTTCAATTGAGTGCAAGAAACATTTCTTACACAGGTATTCTCCAGAATAGGCACGGTAGTAAAAGCTCTCTGCCCTTTTACATTTGGTGCAGCAAGGCATGTACGTCATTCCTTGCGAGTTGCGTGGGTTATTAACCATTCGAGAATGAATTGTTATTAATTGGAAAGAGTGTACTCTTGTTGTGCAATTCCCGTCCGATTTGCTGGACGAGATCAACCTCAAGATAATGGATATCCTGAGTCGAGATGCGTCTCGGCCTTTTGTCGAGATAGCTAAAGAGCTTGAAATTTCGGATGCGACGGTACACATACGAGTCAGGAGACTGATGGCAGCTGGCATCATTCGTAAATTCACGATTACAGCGAACAACCAGCTCTTAGGCTATGGATATATCGCCTTCATGGGTATAAACATTAAGGAAGGCTCAGTCGACGAAGTAATTGCCCGCCTGTCACTAATTGATGAAGTATTGGAGCTACATGAAATGTACGGCCAATTCGACCTAATATTGAAAATACGTACTAAGAGCCCCGAAGAGATGAGGGATATAGTGGTGAACAAGGTACGCAATATCCCTCAAATAATTGAGGGAGAATTGATGACAGTACTCAGAACCATCAAGGAGGACCATATGGTCTCGTTAACGAGAGATATTGCGGATGCTACAAATACAGCTACTACATAACTATTTACATAACCGTTGCTATTTTTGCTGTTTTTCTTTCTTTGAAGATTGCCACCAGTCCAAGTATTCGTCATGATGTTTTCTGCGTGGATCTTCCCGTGATCCCTTGGCTCTGTCGCGGAGATCATCTATTTTTTCAGATGAGGCAAAGAGCCCACAGCTTTTGCAGATAAAGTTCTTACTATCGACATCATACTTTAGCTCCCCCCCACATTCTGGACAAAAGCTCACCAATCCCTTATCATATCTCTGCGACGCCAATTAAAGGTTTTCAAGCGTCTTTCTTGACCATGGCAAGTTGGTTAACAGGAGATTTGTTCTTCGATCACAGGATAATCACAGGATAGCAATAGAGAGAAACTAGATCCTATATCTGTCACAAAACGACACTCGTTATATCAATTAGGTATCTAACAAGCTAAGATAATGATAATAAATACTGATGAATATATACACTAAAGAATCAGATTACCATTCAAAAATATACTCTTGTTACTGCTTAATCCCCATTCCACCTATAGGATATAATGTATATGCGGTCTATGCTTCACATCGCTAGGTAATGGACGACGAGGATAGCGAAAATATGTTGATTGGTGCCAAAATGTAGCGGTAGTAGTATCGAATGATTCCTTATAGATAAACTTCACTAACCTGCGAACGAATAGACTGTGTTATTGCACACGAAAAAAACTATCAAATTAACGAGAACATGGATCTTTAATGATTGTCATTATCATTTAAAGTTGTGATCTTAATTTGTATGTTATAAATCATGTTATTCTGTGCCTAATGATTTATTCCATTTATTTTTAGCGATCACTATGCCTTTATTGTAATCTTTCCTATGTCGGCTTCAACCCTCGCGGTCAAACCCTGTCTCAATGCGGATAATTTTACTCGCTCTGGCAGGTCGACAAATGGGATATTGGTTATAGCACAGCCAGATGCGGTAATGATATCTGCTTTGGAACATACCATTGCACTAGGAATAGTTCCATACTCTTTCAGCGCATAAATTGCATAAGCTCCAACGCTACTTCCAATCGCGTATGGAAATACCAGCACTGCATCTTTAATAGATTTACCATTCAGCTGATGCTGCGGATCAGTTATAATGCCTCTCTTGGCGTCCACCATTGCAAGAAAATTAATCGGCTGAGTTGTGATCATTGTCTTTCCCTCCGCCGTGCCACCTACAATCTTGCGACAGTTTGAAATTATCACTGTGTATATTCCTCTACTATTGTCCTCATGTCCTTGAGGGCGACTTTTACTTTGTTTGACTTGGTCAAATAGTATGCACCCTTGACACTATTTGTAATAACCGCATCGTATTTGTCCTTACTAATGTATGGTGTGAGGCAGGTACATGAATTGCACATGAACTCTACTCCTGATTTTTCAAGTTTGCCTACCAGCCCCATCTTTATACCTTGGTTGTGAATTGCCTTTGAACAAAATACCATACAGCGTTTGGTAAATTTCCTGCTTTTAGTAAGCTTGACAAGAAGGCCAAGCTCGTTCATTCCAAGCTGGGGACTCCCTAAGGTTATAATGTTGCCATCATCAACAGTGCTCAAGTCATCCAAAATGGATTGGGCATCTTTCTTTCCAAATGAAACTTTCTCGGCGGTCCTGCCGCCAAATGTGAACATACCACAAGACCCGGACGTTCCAATGGCCGAACAGAGGGCCTTTGCTTGTACAGTGTCTAGTCTGTTTCGGATATCAAAAGCTACAGAGCTGTCTTTGACAGACATCCCAGCAAAGTAGCCCAATAGCCCATAATCAAGCTCATTCCTAAGATCAAAGTCTGCTTCAATTGCAACTTTAGGGCTTCTTGTCTCTTCAAGTCGCAGGTCAGAGAGAGGTGCCTTGCCTGTGATAGAACTAGCAAGTGCAGACAGTGCACTCTCTTTGTTTGTCATTAATCCGAGAAGGGAGTTTGAATACACTGCAGCATTGCTTTCTGCAAAGCTAACAGATGTACCCCTTTGCGGAACATCAAAAAGTTCATACGGTGTGCACGTGAAAGAGGGTACAGCACCCATTCGTTCATAGGACCTAACTATGTTTGCCTGCTTCTCTTGAAAGCTGGTGGGAATATCATCAAGTTTAGTTGTGTCATAACCCATTGGATTTATTGTAGTCATTACTGTGACTTTGGCTGTACTGCTGAATTTCTCAAGAAATCGCAAACCCGCATCTCCAATAGTATTATAGTTCACTCCTGAAATATGCGCCCATTTTATAGGAATAAGTTTCTTGGCGTCTGTAGCCTCGCCTATTGCAACAAGAACCCTGTATGCAGAAGCAAGTGCGTCGCCGTGCTTACTGTCAAGTGCTTCTTCCTCATCTTTTGCAAGTTCCATCCAGCTATACTTTGGATATAGTGTATAAGAACTATACAAACGATGGGGATATAAGATATTGTGTGATAGCTGCTACTCTACATAGACAATGCAGACCGCTTCTCCTCCTCCTCATCATCATCAAATGGAAAAAGAACAGGCATAAATATAATATTCCAGTGCAAGAACAGCGACGGCGGCTGCTCTTTTGGTTAAATGGGTTTTCCTCACCATATTAGATAGTTGCTACTGTTGTGTTCTTGTCCTTATTGTTCTTGTAGATCTTCCACCTTGCTCAGTATATCCTTAATCCCATTGTAGATTTGAACAAGTCTAAGACTATGGTAGTTCTAAATGTATATGGTGGTTCGTTTAGCTTAGCAGGTTATTTGTAGGAGAATCGTCAGAAATTCCTTCATTTGGGTATAGTCAAGATATGATTCCCATATTGGCTTGGTCTTTGTCATATCACCACCAATGGCAGCATCTAAAATTTTTCAGATTTTATGTCGATTCTACCTCTGTACCTGATATGACCACTTTTATTATTGCGGTAGTAATATAGTGTAGACTTCTCTTTGTCTAAAGTCTGGCCGACGTTGTCATCGTTGTCGTTGTTGTAGTTTGTACTTGTTCTTCTTGTTGTCCTTTTTCTGTCATTATATGACCTAGCTCACTATAAACTTTCAAAGCATTAAGACCTTTTTCAGTTACATTGAACGTCTTCGTTTCTTTGTCATATCGAAGCATATCGTTATCTGTTAAGATTTTCATATACCTTTTTAATTGTTCATAGCTGAGGGATGCTCTGTACATTATCCTAGTCTGTTTAGCACCATGTCGCTCAGCATTTGCAATCTTTAAAATATGGCTGATTATCTCTATTCCGCTTCTTCTGCTATTATTATTTCTCACTTTTTCGTCGTTCATTGGGTTTTGCAATATGCTTATTTATACCGCACTGAGTCGTAATCTTGATAGATAGTAGTTGTTTGGAATATTATATCTAATTGTATGCCGTATGTGAGGTCCTTTTATCCTCATTTTAGGCAGTTCTAGGCATAATAGATCTATCATGCCTTACATCCTTGCTGGAAGATAATAATTACACTGGCACAAGGCAACTTAAGTGCCAGCGTGAAATTATCAGCGTCACTTTTAATACATCAATGAGGGAAATATTTTCTTGAAACTTGATCAAAGGTTGCCTCTTAATGATTTAATAGAAGCGGTAGCTGCCTTTTCTTTCTGACCATTAGTCAACAAATAGGCTATAGAATATAAACATCTCTCGCACATGAGTAATCTCATGTCCTCACTGATTTGACCTTTTTTCTCAACCGGTCCTGTGAAGAAAGTTGCCTTTGTCATTTCATCCCTAAGGTTGATCGGTTCAAGCGGCGTATCCCAATCAATGTAGCAGACCAAACCGCATAGCGTCTTAGTGCTAGAGCTCTTGCTTCGCATGATGTTCTGCCTATATGATAGATGATACCTTCCACGTTGGTGCTTCTTTTGGTTATATACATTCTTTTTCTTGGATCTGAATATGATCAGTGAATCTATCGCATTGGCTGCTGGTGGTGTCTTAGGTCTGCTCGTTGAGCCATCACTCTCTTAGAAGAGCACAGAATGGAAAAAGGAAAAAGATGTGCGTGTGCATTTTATTCTATACACATCACACATTTTTGATGGATCAAGCCGTTATTTTTTGCCTATCAGCAGCTAGTTACGAATGCAGACAGTGTACATCCGCTGATTGCTGTGTTGGTGTTGTCTTGGTCAGTGTCACTGTCTTGGTCAATGTCATTGAAGTTGTTGGTCTGTGCACCAGCAATGTTTCCACCGCTAAAGTCGCCACTTACATCATTTGTAGCTGCAGATAGTCCAAAGTTAGCTATTTGAGCATCTTGGTATGTGCTTGCTAAGTCGACTTGGTTGTTTGCGTTTGCTGCAAAAGCTGCTGGTATGACAGCACCTGTTGTTGCTGCCACTACAGACAGCGCTGCTAGTAAAGCTGTTGTTTTGGTAGATATCATTTTGTGTGCTTGAGACAAATGAA
>JALZFS010000011.1 GCA_030861405.1 Thermoproteota archaeon | reverse complement strand
CGTGGAATTGAACTATGGCGGCGGCACAGATGTTATGAGGGGACGAACCTATATTTGCTAGTACGGGGGAACGCAGCAATCAACTGTACTTGCTAGATTGATTCCAGTATTTCGTTCTTCTGGTTTCCGCTAATGCGAAATTGTGTGTCCTCCTCTTGGCAATTGGCAAGGCGTATGGAGAGATAATTAGTCAATCGTGTGATAGATTCTATGTCGGATGAAAGAGTATATTTTAAAAATTGCAGTAGGAACATGTTTTGTGCATAGTGGGTTTGCAGCCAAAATGCTTCTCTCAAGCAAATGAGGTTGTGGTAATAATGGCCGGCTTGTCTGGTTCGAAGCCCTCACAATAAGGCGGTTGCCTACCTAAACAATAGAGTCGAATTATTAACATACCGGTGCCTCACTATATGACACGGTTAATCTTACCAATATTAGAACTCCGTGATATCTTCTTTATCTATTTCTTCATAATGAATTATAATCGGCTAGTTGGTATAGCCTATGCTTTGATCTGGTCAATCTAGGGGGATTCAAGATTTCGTAACACCTATGCGATCAACGTAACGTTCAACTCGCAACCACAGAAGATAATCTGGTCAGAGACCGTTTTAATTATTTGTTATTGCCGTCTTTACAGTCAAGTAGTCGAATAGATATGATCTTCAATTTTATTCGATTCTCTGCCTCCCGGCTCACATGAGCGGTCAAGGAATAGCGTTCATCCGTTGGATGATTACTCGGTGTTCCCAAGCGGAACATCTAGATATATAGACGCTTCCACCTGGTCGAATCCAAGGCCTAAGATATTATTATTTTTGTACAAAGCCCGTAGAGAGCAAGGACGGGCATAAACGGACATCAAGTCATTACCCAACATTCGTGTAACCCCACCACTTGCACTACGGGCATCAAATAATCCATAAAAAGCTATTTTTGAATTTGCAAAAATATTTCTGTATGGATGATGTATATCGATAGGAGCGGCGTCTCTCTACGAGAGACCAATTGTAGAGTATGACACTATGGGCAAGTAGCATTATTTTAAAGGTCTCGAGAGTATTTCTCTACATTTTAGGCACCCAGCACGAACTGGTACATGAGAAGCAAAATGTTCATTGTCAGTATAATTCCGGTGCAAACCAAAGCAGCAAATCTTGTAATACGCTTATTTACATAATTAGCGCCCATTATTTCCTTTTTGCCGCTAAAGTAAACAAGCGGAATTACTGTGAATGGAAGTTGAAGGCTAAGAACTACTTGGCTTACAACGAGCAGATCCAGAGCATTTGCACCCAATGAAATTGCTATGATAGCAGGTATGAGCGTAATAAGTCTTGTAATAATTCTTCTTTTCCACAGCTTGATTTTCCAATTGGTAAAGCCTTCAAATATTACCTGGCCTGCAAGCGTTGCTACTGCAGACGAAGCGAGCCCCGATGCCAAAAGAGCTATTGCAAAGGCAGTGCTTGACAAGCTCCCAAGCAATGGCGCCAAACTTTTGTATGCATTTTCGATTGATTCTACATCAATATTGTTACTATAAAACACGGATGCGGATACCACTAAAATTGCACCGTTCACTAATCCAGCCAGCCCCAAAGCTATGACGGTATCAATCAATGAGAACCTAATGATCGGGTGTTTGTTTCGTAGGGGTTTCCCATAGGACATTAAATCCGCACGAGCTTTCGCAGTGGCAGAATGAAGGAAGATAGCATGCGGCATGACAGTTGCACCTAAAATCCCTACTGCTACAACAAGGCTTTGGGGGTCATAAAGTTGTGGGATGAAAGCATGGTATGCTATTTGGCTCCAATCAGGCTTTGCAAGGTAAATCTCCAAA
This sequence comes from Thermoproteota archaeon, assembly GCA_030861405.1. Lineage (GTDB taxonomy): Archaea > Thermoproteota > Nitrososphaeria > Nitrososphaerales > Nitrososphaeraceae > Nitrososphaera. The sequence continues at coordinate 1,160 of JALZFS010000011.1, read as the reverse complement.
ATATATGCAAGGCCAATGATTGCAACCATTCCAATAATTACCGCTTCTACTTTTTTTACTCCCTTGCGTTCTAGCGCAAGAATTAGCAAGGTATCTAGTGCAGTCAATAATGCACCATAGATTAAAGGGATTCCAAACAAAAGATTGATTGCAATAGTAGCTCCAATTACTTCAGCTAGATCGGTGGCTATTGCTGCTACCTCAGCAGTGCCCCATAGCGAAAGAGATTGCCATCTTGGTAGATGAAGCCTGCAATTATCTGCTAGACTCTGCCCAGTGACTATGCCAAGTTTAGATGACAGATATTGAAGCAGCATTCCTATTAGGTTGCTCATTAGCACCACCCATAGCAAGGAGTAGCCAAACCTTGACCCTGCCGCGATGTCTGTACCCCAGTTCCCAGGGTCAGTATAAGCAACACCGACAACAATACCAATGCCCATAAACCTGAACAGGTCTATCAGTCTGAGCTGATACGGCCCCGCCGCTCTATCGTCTTCGTCGCCTCTCAGTGTTCCAGCCATATATGCTCTTACACACTCACCGCTGCCATATTACGTTCTTAGAACCCGGATCAAATACTTTAAAGATAATAAGAATATTACCAAAACTACATAGCAACTATGGAATACATGGAGGTTATGAGTCAAATATTAGGGGGCGTCCAGACATATTTTCCATGATGTTCTGCTATGTAAGATGCACCGGGCTCATAAGAATAAGGTTTTCGCCTAATTGTTAATAAATAAGATAACGGCTGTCGTTATCCATAAGGACTACTGCAGAGTGCCAATCGGCCACCGGATTTTCGAATTTAAAAAGAATCGTCGCACTCCAATTGCTTACGACAAACAATACGCACAGTATCTGACTGTTATGGAATATTATCACAGTGTCAATCCGTTTTTGTAGCATGATGCGGCGAATGTAGTGGAGTGAACAGACATGAATTGCCGTTTTGCAGCTGTTCCATATTCTGAGCAATTTACAACAGCATTTTCAGCATTTTTGCACGTTTATGAAAATCGGGACATAGTGGTACGGGGAGGTTCGAGATACGTTTCTAACCGAACTGTAAAGTGAGCTTATAAATTTGCTCAATTCTCACCAGTAATGACCCATAATCTTAATAATCAGTTAGTATTTACTACCAGGTATGC
>JALZFS010000215.1 GCA_030861405.1 Thermoproteota archaeon | reverse complement strand
TTTAACATTGTAATTGTGGGAGTATCAACAATGGGGCTGGGCAAGGAATGGCTAGGCAAAGAGCTTGATCAGGAAGCAATTACTAAGCTGATATCACTGAGCAAAAAATATGGCTTTAACCTTACATTTGAAGGAGGTGAAGCTGAGACGCTGGTAGTAGATTGCCCGCTATTTATGAAAAAGCTTCAAATCAACTCAGCTAATGTACATTGGGACGGGCAGAGGGGAATATTTGAAATACTGGATGTAGCATTAGTAGAAAAGAAATAATACATGTTTGATAATCTGCGCGAGGGCCTTCGAGGAGCTCTGAAGAAAGTAGTAGGTGCCTCCGACATCAACGAGGAGCTGATCGACTCGATTTGCAAGGATGTCCAGCGCTCATTACTCCAGTCGGATGTCAACGTTAGGCTTGTGATCTCTATCACCCAAAATCTTAAAAAGAGGGCGCTAAATGAGCAACCTCCAAAGGGACTTTCAAGGAAGGATCACATTGTTACAATACTCTACGGAGAGCTTGCCAAGCTACTTGGTTATTCTGGTGAGGTAATAAAAACTATCGATAAAGCCCAAGAAGAAAGCCAGTCTTTAGCAACATCATTCTTCAAAGCGGGCAAGCAGAATGTTGTTCTTATGCTGGGTATTCAAGGGAGTGGAAAGACTACTGTAACAGCCAAGATGGCAAGATGGCTCACAAAACATGGTTACAGAGTCGGAGTAGTCGGTGCAGACACTTGGCGCCCTGGCGCATTGACACAGTTGAAAATGAATTGCAGCAAGATAAATGTTGAAGTCTTTGGAGAAGAGCAGAATAAGAACGCTGTAGAAATAGCCACAAAAGGGCTTGCTTATTTTAAGGATCAGAACCTGGACGTCATAATCATTGATACTGCTGGACGGCACAAAGAAGAAGAGGGCCTCCTACAGGAAATGAATGAAATGCATAAGGCAGCTATGCCCGACTTGGTTTTGCTAGTCATTGATGCAACAATAGGCCAAGGAGCATTTAAGCAGGCGGAGGCCTTCCACAAGGCTGCCCCAATTGGAGGCATTGTGATTACAAAACTTGATGGTACTGCAAAAGGAGGGGGCGCGCTTGCGGCATCAGCTGCTACAGGCGCGAGGGTGATGTTCATTGGTACGGGCGAGCGCATCGATGATCTTGAGCAATTCTCGCCAACCCGGTTTGTCGGTAGATTGCTGGGTATGGGCGACATCAAAGCGTTGCTTGAGATGGCTAAGGGGCTAGAGCTTCAGGCAGATGAGAACCAGGTAAAGCGCCTTATGAGCGGGAAGATGACAATCGAGGACTTCTACGCACAGATGGAATCAGCAAGCAAGATGGGTTTTAGAAACATCATAGAAAACTTAGGAATATCAGGTATGGTCAAGGAAGATAAGCTTGACGAAATGCAGATGAAGATGGAAAAGTGGCGGTTTATCATCCAGTCAATGACAAACGAAGAAAGGAGGGATCCCGAGGTTATTAATGAATCAAGAAGAAGAAGAATATCTAGAGGCTGCGGGCTGCCTGAAGGAGAAATCAAAGAAATGATAAAGCAGTATAATACTTCTAAGTCGTTCATGAAGCATAACAAAGGCAGAGGAATGGGAGGATTTTTGAGAAAATTTGGTCTTGGATGATGTATAAGATAACGCTGCTAAAGCAATACAAGCTCTGCAAACACTGCCTTGAAAGACATTTCAGTGCGGGCAAAGCCAGCGATCCGTGTTACATCTGCCGGGGCCTAATGGACAGGCTGGACGTTATAGCAAACAGGATATTGGCTGCGGCCAAAGATTATCAGTTTGAGAATTTTCTTATTGGTGCAATACTACCATCCCAGTTATACGAACGAGAAGACACAATGAGGGCCCGGCTGAAAATAAGAGGTAGAGAGAACATCAAGAATCACATAACTAGGACGCTCGGCACGTACTTTGAACGGCTAACGCGTACAAGGGTCGAATATACTAAGCCGGATATCAGGATAACACTGACGGTGTATAAGGAGAACAAGATAGACGTGGCTGTCATATCAAGACCGCTTGCTCTTGCAGGCACTTACATTAAAAAGTCAAGGGGACTGCCACAAAAGCAGGACCGATGCCGTCAATGCACAGGCATTGGCTGCAATTACTGCAATTATTCAGGTCTTTCAGGATATGAAAGCGTTGAAGGAATCATCGCAAAGGGGATATTACGACTCACCAGAGGACAGGTTCCAAAGTTTACGTGGATTGGAAGCGAGGATCAGTCAAGCTTGGTTCTCGGAAGTGGCCGTCCATTTTATGTTAGAGTGTTCAACCCAAAGAAGAGGAACCTCAATAATAGCATCATCAAAAGTAGCGGAGTTAAAGCAATGCTGTCTGAGATGGATAGCCAGCCTGACATACTGCCACGCTTTACAGTCAAGACAAAAATCCATATAAAATGCAACAATAATATTTCAAACAAGCAACTAAATACCCTCAGATGTCTTGCGGGTTCCACGGTCAGGTTTGAGAACAGGTCGAAAATGGCTGAAAAGAGGATCTTATCTGCACATTTTCGACGAATCGATAGCAACCGGTTTACTCTAACAATTGTCGCGGAGGGAGGACTTATGATCAAGCAATTTGTAGGCGGAGAACAATACATGAAGCCCAACGTTTCAGAAATTCTTGGCGATAAGTGTGAATGTGTCACATTTGACATATTAGATGTTTATCTTCAGTAACGTTTTTGTTTCGGCATCTCAATCAGACATCAGCAACAGATGAAGACTTTTGACCCGCTCTATAAGGTTCATGATGTTTTCAAGAGCGGGCAGATTCCACAAGAAGTTTACGATCTTGTGATCAAAAGGTTTCCTCTAGTCAAACAAGGAATTAAGCGGGTAGAAGAAGCGGCTGGTTTAATGTATCCCCATTATTATGTCGAGCCAAAACTTGTCACTTCTACTTCTGCAGTTGAGTTTACGCAGCTCGGCATACTATTTGCAAGGACAATACCTGCAGTAGATAACCACAAGCGCTTACATGTAGTTGTACAACTCACTGCACCGCTCATTTCTTATGGACTCAAGGGCACAATACATGCAGTTTTGGCACACGAGTTCATGCATTATTTGGAGCTAGTAAACAGAGTTGTCAATATGAAAGTGATATCGGACGAGCTGTCTGGCACATTATTTGAAGGAACATATACCGATGCAGGTAAACTACTTGAAGCACGCGCCATTTTTAAATCCGACCCCAGTTTGATAAAACACATCACCACAAGATTCCCAGAAGGCTTTAGGGACTTGAAGCTGGAAGATAAGGTGATCAATAAATGGATGAATAAAGGTCTTCCAACTATACAGGCGCCCGTAGATGCAAATGTGATAAAAATTCCTATAGAGGCTATGGCACAGTTGGAGGTCGAGCAGGATATAAAGGACAAATTAGATGAATTTCAAAGACACAAACTTAGAAAGAAAAAAGCGAGCTATGTCTGATATTTCTAGACATGAACTTAACATTATCAAACAGTGTATTAAAAAGACTGCAAAAGGTCACGAGGTGGTTGCCACATGTATATATGGTTCAAGGATTGCTGGTTACAATCGAGCGGACAGCGATATAGACCTCCTTATTGTCCTCCAGGGCTATCCATATTTGCTCAAATACGTCTATTTCAATCAATCCGGGACAAAAGTGTCTGCGCTTGCAGTTGATCGTGAGGCACTCTTTCGCGATGCCAACAGTGCTTTTCTTGGGGAATTTGCCGTAGGGCGTTTGCTCCATATTTACAAGCCGATTATCAATGCAGAGTTTCTTGCTACCATTGAGCGAATTTACAAGCGACGTGTAATTTTGGAGGAAATAAACAATGTCATAGAATCTACTGGCATTCTCGGCACAGAGATAATCTTTCCGTTGGAATTTGTTGTATATTCTAAGATAAAGCATAGGATGGCAATTCATCCGAGCGCAGCATATAGTTACTGCAAAACGTACACCACTAGTAGGCATAACATAGATTTTGCTCTTGATGGCTACCGTAAGGCACTGGGGGACATTATTTCAGACTATAAAGGACTATTAGCAATAATGCAAGATGATCTTTTACAGATATCTGATAAGCATACAAGTGTAGAAAAAAGAATGATCCGCCTAAAGCTTGGAAGAAGGCTAAAAGACTTCAGATCATATTTTGTACACACTTATGCGGGAAGAACAATTATGCATCTTGCAGCCAATGAGGCAGAGTCCAAAATTAGGCGTCACATAAGTGAGACAGTGAGAGCACCTGATTTTATCTCACATCCAAGAAGAGCATATTGGAGACTTCCAGAGGGCAGATTGGTAGTCGATGGTACGAATTGGCTTGACAGTCTAGCAGAGCCCCTTGACAACTATTCTGTCTATAAGAAGAGACAGCTTGGCGATGTGACTAGCAGGACCACACTTTATGTTATCAAACACAGCTCAGGGGAATACAAAATCGCAGTCAAAGAGCTTGCGAAATCAAAAGCACTAAAATGGGCTATGCTAAGTCTATGGACCGCACCGGTAAAGAGGTTCAAGATGGATCCACTTTTCAGGCTTGGTTCAGAATACAAGGCAATTCGATATATACGTCGCCTGGGTCTGAACTCTCCAATAATTGAAGCAGTTGTTCTTGATAAGAAACTCCTGGTGACTAAATTTGTAGAGGGTATGACACTTGCTGAAGTAATAAGGGACTATATAGAGCGTAAACAAGAGGAGCCTGTCTTGATCAGTGAAGCAGGAGCAGATATTGCAAAAATCCACAGGAGCGGTGCATCATTTGGGAACATCAAGCCCAAAAACATCATTGTCAGTGGTAAGGGACTCTACTATACGGACACAGAGCAGTTTATCTTTCAGGCCGGTGATCAGGCATGGGATATTGTGCAATTCATCAGTTGGAGCCTAAAGAGAACTCGCAACAGCACCATGGCAGCCACAATAACGAAAGAATTTCTTAAAGGGTACATGAGTGTAGGAGAACCAAACAACATCATTCGCATTGCAAAGAGCAATAGGTATATTGAATCGTTTTATCCCATTCTTGTACCCTCAATAGCACGAACAATCAAAAAAGAAATAAAAGCTATTGCAAAGTAGAGGTTTATTTTTTATTCCTCTTGCTGCTTTCCTTGTGGGTGAATTCGGTAAAGCCGCACTTACCGCAAGTAAACCTATCCTTATGCTCTGCCATGAAGGTTCCTTTGCCACATCGCGGGCAGTCACGCTTTGTCCTTGTCACCTTGTCACCTTGTACATTGTAGAATTTATATACAGCGACCTCACCTTTGCCCGAAGTTTTTTTGTCAGCCATTGTTATCTCCTACCTCGTGCACCGGAGCCTTTGGAAGTGGCAGCTTCCTGTTTTGCCTTGAGCTTTGCAGCCTTTTCTTCATCCAAGATCTTCTTCCTGTCCTCTCTTGCAAGTCTTCTCAACAGTCTGTAACGAGGTAGCTGCCTAGCAGCCTCGTGTTCGTCGTCATATATATAAAATAAAGCATGAACATCAACCATACCGGTCTGACATCTAAGATCCATTGGAACAACCTGCTTCTTATCGACATTGAGATGGCTAGATATCTTCTCAACTGCTTGACTTCTATTGATTGTTCCCGCGGCCCCCTGGAACAGAGCCTTTACCTCGCGCCTTTTCAAAAGAGAGTTCCTGCGGTCCTGCATCACTGCAAACTCATGATCAGACAAAGCACAAAATCTGCTGAAGCCAGCCAATTTAAGCATTTGCTTATATCGTACGAAAATCAAATATACTGTGCTCTTGGAGAGGGAGTCAATGAAGCAGTTCTTTCAGGAATTTTGTGACAAGGTGGTTACCCTTGACAAGTCGATAAGGTTCGCTGGCATTGCAGATGGAGATGGCCATCTTGTAGCCATAGCTGAACGCAAGGGTCTTAGGCCGCTTCTTAACCCAGAAGAAAGAGCACAATATGCAATCACTGCCGCAACTCGTCAATATACCCGCCTTCGATGGGAGTATCTGCTTGGAAAGATCAACTATGCTATGTCAAATTACGCTAACCTTATTAGAGCAACAATTCCGATTGCGGATCAGAACAGCCGTCTCTATTACGTGCTCCTCTTATCATTTGACGTAGAGGCAGCAGATAGCGTCCACAATATCATAATGGAAAAGATAACTCCGCTTGTCCGGAGGAACACAGATAAGTTCTTGAAGGTTGGCTGACTAGTTAACCACTCCTAAACGGCGCCTTGGGAAATACTATCTTGATAGGGTGTCGGAGCGCAGGGTGTATCATTACAAGCTCGCCCTTGTTGAGCCTCGCAATGTTTGCCTTTGTGCTTTCGTCTACCATGGAGTAGGAGGGAGTTGACAATTCAGACATACCTAGCTTGGCCATTACATGCATGCCAGTTCCCTCATTCAACGTTGGATCTACTCTGCTTTTAAACTGCTGAGCAGAGAAAAGGATCGTTCCTCGTGAAGTGCCTGCAACCACAGTCCTCATGACCTGCTCGGCTACAGTAGACATTTTGCCTTCTGATCTGGGGATGAACCTATTGATCTCATCAACAAAAATCAGAATATATTGAGGCCTCTTGCTGCTTTGCCGTACCGAATACAACTCATCAATACTCTTCATTACATCCCCTACTACGAACTTCTGTTCTTCTAATGTGGGAATCATGGCTATATCGATGACAAAAACATCGCGAGGTCTGATTCTTTTTATCTCCTTTCCAAGGTAAGTACTTGTGACTTTCTGGTCTATAAACATGGGCGACTTGCGAAACCTCTGGAGGCGGCCGAGGAAGCGAAGAAGTGTCGATTTATGCGCCACTACCTCCAAAGGATACTCTCTGAATTCATAGAGATCGGCCCATGTTCTTACCTGCTTGTGCTTGGACATCAAAGGCCATGCCTCATAAATATAGTTCAATATTGAGGAAATGTTGTAGCTATCGTCATTAGTTTCAAATAGAAGATCTAATCTATCGTATATGTCCTCAAGTCCAAATGAATATGTTTTAGAATTTCGTGGTATAGCAGCAGAGTTAGGTCTGCCATCTTTTCCCCTCGGCAGAAAATATAGGACGTTTTCAAACGGCTCAGTATTGAGGTCTAACAGATCGAACAATTTCTTGGTATTTTCCTTAACCTTCTTTTTTTCATCAATGTGCAGCAAATCCTCGTCTTTTGTGTTAAATATTATTATCGCTGCGTCATCCTGCCGATTTTTCAGAAGTCGCTGATATGTCGACTGTAAAAGGAAAAATACATATGAAGTTTTTAGGTTACCAGAGATGCCGGCTGCATTAACATGTGCGGTGTCTGGGCCAAGCAGATATGAGATGTCAAACGATATCGGCACTTGTAGACCGTTTGTCATTTCTATTACTCCAGCAGGGACAGGATTTTTCATATCAGGGATTCCAAGTGCGAATATTACTTCCTCCGCAGTAGCAAACCTGACAGATTTTTCAGGTCCCACGGGCATACCAATATTAGTGATCTTTCCTGACTCGTCTTCCACTCCAGTATTTGCCATCACATCGACTTTAGCCGCTGTTCCAACATTCTCTGCGGCTACAAGCTCCTTAACCATTCCAATTGTTCTTGTATCGAAGATATGTCCAACTGTTACAAAATCAAAAGGATTTACAATGATATTGGAGTTAATTGAGAACCAAAAGCTATCTAGGGTACTTGGAAATCTGTCTGATGCCAGAGTGCTGCCAATATCTTTACCCTTATCATTTTCCCGTCCAGCTAAGTTATTGAGCTTTTGCATGTCGTAAACTAATGACAAACATCATATTTGACTATGGATAACGATTAAAGTTGAAAGATTCTCGAAAT
>JALZFS010000214.1 GCA_030861405.1 Thermoproteota archaeon | reverse complement strand
GACAAGGCTAAGAGACAGATTGGGAAGCTATATTCGCAAAATATTGCCTTCATCGGCATATATCGCAAACGTCTAGTAACACTAAAAATAGTGGCAGATTTTCTTTACCTTAGATCTAACATCCTCTGTCTCAACTGTGTGATTTTCTTATGTTATCTACCGCACCCGATATATCTACAGAAGACATTAAAGGGAAGAAAAACAAGTATCTGGAAAACAATATAATCCTTACAATATATAGAGAGCTGATGGAAAACTATCAAACTGCAAACGACAGTCTGAAAAAATAATTATCCGAAAGTCATAGTGGATATTATTGCTATTCTTGGCAGTGGGGTAGATATGAATGGCAAACAAGTTTTATCTTATGGAGTATATGGTGATTATCTTTCAAGATCCGAGCAATTAAGTAATATAGTAAGAATGAAAATATATCAAATACGATATCTGATGAAGACAAATACTATACAGAGTATGACATAAACAGCAACAGCGACCTCATTCAAAGTCTTGTTAGAATGGGAATAATAGAGGTCGATGGTATGGCTCCATAACTATCTTGAAGAGGGGGTCTGAGATTCGCTAACAGTTATCGGAGTTTCCACTCAACCTCATTGCACATAAAATCATCACAATTAAAAATTTCATTCTCATATAAAATGTAGGACTATATTATACTCTATAGATTCTGAGATACTAGGGATTATTACCGACAAAGAATACCTACGAAGACCTTCGTATGAAGAGATATGATGTCTGCTGCTATATTACCTGCAATTGAACAGGATTTAAGCGACCGAAATGACTGCTACTATTTTGCACTTTGCGAGTCGTGTCTTCTAATTGCTAGAATTTTGGAATCAAATAAGGACTATAATATTATGTATTGCCATCGATGTCTTGAAAAACAAAAGATGTCTCTTATTCCAATTGGTCTTGATGAAATATGTATATTCACCTAAAGCAAAGGCTGACAAAGACAAACTATTAGCAAAAAGGGGAACCTCTTTTGTATTTGGAAGAGTCATAAAAAGCAATCCTTGGATTGGATTAATAATTATGGCATTACTTTAGCTTAAAACTAAGCAAGTTCCAAAGTCATAGTGTTTATTATAGACTGCTTGAGGTAAGAAGGTGGTAGTAGTAGACATGTCTAATCCGTTTTACGACAGAGATATTGTTTCCATAAAAGATTTTGCCAAGGATGACTTGGAGTTTGTATTCGATGCCACTAACAATATAAGCCGTCTGACTCCGGATAAGCGAGGCGAGCTTGGGAAGGGAAGAACCCTTGGCTATATCTTTTATGAGCCTTCCACCAGAACTAGAATGAGCTTTGAAGCCGCAATGGCATCACTTGGCGGAAGCTCTATTGGCATTGCTGATCTAAAGTCCTCTTCAGTAGAAAAAGGGGAGAGTCTTGCTGATACTATTAGAGTTATTGATCTATATTCCGATGTCATCGTATTACGTCATCCACTAGACGGTTCAAGTAGATTTGCCGCCGAGCTATCAAAGAATCCTGTGATAAATGCCGGAAGTGGGAGTGAAGAGCACCCTACGCAGGCCTTGCTCGATCTGTATACTATATTAAAAGAAAAAGGAAAGATCGATGACCTATCTGTCGCAATAGTGGGTGATCTAAAATATGGAAGAACGGTATACTCGCTGCTCTATGGACTTGCCAATTATAATGTAGAGGTTCATCTCGTATCACCACCTACCTTGAGGATAAGGAAAGAGTCGATCTATGAAATACAAGGCAAACTTAGGATAAAGGAACATAGCAAGCTTGACGAAGTGTTATCGGAGGCTGATGTCCTCTATATCACGAGGATACAACGTGAGCGCTTCCCTGATCTGCAGGAGTATGAAAAGGTAAAGGGAACGTATACAATAGATGAAAATACATTGGCAAAGGCCAAGTCGAACATAGCAATCATGCACCCTCTGCCAAGGATGGACGAAATTTCGCAATCAGTTGATCATACGAAAAATGCAATTTATTTCAAGCAGGCGTCTTATGGAAAAGAGCTGAGAGCTGCACTATTGGCCCTTATGTTAAATGAGACTCTGTCATGGTAGCTTTTAAAAGCTAGTCTGCATAACAGACAAGAAGTAACTACCAAATTCAACTTTTTGGTCTATTGGCGGCAGCAATAAAAGGAGAATTAGGTCAAACGTTTGAGATTGATAAATTGCTCTATTTACCTGTGTATTATATGTATTATGTCTATGCCACATAGAAATGCATTATTATTCAAAATACTTTGTCTGTATATCTACATGGATATTGGTGCCTTAAGCAGATGGTTCTTTTCTCAATGTAGATTTTTATCTGTTGCTTTGTTTAAACAAGATCTTATTACAGCTTTTGTCAATGAGTAGGGTTCTAGGTCTAAGCATAGTTACCTTTTATTGATGATTTGGCACCACATGCCTCACAAATCAAAAAAGCAACCTTTGGTTTGCTCTTCTCGGTATGAGTATCTGGGCTTCCACACACAGGGCACTGCACATAGTCCTTGATGTAGCGGTCAATAAGTGCCTGAAATGATGACGGTGTCTTACGGCCCAAAAATATCATGCGCTCCCCAGCTATATATCCTGCACTTGCCAGCTCTTTGTTAAGGTACAGGAGAAATTTTTCAGGATCCCTTCGTAGTGCCCTTGGAAAGTCCATAAAGTTGCGGAAAATAGTATTCTTGCCCACCCAAATTATCTGTGGAGTGGGAATCTCTAGCCTTGATCTTGCCTTCTTGGTAGTGTTATCCACTTTGTCTTGCAGTTTCTTTAGTAGGGCTTCGTAGTCATTAGCAGGCTGTGCTTGCACAGGAAGCTCTGCTGCCTTCCTGTTTAATTAATGTATATCGAATAGGATATAATTGCCTGAAAGCCTATTTTTCATAACTGCCATTGCTGCAGGCGATGAATCGCATCCAATCCACTTGCGGCCAAGCTTCTCTGCGGCTACAAGCGTTGTGCCAGAGCCACAGAAAAAGTCAGCAATCAGATCATTAGGTTTTGAAAATTGACTAATTATTCGTTCCAAAAGCTGTATGTGCTTCTCAGTACCGTAACCAGTGGAATAATTATACGCTTCAATGTCAAGCCAGATATTATCAATTATCTTGTGTGTCTTGGGGGGAATCCAGTATTCGGCATATTTAACATTAGGACGCTTACGGACAAACTCTAGTTTCTTGCTGGTCGCTTTCCAGTATTGTTCAAGCACCATATGCGAGAATTTCCTCTCGTAGATCTGGTAATTTTCAATTGCTTTTAACGCCCTTTCTTTTGCCCATTTCCATTGCCCCCTTGAAGGCTTGTATCCAAAGATCTCGTAGCGCATTGTAGGCCTGTCCACATTACTCCAAAAGCCCATCCATCTTGCCCTTGAATGGTGCTCTGCAAGTGGTGGGTGGAATTTGGTATCGCTCGACTTTGAATACCAAAGGATAGTATCGTAGCCAGTGTGCATTCGATCTATTGAACGAAATTGATACTGTAAATTCTTTCTGCGTCCGCGTTTTACTATTATTTCATTTCTGAAATTTGCACTTCCAAATATCTGGTCCATCATTACCTTGATGTAGTGGTTAGCATGCCAATCTAAGTGAATGAAAATAGATCCAGAAGATGAGATCAGTCTGAGAATCTTACTCAAGCGCTCTTGCATCATATCAAAGTACTGGCTCTCTTTCATTATATCTTCAAAGGCAAGGTTGCTATCGTTTTTAATCCGATGTGAATAGCGCTCGCCGCTGAGAAATGGAGGATCGATGACAACAAGATCTATCCTGTTTTCAAAACCATGATTTAGCAAATAATTAATGCATTCAAGATTGTCCCCGTGGAAAAGTAGGTTAGTGTACCTTAGGCCTATGTAATTATTCTGTTTGCACATGAGGTTGGCCCTCTTTGCCATGATTTGAGTCTGTGCCGCGCATTATTATTCAGATCGTATACATTGATTTCATAAATTCAATTACTGACATAGATTCAGCAAGATAAAGTGGCTGGGAATAGGCTGCAGAAATTTTGCAGTAGTGAATAGATAATATTTTTCCATCAATCTAGATATGCAGTACCTTGAATGGTGAGAATTTCTTCCCTTCAGGAACTTGATATCCTTCATTCTTTTTGTCATTCTTTTGGTTATAGACACTCACACTGTGAAGATCTGTCACATGATAGTTACTGTATTTGTAGGTGTCTAAAGATGCTGGTAGCGTACATAATATAGTAATGTAAAGGCTTGATGTCTTCCTATAGAAGAACTCTGAAAATTATAAAATGTCTTACATCTATCGTCATTATTTGCTTCTTTTGGATGTATTTCGAGAAATTATATAATCACAAATATGTATATGGGTCTACCCTTTCCGCTGTCATTATGATTCCCCTTCACTTCTGTCATGGGACTCGTTATAAGCACAAATGCCCTATGATGAGATATTGTGGCTCCACATACATCATTGTCGTCTAGTATGATTCCTATTAACAAGCCGTGGATGGGTGAAGAAGAAAAACTTGAGGTAACCAGTGTGCTTGAGGAGAATGCACTTACATCAGCTGCACGTGATGGAGGCAAGCGAGTGCGTCAGTTTGAGTCGTTGCTTAAAAGCTATTTGAAAACGCGAAATGTCATATCTGTCAATTCTGGCACTGCCTCAATACATGCCGCTCTACTTGCTGCTGGCATAAAACAAGGCGATGAAGTACTATTGCCATCGTTTACGTTTGTAGCCACAGCCAACGCTGTGGTCGCAGCAGGGGGCAGACCTATCTTTGTGGATATCAAAAAAGACGACTACACTATGGATGTTTCTGACCTAAAATCCAAGATCACCAATAAATCTAAGGTAATACTACCTGTCCACCTGTACGGCCATCCCTCAGACCTAGATGAGATCAGTGAGCTGGCCAATAAGTATTCTCTTGATCTTATAGAGGACGCTTGTCAATCATTAGGATCAACTTATAAAAAGAAGCAAACTGGAACATTTGGCACGCTAGGCTGCTTCAGTTTGTATGCAAGCAAGGTGCTTACAGCCGGTGAAGGTGGCGCAGTCGCAACAGACAGCGATGAGCTTGCTGATAAGCTCAAGATGATAAGGAATCATGGTATGATTGAAGGCCATGATACTAGTATGCTTGGTCTGAACCTTCGATTACCGGAGCTAAGCGCAGCAGTCGCCAAGGTGCAGATACAAAAGCTGGATAAGATGCTAGAGATCAGAAGACACAACGCAGAGCTTTTAAGCAAGCTCCTTTTATCCTTCTCCTCTTCCTCAAAGAAATACGGCTTAAAAATCCCGGAGGAAAGTGACGATAAAAAGTATAACTGGTATCTCTACACTATTGCATTTCAAGACAGCAGGGATAGAATAAAGGACTATCTTCTACAAAACAATATTGCAGCTACTGTCTATTATAGCCCACCAGTGCACAATATGCCATTCTATTTGCAAGTCGCGCCAAAAACAAAGCTGCCTGCAACAGAATGGTGCGCTGATCACGTGCTGTCCGTACCAGTACATCCTCAAGTTACAGAAGCAGATATAGAGCATATGGCACTTAGTCTAAAATCTATAATTTAAAAGACAACTGCCATGTCGTAAAATTTGTAAATTTGTTTAAAATATCATAGCTGCCGATGCGTTTTTATATTATTTCTAAATCAAGTAGAGCGGTAATGCCCATAGACACTGGAGATACTACCTGGATGTTGATCTCCACCGGCCTTGTCCTGTTGATGACACCAGCACTCGGGTTTTTTGAAGCTGGTCTCATTAGAGGCAAGAACTCGTTGTCCGTAATAATGCAGACGTTCTCTGGGCTTGCCATTCTTTCTACTCTTTGGTTTGTTGTTGGGTTTACCCTTGTTTTTGGGCCCTCTCACAATGGCTTTATTGGTGGTTTCGATTGGCTGTTCTTTAACAATGTGCCTTTTAATGAATCACTCAACTACGCACCGACCATTCCTGGCGTGACGTTTGCCACTTATCAGATGATGTTCGCTGTCATCACACCCTTGCTTATTACTGGTGCCTTTGCCGAAAGGGTCAAGTGGAGCGCGTTTTTCGTCTTCATTTTAGCATGGAGTATCTTCATCTACTATCCACTCGCACACTGGATATGGGGAAGAGGATGGCTTGCACAATTGGGAGTCTTTGACTTTGCTGGAGGTATTGTGATTCATACAAGTGCCGGTCTTGCTTCCCTTGCAGCTGCACTAGTGCTTGGACGCAGGAAGAATTTTGGTCCTGATATTATGGTGCCCCACAATATACCGCTTGCGGTTATTGGCGCAACTCTGCTCTGGATTGGATGGTTTGGGTTTAATGCTGGCAGTGCACTTGCATCTGGGTCGCTTGCTGCAAATACCTTGCTTGTGACCCATATTGCCTCATCTACTTCAGCAGTTGTTTGGATAGCGCTTTCCTGGAAGCGGGCGGGCAAACCATCGACTACAGCCGCCATAAATGGGGCAATTGCAGGACTTGCAGGCGTAACGCCTGCTTCGGGTTTCATTAGTGCCCAGAACTCCTTCCTGCTTGGCATTGTCCTTGGATTTGCCTCCTACTATGCAATCCTGTTGTTGAAAGAGCATTGGAAGATCGACGATGCGCTTGATGTCAGTTCCGTCCACGGCATAACTGGCATAGTGGGCGCGCTATCCATAGGCATCATTGCAAGCACTCTTATCAACCCCGCTGGTCCAGATGGATTGCTATATGGAAATCCAATGCAGCTGGCTGTACAGGCACTTGGCATCGGAGTTGCAGCAGCTCTGGGCTTTGGTGGCACCATTGTGATAATGAAGCTAATTGATGCCACAATGGGACTCAAGGTTAAGGAGGAGGAAGAAGACATCGGACTAGATATTACACAGCATGCAGAGCGGGCATACGTCAGCTGATCTTTTTTCTTGCTTGCTTCTTTGCTGATCTTCTAAACTCTTTTATTGGCTTGCCTACCTTTTTTTCTTATTGAGGCTGATAATTTATACTGGAAAAGGTGGTACTGGCAAGACCGTAACTTCTTGTGCTACTGCAATCAAGATGGCCGAGCGTGGTCATGAGACGCTTGTAATTTCAGCAGATCCAGCGCATACATTAAGTGATGCTTTTATAATGTCCTATGTCGGCCACGAGCCAAAGCAGGTGTTGCCAAAGCTGACCGCACTACAAATAGACCCTGTCCTCGAAATGAGCCGTCAATATAATACTATACTTTCGTATACCGCAGCTTTATTTTCGGCTAAAGGTATAGATGAGACACTTGCATACGAGATTGCAATGCTGCCTGGTATGACCCAGTTATTTTCTCTATTAAAAGTAGAGGAAGTCGAGCGTACAAAAACATTTGATGCGGTGGTACTTGATATGCCTGCGTCCGGTGAAGCCTTGCGATATCTATATTTTCCTAAGCTTGTAGGCAGCATAGGTCGAAAGCTGACAGGACTTGCTGGCATTTTTAGCGGGTTTGCTAAGGTTCTCCAGCCGTTTACTGGAATGCCGACACCGCCCAAGGATGTCCTACAGAGCGAAATGGATCTGCTTGATAGACTCAACAACCTTGCAGACCTTATTAATAACAACGACAGGACATCTGTTAGGCTGGTTGCAAACCCTGACACATTCAGCATTGAAAATGCCAAGCGGGTTCTTATGTCTACAAGCCTCTATGGGATCAATGTTGACATGGCAGTAATAAATAAAATTATGGCCAACTCGTCAGATGAATACTATGCCCGTTGGGCAAGCTTTCAGAGGTCAAAAGTGGAAGAAGCAAAGTCCAATTTCTATCCCTTGCCCATAAGAGAAGTGCAGCTATACAATACTGAGCTTCGCGGGACTGAGATGTTACGTAGGCATGGCAAAGTTCTCTTTGACGATGATGATCCCTCCAAGGTATTCTACCGTGGTGAACCCTACATGTTTGTAAATAAGGGAACTGCAATCAATATGACGGTTCAGGTACCATTTAGTGAGAAAGATGACTTCAGCATAGAGCGTTATGGCGATCAGCTCACTATAACTGTGAAGACTGTGACTGGCCGGATAGCTAATGTTGTTCCATTGCCTGTTGCGACTGCTGGTATGAGACTTGTTAAGGCAAAGCTATTGGATCATAAGCTAAACGTGCAGTTTGAGAAAGAATCTTTGTAGCCAAAAAGTTCTACTTTTGCCTTCTCGCAAACAGTTTATATAACATCGAACTTGATTAAGTTTGAGAAAGAAATGCCAATAGATCCAGACTTTCCAAGAAATCATCAGCCGATTGGCAAGCACCAACACACAGACGGAGAGCATTTTCATTTTGTATGGGGGCCTGGAGCGCTCAAAGAGGCTTCAGAAAATGAGGAAGTCAAATCTGCATTCCAAGCAAGAGGAGAAGAGCAGACTCCTTTAGGTGTTCATGGTACAATGGTAGCTGTCGACTGGGACTCTTGCGTTGCTGATGGCGCTTGCATTGAAGCCTGTCCTGTTCAAGTATTTCAATGGTATAGAACAGAGAACGATGTTCCTCCAGCCCAAATGGCAAATAGTACAAGTGCAGGTACAGGCAGCTCTGTCAAAGAGGAACGCAAAGACTATACAGACAAGGCAGATCCGATCAGAGAGCATGACTGCATCTGGTGCATGGCCTGTGTGTCTGTGTGTCCTCCGCAGGCAGTAAAGGTCGACCAGTCAAATCTAGAGTTTCATGAAAAGGCTGCTGGCACATTCAATGAAGCCTTGGCTAAAAGCGGTGCACCTCCACCACACGCACACTAG
>JALZFS010000209.1 GCA_030861405.1 Thermoproteota archaeon | reverse complement strand
CGACCGTTATGCTCTATTAATGTGGTCGTTCCATTACTGATCGCATCATGTAGCTCGCCTCTACGGTCATGTCCATGCACTCTTAGACATAGCTGATTGCAGGCGCTCAAGTCTTCTGCTTTTGCCTGGCGAACGATGTACCCGGGGATCTGTACCCCAAGTGGCTGTCCTTGGACGACAGATAGCGGCTCGCGGGCCACGAACCCTAGCTTTGTGTACAGAGAAAGCGAACGGTTATGATAGGCTGTTTGGACCAATCGAACCCCGGCGAAACGTCGCTCCTCAACTCTTGTCAAAACATGCTGCATTAGCTCACGCCCTATTGCGCGATTTTGAACAACTGGATCAACTGTAATTGGGCCTATGCCGGCAATGATAGAACGTTCATCGACGAAGTTGCTGCCTGCTACTTGGCCGTCAAGTTCTGCAACAACTCCATAAAAGTGAGGATTTGCAATAAGTCCAGACAAGGCTGTGACGGCAAGCTCGGGGGAGGGAAAGTCAGCCGGAAAATTATGCTCATCCGCTATAGTTTTAAATGCCCGATAGCAAATCTCGCCGCATTGTCTGGCATCTTCGGCTGTTGCTGGTCGTAGCTTGATGCTCAAAGATATTTCTTCGTTTGCTGTTCGCGGTTATTTTAATCATCACATGGATTGGGAAACTTCTTACTATGACCGTGGCACATCATATGCTCTTATCAAAATAGGTAGTCTAGTATCCTCTTTTGTACCTACTTAGGCAGTAAGCTTCTGTTAACTTGACGTCGGCTGCAGTAAAACCTTCTGAGTGTGGCCAACGCCCCTAAAATAGGATTCTCGAGAATGTACTTTCCAGATATCCTCGCGGTGACTTTCGACTTTTATCTGCTGACGCTCCGTTAACATTATGAGAGTGATAAGGCTGAATTGTAGAATGATAATGACAAAACTAATTATAATGACGTATGGTTCACTCACGAACAGTAAGAAGAACCCCTACTATTCTAGTCTGTTGGATTTACCCGCTGCCCTTACTTCTTTCTGTACTGATTATTTAGCTCCTTCAAGGAAATGGTTAACGATACCTCTGAGCCGTCAAATCCTTCTACTGCTGACTTTGGAATGATATATTCTGCTGTAGGTCCCCTTTCCAGAATCAATGTATCCGCTTCGACATCAATTATGTTGCCCGCATCTCCACCATCGCTTGTTCTGGCGTTTTTGTGAATTATTGTTTCCCAGTTTGGTATGATATCTGACATACTCTCCTAATTCACTATATGAGATTGCATGCCCAATGATTTAAGGCCTTCTCTAATAGAGGAAGTCAGATAGCAAAAGGTAGTGGCAATCTGGTGGGGGTCTTATTAATGAAAGTTGATATAGAGGTTTTCGATTTGCTTTTAATTGCCATGATAGGCTAATTGGCGATAACTAAAAGCCTCTCGCCACTCATTTCAGCTATGATGTAATTAGAAGATTAAATAAAAATAGGAAAAGTAAAAAGAACAAGATATTCATCAGCTAGGAGCGTCAAATTGCTTGACGCAGCTATAGTAATACTCGTTTTGCAGTCATAACTGACTATGAGATCAACAACGTGCAGGCACAGGAAAGACTGTGGCTGATAATGCAGAGAGAGAATAATCTTTAGACCAACGGCAACACGTATCAGAGTTAGTTTTAGCACTCCTTATCTGATGTAGTTCTCAGCTTTGCGTCATCATCGGTATCTTTTGATGAAATCTTTTCTTTGTTCATATCTGCCTGAATTTCTCTTTGTTTAGTCTGTTTGTTAACGTAGTCTTGCTCACTTGATACGTTTCCCTTGTCTTTTTCAAATTGCATTCTTTCCAAGTCCCAGTTGTGGTCTCTTGTCTGCTTTAGTGCTTTTTTTCCACCTTCTGTCATATTCAGTATATCTGGCGCGATATAAGTCATTAATGTTATTTCGATAAAAAAATATCAGCAGCTCCTACGTTTGGTTTAAACTTAATATTCCAGATGAAAAATGCAGGAAGGATAGAAAATGTCAAGCCAGATAGCGCTAACGAAGATAAACGAACATTTTCCAAGGTCATTTGTTCTCTGAAAATTGCCACTGGTGTGCCTCTGTAGGGGGTTCCAGTTTAACACACCGAGTCACTGTTCTCAATGCAAAGCAGACAACACATTATCTATTATACCGCTGGCAAACAGTGAAATCCCGATTCATTCTTATCATCAACTTCTGGAATAAAGCTATTCCTTTTAAGGAGCCCTACAATATCTCAACGATGACTTGGAGGTGTATCCCAGGCCACGAAGGTAAAGATCTGTGGTATAACAAACTTGGATGATGCTAAAAAGGCGGTTAGTTTTGGTGCCGACGCTCTAGGTTTTCAAGTAGGAATGAAGCATAAAACTGAAGATGAACTGTCTCCCTATGAGGCGAAAGAAATTATTTCATTATTGCCACCATTTGTATCTTCAGTCATGGTCACACACATTGCCGATTCCAAATCCATAATCTCATTACTTGGGATGATAGAAAGCATATCTACTATTCAATTTCATGAGGATATTGAAGTTAAGGAGATGGAAAAAGTTAGACAGCAGTTTCCTTGGATCAAATTGATCAGGGTTATTCATATTGATGGAATTGGAGCACTAACGAAGCTACATGACTATGACAAAGCGGCTGATGCAATTATCGTCGATAGTGTTAATCTTAAAGAAGATCGGATTGGAGGAACAGGAATAACTCACGACTGGACAATATCAAGAAGAATGGTAGACGAAAGTCTCTTGCCTATTGTTCTGGCAGGAGGTTTAACTCCAGAAAATATCCAAGATGCTATTTTCACAGTAAGACCATATGCCGTTGATGTAAACAGTGGAGTTAAAATTGACAGATTTTCAAGAAGAAAAGACCCTGCTAAGATGA
Source organism: Thermoproteota archaeon (assembly GCA_030861405.1). GTDB lineage: Archaea > Thermoproteota > Nitrososphaeria > Nitrososphaerales > Nitrososphaeraceae > Nitrososphaera. The sequence continues at coordinate 3,159 of JALZFS010000209.1, read as the reverse complement.
GAACTCTTATTTACAGAGCAAAGAGCGCATTTGCCAAAGTACGAGTAGAGCAGATAGGCGGCAGTATCTAGTTGCAATGCGGGCTGCAATAGCAACGGTTTCATTGTTTTGAATTTGGAATATGTGGACGATCTTCGGATTGAAGGAAATAGTACAATAGATATGAAGGACATAACTGGACAGAAAATATATGAACCGCAGAAACAGCGACAAAACCGATTATGCCCGTGTTCTTTGTAATTTACAGCTCTGATTGCGATCCTGAGAGATTCGTCTGAACTTTCAGCTGCATCCCACCAAACCCGCGTGAATTTGAATCCACCAAAACAAAGCCAAATACAGACCAGATTAGCCTCTAATGGTTGACCACACAGAGTGATGATGATGATGATAATCTAAGGAAATATAAAATCTTTAAAACTGCTTATTGATGGGTAGAGAGAGTGCATCATTATCGAATATCTGCCACGTCGAAGTTTCGGAGAGAGTGGCAAGTTTACGAACTCATCTTCCCCAAGTGACAAATAATATCAAAACTGATACGGTCATAACAATAAAAGCACCCCATCCAAGAACATTTGATATTCTGTGGTTTGCCATATCTTTTCCAAGGATTTTCTTATCATTAGCTATTCTCATAATGGCAAAGAGCATAGGTAGAGCAATTATGCCATTGATTACTGCGGTATAGATTAAAGCTTTGATTGGATCAATATTTGTAAAGTTTATCCACAGTCCAATAACCGTAGAAGCTGCAATAATCAGATAGAAATATTTTGCTTGTCCAAATTTTCGGCTTAATCCCTGTTTCCAGCCAAAAGCCTCTGATAATGCATATCCGCATGACCCAGCTAAGACTGGAACTGCCAGTAAACCAGTACCGATTATTCCTAGAGCAAATATTGTCTCAGCTATTTCTCCAGCATTTGGAAATGATTTTACAAGCGGTTGAAGAGCTTTCGCAGCCTGATCTGCTGTAGCAATATCAGTTATACCATTAGCATGCATTGTCCCAGCTGTACTTACCATTATCGAATACATGATTAATACAGAAAATGCCATGCCCACCATAACATCTCCTCTCATCACCTTGATTTCCTTTTTTGAGACCTTTGGCCTACCTTTGCCTATCTCTTTTATCTTTTTTTTAGCAACATCTTCTTCTGCTTCTTCCGAGGCCTGCCAGAAGAATAGATAAGGGGAAATAGTCGTACCAATAACTGCAACAAATAACATTGCAAAGTTGGCATTAAATTCAATATGCGGGACAATGGTATTGATAAGAATTTGCTGTAAATTGCCGCCTACAATTATTGTAGTTGCAACATAAGCAAATAGAGATAAAGTGAGATACTTTAGTATTTTTACATACTTGTTGTAAGGTACAAAAATCTCTGATAAGAGGATAAACGCAGTAAAGGCTAGAGTGACTAAAAAGAATGGTAATTGTGGAAATATCAATCTGACCGAGGCAGACATTGCACCAATATCTGCACCAATGTTTATTGTGTTTGCAATAAGAAGAAGGCTCGCTATTGGATAGACAATCTTTTTTGAATGTCTTTTCTTGATGACTGCTGCTAGACCGCTGCCGGTAACGAGACCTATTCTTGCGCATATCTCTTGCACTACAGTCATTAAAGGATAAAGAAATAGAACCATCCACAGCATCCCAAAGCCAAATTGTGCTCCGGCTTGAGAGTATGTTGCTATTCCTGATGGGTCGTCATCGGAGGCACCGGTAATGACACCAGGGCCAAAGATACCAAATATTGATTTTAACGATGATGACAATGATCGCTTTGTTTTTGCAGTTCTTTCTGCTTGACACTCCTCATTATTAGCGTATTCTTCTCCTGTTCCTTTTTCTTCAATTGTTGTTTTCGCGTTACTAGGCACAATCGATTCTTCTGAAGGTGAAGCTATCTTCTTGTCATCATTGTAATCTCCTTTTCCTTCCCTTTCGTTTTCTCTTGCAGCCTTTTCCTTTTTGTATCTATCGCTCAACTAACACATGCGCTCCTAACCATCAGGCTCGCATTATATGCATTAAGTGAAAATGCAAATCTAATCATGGACGGATTTTCCTTGTTTCGTTACGGCTCTTGAGATCAATGAGATGATACAACATGGCCCCTCAATTCTTGTTCAGTTTTGAATGTCTTCTCACATAGTGCACATCCATATTTTTTGGGTCACCAGGAGGGATGACTGCAGCACTACGATCGGGTCTTTTGTACCTTGGTGGAATTAGTCTTAACTCTGGAAATTGTGTGCTATATATTGGATACTCTTTAACATAATATCTTGATGGGTCTGGCACTATCTTTCTTTCATAATTTGTCTTTACATTGTCTTCCGTCATATTTAACCAAAGTACATTGCCGTCCCACCCGTCTACTTTTGTCATAGGCACATAATAGTAATGTTCATTTAAATACCCTCTTTTGACAGCTATAAGGTCTCGACTCAGTGCGTCTATATCTCCAATATCCACATCATCAGCGGTATGAACAGATTGGTTGATCATATCCTCCCATTTCTTCTCGTTCTTGTTCTTGTTCAATGGTGAGGAAGAGGTCAATGATGTTGTTGTATATGGTTCAGATTCATTTTTGTATCTAGGAACCGGACAAGCTCTTCTTGCCATTCAAATTGCGTGGGCTTGCTAGCCCATTCATTCTTCATTTATACAGCACGGAGTTGAAGCCTCATTGCATTAATGAAGCTGCCTTACTTTGGATAGCCATAGCCGCTAAGCGGAGATCCGTTAGTCGAAGTTTGAAGGAGGTAATAAAATGAGCCGCCAAATATCTAAAACAGCTTTAGATATGATTCAGCTAGTGCCATGTGGCTTCTGGCATCTTCTTCTGCCTGATCAATTATTTTTCTATCATCAGAATTGTTTTTATCCTTGCCTTTTGCCCGAAACAATGAAACCTTGACTCTGACGCAGGCTTTGTAGCACATTAAAAAATACACGATATCTTCTAGACTTGTATCTTTGGCTTGAAGCTTATAAGCATAAATAAGGTGTTTTCTGAGTTCGCTGCTTTCATGAAGGTCTAGATCCATAGCCAAATGAGCCACGTCCTCGGCTACATCAGCATACCTTAAAGCGTCGTTGAATTCTAATCTGTCATATAAGTAGAATTTGTC
>JALZFS010000203.1 GCA_030861405.1 Thermoproteota archaeon | reverse complement strand
TTGCCGTAGTTCATCTGGAATAGACTTACCAGTTTCTTTCTCAAGTTGCTTTATTATATCTTCTGCCTTCTTTTTGGCAGCAACTTCAAAATCAATTTTTTCCTCTTTGACCACTATCTCAGTCTCTACTTCTTCTTCTTCCGCCATCCCAATTAGTATCACAAAGTTCAAAGCTATAAAGGTTCCGGAATTAGAGAATTATCAATGTGACAAAGAATTCATTATAGGTAAACAATGTTATGATTAGTTAGGCATAGGTGATTTATCAATTCATTGTTATTCATGATGTTCAACGTCCGCGGGATGGCGTCTCCTCATCCTGTTAGGTATGACCTTCATGCTCTTTTATCTTTTCTTAGAGTCACGATAAATAAGCACGGCAGTCTTCTAGCGTTATTATCAAGAGAAGAGAATAGAAATTATAATAATTATTATTTATCCCGTTGCGTGGTTATTGCTTATGCGGTCTGTTTCCTAGATAATTTTTCTTTTCTTACTAATGATCATAGAATGTCAATATCTGCGCGTCGGTGGATAGAACGCGAGTAAATACAAGATTTACTATGTCGTAAACAATAACACCGATCAAAGAAACTTAAAACAAATGAGGCAGTTAACGTAAATCAAATAAATATCTATAGTGGTAGTTGCCTGTAGGTCAGGGCGCACTTCTACTTTTTAACTCAGAACTATAGGAAGGCAGATGCTACGCCTTTGAAATTATACGACTATATAGCCTGTCTGCAAGAAAGAGGCATCATGTATACACTCCATGTCGGGTTTGACGATACTGACTCGCGGTATGGTTTGTGCACCACACACCTAGCATTTAAGGTAATAGAATACCTTAAGAAAAAATATGCCATACGTCTAATTGATTATCCATTATTGATCAGACTTAATCCCAATATTCCTTGGAAGACAAGGGGTAATGGCGCAGTCTGCCTGCGTCTAAAGGTACAAGACACAGAAAGAGTAATCGATTATATCAGACAGGCAGTGGAAGAGGGTTCTGCTATTGGAAATGGAGCTAATCCAGGGGTTGCATACCTTGAAGGTGACAATATACCTGCGAGGTTACAAGAGTTTAGCGCACATTGCATGTATGACGTAATGAGTAGGCAGATGTCAGAAAAGGTAGCCAAGGCCACAGGTATTCAATACTTTACCTTTGGAAATGGGCAAGGGCTTGTTGGCTCGCTTGGTGCAATGGGCTGCCTGCTGAATGGTGATCATACTTTCGAGCTAATTGCATATAGAAATCAGAAGAACTACGGCAAGCCCCGCCTAGTAGACAAGCAGGACGTCATCAAGTTTTGCATGGACACATATCCTAATACTTTCAACAATTATGATCCAAACCATGGGCGCGTGCTAATTACACCACATAGTCCAGACCCAGTTTTCTTTGGCATAAGGGGCGAGAATCCAGATATAGTTGCATCTGCACTCTCTACATTGCACCCAGAAGAAGAGATAGATGGGTGGACAATCTTTCGCTCAAACCAAGGAACAAATATGCACTTGCAAAATGAGATCACGATTGCCAAGTCCAAGGCGTATACCTCAGGCCATGTTAAGTGTAAAGTTAGCAGAAAGCCATACTCAATTGAAGGAGGTCATGTAATTTTTACAGTTAATCAGGATGGTGCAGAAATGTCAGCAGCAGTGTACGAACCGACTGGTCTTACAAATATAGCAACCAAGCTCGAAGCTGATGATGTAATTGAAATAGGTGTAGGTGTCAGGAAGGGAACTACCAAACATCCTAAGATTCTAAATATTGAATATTTGCGAGTACTCAAGCTTGCACCTGTTTATCAAATATTGAACCCAGTCTGCAAAATCTGTGGCAAGCGTATGAAGTCAGAGGGCAGGAATAAAGGCTACCAGTGCGATAAATGCAAGCACAAAGACCGCAATACAAAAAAGATCCTAATGCCACAGGAGCGTAAAATCAGAACCGGGTTATACATTCCGACTCCCAAAGCACACAGACACCTGACAAAGCCGTTACAAAGGTACGGCATTGAAAAGATGAGCTTCTTGTTTGAAAAAAGTAATAGCGAGGGGTTGATTTGAACTTACGGCCACTTGTAACTTTGAAAGTGGAAACCGCTCTGCGGGTTATGAGCCCGCCGGGATAACCTGGCTTCCCCACCTCGCTGACAGCATCTTGACGCAAGGGGAATATATCTCTGTCTGTACTGTAGAATTGTAAAGGGAGATGAATAGTAATGATAGGCACCCCTTAACGCTATGTTCACGGCTTCTGTTTCTCTTTTTCCTTTCCTTCTTTTGTGCAAGAATCGTATATGTAGCTGATGATGTATGATATCATGATATCGTATTATATATATTGTCTCATTGCCATTTGTATAATGCCAGGCAGACCTATTTCTTGTCTGTTGTAAGTTGTATCTCAATTCAACGTAAAGAGGCCCTGAACAATACACGGAACCCGATCTTCAGGCATTATACGTTCAAGAACATCCCACAATCAGGCGTCACCTGGGAGAATACAGGTTATACCGTGTTTTATCGCATTCAAACAATATTATCCACCGCAATGCTTTTGATAAAAATTTTGTTAATGATACCTCAGAAGTGATAGATTAACATATCTTATTAATGTACACAAGAAACTTTGCTAATTCTTAATTGACTTTGCCAAACAATCGTATTATTCTGCTAGCTGCTGGTGGCATGCAATCTTCTCTTATTTTGTGGTTCTTATAGCATTCTCAAATGACTAGATTTATTTCTATCTCTAACCCTTGCAGAATATGTATATGAATGTCAAATCGCTAAATGATATAGAATTTGAAAAGCGCAAAGGGCTTCTCCCTGTCGTAGTACAGGACAGCAAGACGAAAGACATTCTGATGTTAGCATACGCCAATAAGGAAGCACTTGTTAACACCATCAGGACAGGCAATGCGTGGTTTTGGAGTACCTCGCGTAACAAACTCTGGATGAAAGGGGAGGAATCTGGCAACGTCCAGCCAGTGCACAAAATATTGGTTGACTGTGACTCTGATGCTGTTTTGTATATGGTAGATTCAAACAAGCCAGCATGTCATACTGGGAATCGCTCATGCTTCCACAATTTATTAATATAGCCAAATAAACCTAAATGATTTGTGTTGTAACGCTCTTTTTTCTTTAATCTCACGCCTTGTTAATGTTAGTAATACAAAAATAAAGACATCAATAAATTTAGTAATACTAAAATGATGGTTAGAGAGGTTTTAATCATATACTAAGTTAAGGAGAGTAGGAAAATCATGGGAAGTATCAGAACGCTAAAGTGTAGAGAATGTTTCAAAGAATATGAGCCACAGTTTCGCTATGTATGTGACGACTGCTTTGGCCCCCTAGATGTCACATACAAGGAATTATCGATAAATAGACATACTTTTGAATTGAGAGAAAAGACATACTGGCGCTATTTTGAACTCCTGCCTATTGCTGACAAGAGCAATATTGTAAGCTTGAACGCGGGTCTTACACCTTTGCAACACGCAGACAAGCTAGGCGATAGGCTTGGGCTGAAAAGTTTGTATATCAAGAATGACTCTGTTAACCCAACGTTTTCATTCAAAGATAGACCTGCAGGTGTTGCAATTTCAAGAGCCAAGGAAACAAGATTAAAGGCAGTGGGATGTGCTTCTACGGGCAACCTGGCAGCAGCTACTGCAGCACACGCAGCCAAGGCCGGCCTACCATGCTATATCTTTGCACCTTCTGACATTGAGCATGTCAAGATTGCTCAGGCACTTTCATATGGCGCCGAGTTTGTTGCCGTAGAAGGTACATATGATGATGCCAACAGAATTGGTTCAATGGTAGGAGATAAGAAGGGCATAGGCATTGTTAACATTAACATGAGGCCGTATTATGTAGAAGGATCAAAGACGCTTGCCTATGAGGTTGCTGAGCAAATGAATTGGCAGGTGCCAGATAGCCTGATAATCCCCGTGGGAAGCGGTGCGATGCTCAACGCGATATGTAAGGGTTTTGAAGAGCTTCACTCGCTCGGACTAATCAACAGCCCCAAGAACATGAAGGTGATTGCAGCACAGCCGCGCGGCTGCGCGCCGATAGTTGATGCTTTCAAGCGTAATAGCGACGAGGTTATACCTGTCCAGCAGCCAGAGACAATTGCCAAGAGTTTGGCAATTGGAGACCCAGGTGACGGCATTTATGTTTTAAAAAGGCTAAAGCAATACAATGGTCTTGCAGAAGAAGCAAGCGATCAGGAGATCGCTGACAGCATTATGCTGCTTGCTCATACAGAAGGGATCTTCACTGAACCGGCTGGCGGCGTGTCAGTTGCAGTGCTCAGGAAGATGATTCAAGAAAGCAAGATAGATAAGGATGAACGCGTGGTCTGTTATGTTACTGGAAATGGTCTTAAAGCTACAGAAGCAATCATGGGTTTACTTCCAAAACTAAATGCCATTAAGCCTGATGTAACAGAAGTTTCAGCAATGATAAGGGGATAATATTGGCCAAGGTAGAATTTGTAGTTCCATCAGTATTGAACAAAGGTCAGGGAGAGAAAAAGATCCCAATAGACAGTTCAGAACTTCAGGATGCCTTTGCAAAAGTTTCTGAACAGATGGGCGACGACTTTAGACGAAGGGTGTTTGATCATAATGGCAAGCCAAGATCGCTTATCAACATCTACATCAACGGGAAAAATGTCCGCTTTAGCGGTGGCACATCTGCTCAGCTGAAGGATGGCGATTCTATCTATATCCTACCAGCTGTTGCAGGAGGAGCAGAGTTAACAAGTGAGGAGCTTCAGCGCTACTCCAGGCAGGTGATGCTTGAAGAAATCGGTTTTGAAGGTATGGAAAAAATAAGGGCTGCGAATGTGTGTGTGGTAGGAGCAGGCGGCATCGGCAACCCAGTTGCCACACAGCTAGTAGCTATGGGAGTAGGCAAAGTACGTATAGTAGACAGAGATGTTATTGAAGTTACCAACCTACATAGGCAGCATCTATACACGGAAGAGGATATAGGCCGCGTCAAGGTAGAGGCTGCAGCTGAGCGACTATCCAAGCTCAACCCAACAGTCAAGATAGAACCAATTCCAACATCTGTAACCAAACATACTGCGGAAAATCTTGTCGAAGGCTTTGATATTGTCATCGATGCGTTAGATAGTGTTGATGCTCGATATGCTCTCAATGATGCATGTATCAAGCATAATGTTCCATTGATTTATGCTGGGGCGCTTGGCATGCTGGGATCGGTATGCACAATTCTACCGAATAAGACCGCATGTCTACGCTGTATGTTTCCTGAGTTAAATGAAGAAGAAATGCCAGCATGCAGCACTGAAGGTGTACATCCATCGATATTGTACCTGGTTGCAGGCATACAAGTATCAGAGGCAGTCAAGATAATTATAGGCAGAGAACCTGCGCTGGCAAACAGATTACTCTACATAGATCTGAACGAGCTATCGTTTGAGCATATACAAATGTTCCGGCAGGAAGAGTGTCCGTCATGTGGGACTGCTCCCAAAGAAAATAAGTTGGTGGCCAACGAGCTGATAATTGAAGAGCTGTGCGGGCGCGATAGGGGTAAGCGTACATGGACAGTCACTCCTACAGAACCTATACCTATCAATTTGAATATTATAATCAAAAATGCCGAGTCGCTTGGTTACCAGGTCAAGACGAGGGGCAACCTCGGGATAACCGCAGTGAACCCAGAAAAAATGTCTGTAAGCTTTCTCTTAAGTGGTGCTGCTACTATTGTCGGTGCAAAGGACAAAGAAGATGCTATAAGGGTCTATAACACATTTGTAGAGAGATCTTAACTAACCACCCATAAACTCCATAAGGCTCGACTGTGCTCGCTTTTCTTCCTTAAAGATCAATTTTAGTTCCATTGCTATTGATTCAATTCTGCTGCGCAAATAATCATTAATTTTGTATTGCTTGCACATGCTAGTCGCAATACCAAGGTATTTTTCAACGGCTCCCCTTGTCACTGTTTGAATCAATGTACTTCCGCAGTCTATGCATTTGCCCATTATGGGCATCCTACGGAACTTAGCCCCACACGCTGTGCAGCGAAATGTTTGAGAAGAATATGATCGCATATTGCCAATTATATCAGGCAGAATATGTGTAGTGAGCACCATTGCTGCAACCTCATCAGCATCCACCGCGTTTATCAGTCTGGCAGTATCAAACTGCATTTTTAACTTCTCTTCCATTGTATCAAGAGTAGAATAAGCGCTCCTCTCTGCCTTTGTGACTAGTGTGTTGGTTAGATGCGTAAAGCCATACCCAAAGAATTGGTGGGCGTCCCCTATCCTATTTTTTATAGTTTCGATCATATCTGCTACATCAGCAGCCTTAGCCTGCTTCCACGTCGATTCATAGAATGTAAGAGGATATACGCTTGCTATATCGACATTGTGCGCCTGCCGCTGGACCTCATGCGGTAGCACTACAGGCTGTATAAGTAAAGGCGCATCCATCAGTCCACCTATCTTGTCGGGTAAAAAATCGTAGGAGAAGTTCAATAACGCATCCATAATGAGCATCATAGAATCAGCATCGCCATCGCAGTCACGGCGTTTGGCAGAGTGCCATAAGGGTGATGCTAAACAGACTTGTGAGTCGGCGAAGCCAATGATCCTGCCAACAATGCCTACCGATGTATGTGGTGCAAGGCCTACAATCAGATGACCAACAAGATCATCAATCGAGGACACACTATAAAATGGCTCTAAGTCATATAACTTGACTAATTCTTCATCGATAAACTTCGATGCATTGAGAAGATGCATTGCAGAAGCCCTCGGAATTATGACATCTTGCATCATCAACTCTACAATTTGATCCAGCGAGGTTAGGTCTCTGCCAAGGTAATCATGTGTGTATCCAAGTGACCTCAACTTTTCAACGCTTGTAGATATCCATGCTGGCTTGAAGTGAGTCAGGGGCTCATTAGTAGCATCGAATCGAATCGTGCCATCTTTGAAAGCGTGTAGACCATGCTTTTGACGCAGGATCCCCTTTTCTAAGGGCTCTGCAGATCTATGCATGCTCATGAGCGACTTAACTCCCTTGAATGGTGCCTGTGGATCTACCCCTAGCTTTTTCTTTGCTTGCTCTAATGCAAATTTGAGTGGAAAGTTGACTGATGAATAGGTTCGACCTTCTTTGCCGCAGCGCATACATTTTTCACCTTCTTCAACTTCCCCTTTGCATACGATGCACAAATTACGCAGCATCGTAGAAGAGCCGCAGTTCCTGCAGTGTGTTCCGATAGATGGTAACCTACAATTATTGCAATATCTGTTTGCTATTTGAGTATAGAATGAACCTTCCTTGCAGGCTTTTAGGATGTCCCTAGTCGAGCCCCCTTTTGATCCAATTGGAAAAAGGACATGCACAGGTGGCTTCATCTTACGCTCGGCTGCCTTTTCAGGCCTACCGACCCTGACAGCAACTGTGGAAGCAAACTTAGGCATCACGACGAGGCCAGTAGACTTGTTGATAAATTCTATTGCACTATTAGATGAGACAGATGGCCCAGCCAGAAGCTCTTTTAACGAGGTTACTTGGCTGCTTTCGTCAATCCTGATCTGGTCGCGCATTACAGAATGGGCTACGCCTAATCGCTCTAAGATGTCCTTTAGTTTGTTATCAAGAGGCAGTACCGGTATATCATTGGATAGCCTGTCTTTTAAGTAAAGTACTTCTTCAACACTGATGGTATCCCAGTATAACGAATATTTCGGATGTAATGCTAACCCAAGTTTTTTGCTAATCTCAAATGCTTCGTCGATTGATGGCAAAATAAGAGGATTTTCAGACAGCTGGATCAGCCTTTCCCTATCGAGGCCTCCTGCTCCTTGTATTGTAGGCAGCTTTGAGCGCAGCTGCTGTGCCCATATTTCTTCTACAAAGTTTGCAGAAGGCAGTTGAGCGTTGTTTTCTAGAAAGTCACCATAACTTATTAGCATGTCGCCAAGGTATAGGATCTTATTGACTTGTGGCCGAATTCTTTCCGCCTGCTCGACCGTAATCACTTGAACCACTCTCCCATCATTCAACCTGACAATAGGTGGTTCAATAGTATCAACAAGCGCTATCGTAGACGCTTTGCCAGGTATGTCCATCTTTATCTGAGTGCCCACGACAATTGCATAGTCAAGTAGAACCGGTACTGTGGGATGTATCCCCACTGTTGCAAAACCGGTGTTATAACAACGACCATAGCGTAATCTAAAGCCGCCTATCCTTTTTGCCATTGAAAGTACGGGCCTTCCTGTAATGACCTCTGACATTCTGTGGTGTGCAGCGTCATCATCACCTGTCTGGATGGCCCCTTTGAGATCCCTCAACCAGCCCCAACCGTCAAGCTTAAGCGTCTCAACTAGCTTCATTAGCTTCCTACTCCTGCCAATGAGCCCATCATTCATGACCCTAAGTGTTCCTCCGCGTACCCTATCAGTCGCAATCCGGCGCATATTCTTGTGCCCAACCACTTCCACAGGGTCAGTATCAACACCATCTAGCTCTACTGGAAGGTTTGAAATGCATTTGACTACATCTTCATCGAGAACTTTGAACTGAAAGCCCATGACTTCTCGCTCATAGATCCTAAGTTCTTCTACAAATCTACCAGTTTCATCATCAAATGAATTTGCCATGTACCTATCTAGACTGGCCACTTTTCTCGCATGATCTGCAATGAGCATAGTTAGCGCAGCTTCGGTCCCGCCTGCTGATCTAATGGGGCCGGCAAAGGACACTGACAAGTATTGAGAGCCATTAGCATTGCTCTTAATTGTAACGTCTGATATTCCTTGCAGCGGGGCAACGGTCACACCTTCTGTGACCACCGCTAAGGAAACCCTGACAGCGTTTTCAAGTCGAGTTCTCAGATCGCCTGAACCATATTCACCTGCAGCGATCTCTTCCGCTATCTTTAATGCAGCCTTTTCCTTTGTTGTCTGGGACAAAAGTGCACGCAATCTGTCTGCGATGTCGATACTGTGCATCTTGGCTACTCTGTCTGCCAAGTCGTATGCGATCTTAGACTCGATAATATCCGCTGCGTCAATTCCACGCCGTCGAGCTTTGAGTGCATGTTGATAGCTCGTATAAAGGTTCTTAAGAATATCCTGTTGATGATAGCGCCAATAATATGCAGGCATGCGGACATCTTTCAGGTGGGTTTCAGCTTCGTCCAGCATCATTGTTTCATTGCACCCTGATGGCTTGTACTATTGATGAAAATTTTTCTTGCCAGTTGTCTTCCTTCTCTATCATAGTGCCAATGACGATAATGTCTGCACCTGCCTTGGCTATCTGGGTCGCGGTTTCTGGTGACTTTATACCACCCCCGACAATGAGCGTGCCCTCAAAATACTTTCTTACCATTGCTACCATCTCAGGCGGCACATTCTCAGATGCACCTGAACCTGCCTCCAAATACACGAAACGCATCCCCATATATTGAGCCGCCAATGAATACATGGCTGCGAGCTGGGGTTTGTGGAAGGGGATTCCCTTTGCTCTGCCTACAAACCAAGCCGCAGTTCCTTCACCTATTATAAGGTAGGCAGTAGGCAGTGGCTCTATTGCATATTTTTTCACTGCAAGAGCACCAAGTGCCTGTGCTTCAGTAATAAAATATGGGTTTTCTGAATTAAGGAGAGATGTGAACAAAATAGCATCAGCCTTTGGTGATACTCCTGTGACGTTTCCCGGAAACAATATCACAGGCAGTTTGATCGTAGATTTTATTTCCGCGACAATTTTGGCCAGCTCTAATTGGTCAACGACAGACGAGCCACCAATTAGTATGGCAGATGCACCCCTTTCCTCTACCCTTTTTGCAATTGATACCACGATATCCGTTGAATTTTCAGAATCAATAAGAGGAAGGCAAATTGTGCCGTGTTTTTTTATCTCATCATAAAGATATTGTTCGACCTTTCCCAATGCCACTTCCCTTCTAAAGGGAAGGAGTCATTTTAAAGTTTGATCTTGCTAACATTATAATACTACACGGCTATACAAATTTGTATAGCTTACATGCCTGGTTCACAATCCAATTCTAACAACTTATATTCACATCTTCTTGCAAATTCCTTATTTACAGCCCGTCAGCTTTCAATAATTTTGAAAAGGTTGCAAGGGGGTCCTAGGTCCAAAAATATCAGTTCTGGAGCATACTACAGACAGGTCAAGCAATGTAAGAAAAAAGTATCATCCATACTTTATAGTATGATACTTTTGCAATCCATAGGCACCATACAGCCTGAAACATCCATAGCACTAGGTAAGATAGCAGAACAATTGGCTGTGATATTTGCTTCAGAAGGTAGTAGTGATGTTTCGAATGGATTGAATACAAGCAATGTGATATCTGTGATAGATGAGATGGTAAAAAGAATGTCTAAGTTGTAAAACAAGCTTACTCCATACTATTATATCACGGCATCGCTTTCAATGCCGTGACATGGCCATCGATCTGAGTTTCTTAGATAGTGACACTATGCTGTCAGTGATATTTGCATTTCTGGCTGGCTCGTCATTTGTAATGATATATTCTAAAATCAAGACTATATTCAAAGAAAGTCGCTACAGAGTAGATGATACAATCGTCGAGGCTGTTGTTCTTGAATATACTCGGAGATTACAAGATTATGATAAAGCGATTGCAGAACTTCGCATGAAGTTTGACATCATGGATGCTAGAACACACCCTAGTATAACAACATCACAAAATACATCACAACCACAATCTCACGTAGCACACGAGGCCCAAGCTGTAGCAGTCACGCAGCATGTAACAATCGGAAAAGAAGGTAATGGTACAACTGACTATATATTGAAATTGCTGTCAGAGAGATCGAGGACATCAAGAGAGGTCCAAGTCGCTATAGGCAGAACAAGAGAGCATACAGCTCGGCTGATGAAAAAACTGTATGAATCTGGTGCAGTCAGTAGAGATATCAATACTAAACCATTCCGCTACAGCATTACTGACGCAGGTCGAGAGATGTTGAGGAGGAGGGCTGAGGCTGCACCGGTTGCTGCCTAGTCATCTTGTAGATCCATTCTTTCCCCTGTCGAGTTCTTATAAGCCGGCTGCGTTCAGAATACCTTGAGAGGTATGTTGAAATGATGCTTAGCTTAATAGGCTCATTATATTGATCTTCATATAGTTCAAGAATATCGGTGGAAGTAAAGCTACCATATGGGAATTTTCCCTCGATCAAGGTCCATATCCTATCACCTACAGAGGCAGGAGTTGACCTGTTACTGTTTCCAGAGGTTATGTTTTCGCTACTCTCATTTGGTTCAACATTTAGAAGATCCATAAACTCGACTATCTTCATTATCTTATCTTTTGATATGTTGCCCTCTAGCGATAGATTATATTTACTTCCTTCTGCATCCTCAAGTTCTATCTTGAACCGCTTCTTTCCAGAGCCCATACGCTAAAGGTAGCTTAACTTGTTAAGACATTAACACTTAACATGAGCTCTGTTAATATCGATAACAAACAGCTAAGCTGTTGTTAACCCAGTATGAGAATGAAGCACTTATTGTTAACAGTTCCCTTTAGTTAACTGGTTTTATGGTAACGAACTGCCTGATGATCCTTCCAGTGGAAATATAGGGGTCATTTCTAATGCCGTTAACAGCGTTATCGCAGACATTAACGCTCCAGTGGAAATAGAGGGGTCATTCCGAGCCTTTTTTTATGAGGTAATCCACTGTTGTTAACGATAGTTAATGATACAAAATGATCATTGTATGCCGCCACCCCTTTCTTTCTCCTGCAGCGTTGTCTCTTAGCTTACAATAATCGATATCATTAAGATGACATATCAGTTAGCTATAGTTGATTTTACTGTTTAAAAGTGTCCTGTTAACATCTATGTTAAGATAAAGTTAACAACTTTTAATCTGGAAAAGAAAAACAGGGGGCGGCGAGTTAAAATACGCACAGAAGAAACAAGGTGTAATAATAATTGAGCTCAGATATTGACAATATTTTCAGCAAAGCGGCAAGTGGCAGATCACTTGTCAAGAATCGTCAAGCTTTGACGATTGATTATGTGCCGGAAAAGTTACCCTTTAGGGATGAAGAGATCAGAGCACTTGCACAAGTGTTGTCTACAATTTTTAAAGGCGCTAGGCCGTCAAACCTTCTTTTATTTGGTAAGCCGGGAACCGGCAAAACTGCAGCAGCTAGAAGCGTAGTAGATAGGCTTGCAAAGAAAGCAAGCGAGCTTAATACTGATGTTACAGTTCTTTTTGTAAATGCAAAGATCGCAGGAGGCAGTGCATATAAGGTGGTTTTTGAAATTGCAGAAGAACTTGGAATCAATAGGGAACAAGAAAAGCAAGTACACTTTACCGGTCTGTCAATGGGTGAGGCAACAGATAGAGTCTTGCATTTTATAGAAAGAAAAAAACTTAACCTTGTCTTGGTAATAGATGAAATAGATTCACTTGTAGATAGAAGTGGAGATGATATTCTTTACAATTTTACAAGGGCCAATCAAAATATGAAAGGAGGTTTTATTGCACTCATAGGAATTTCAAACAGCCTTACCTTTAAGGACAAACTCGATCCCCGCGTCAGAAGTAGCCTCAGCGAGGAAGAAATAGTGTTCAATCCTTATAGTGTAGACCAACTGCGGCAGATATTACAAGAGCGCGCCAGGCTCGCCTTTAGCGAAGATGCAATCTCTGATGCAGCAATCAACCTATGCGCAGCAATAGCCGGAAGGGAACACGGAGACGCAAGGAAGGCGATCGACTTACTAAGGGTTGCAGCTGAGCTTGCAGAAAGAGAAGGTGCTACCAAGGTTGATGAAAAACACGTGCGCGCCAGCGAAGACAGTATTGAAAGGGACGCACCCTTTGTTGCACTAAAGAATGCACCTATGCATCACAAACTTGTCATTCTCGCTATTATAAAATCAACAAACGGAACGACTGGCAAAGTATATGATGTTTACTTGTCGCTTAGCAAGCAGGCAGAGCAAAAACCACTTACTCAACGGCGTTTGACTCAAATAATAAGCGAACTTGACCTACTCGGTCTAGTTTCAACAGATATTGTCAATCAAGGTCGCTATGGCAGGTCACAAAAGATCAAGGTGACAATGCCGCTAGCAACAATCATAGAAGCCTTCAAAGACGATATAATTCTTGCATCACTCATTGATTGAAATCATATAGAAACGGCTGAAGCGTTGCTAAGTTGACAATCGCTGCCATACCAGGCGTCGGCGTTATACCCATAGTCTGCTGGTATTTCGTCTGACTCTGCCAGGCACCGGAATTTATAACTAGTGTACCCCGATAGTTTTGCACATCGACTATATGCACATGTCCTGAATGCAAAATATCAGGTACCTCGGTAATAACCATCATGTCTTCTTGCTCTGGAGCTATAGGTGTGCGCTCTCCATATATTGGAGCAAGGTGACGAGCCTTGAGAAGTACCTTCATTGCCTCAGCCGGCTTGGAGTAGCTTAGCCCTGGCGTCGTTGCAATGATATCGTCTAAGCTCTGGCCATGATACATTAACAACTTGACGCCATTGAGTTCAACAAAAGCAGGGTTACCAAGCATCATGCAATTTTCAAGAGCATAAAGCTGCTCACTTAGATCTTTCCTAGGTATCGCAGGTTGTGGGAGTGCTCTTCTACCGAGGTCATGGTTGCCCGGTATCACCAATATCTTGATGTGTTTAGGAACTTTCGCCAACAACCGTGCCGCACGGGTCATCTGCTTTGCTGCATCCATTTCCAACAATTCTCTATCCTGGTTTGGAAATATGCCAATACCATCGATCAGGTCACCTCCAATACAAAGAAACTTAATCTTCTTGACAATCTCGTCATTAGTGGAGGAGGAGGATGATAGCCAATCCAAGAACCTCAAAAATTCTCTTTCCATGAAATACTTACTGCCAACATGCAAATCAGAGATCAGCACCGCATAAGCTTCAGTTTTACTCTTGTTAGGCAAATGTTCAGGAATGTCTGGCATCATGACATTCTTAACCGTCAACCCCAATCTACCTTTATTTTCGAGCTCCAACATTACCATTTGATCAAGTGCAAGAGTTGAAGCCTGCTTTTTTACATCTTCTGTTACAGCAGCTACAGTCAGGATTCCGGTATAATCGTCGATTGCTAGTTCAAGCTCATTTTTCTTTGTACGCTTTGACATTAAGAGGCCAGCAACTATTACAGAGTTGGAAACACCATGGAGGCTCCTTTCTCCTCTTTCAGCCTGCTTGCCAGCTCGGGCGTTCTGCTTGATAGCCGATACCTTTGACATACGCTTGCTGTCTGGCCGCTGGGCTAAAATGCGCATAGTCTTTTCGAACCTACTGCGAAACAAAGCTGCATAGCCTTCAACTCCTTCTGCCGTAGTCACCTTGGGTGTGGGATCCAGGAGTACGGTGCACGTTTGTTCAACTGGCCCTTCCTGCTCACTTGACTTTATCAAACTTTTGATGTCGTCAACTACTATGACTGCATTGTTCAACGGCTTTTTGATCTTGATTATTTCTTGAACTATTTTGAGCACGTCAACATTAAGGCCTCTTAACATAGCAAACGCATCTGGGTGTATCTGAAACCCCTTGCTAGTCGCGTAAGATAAGGCATTGAAAACTTCATTTTGCAGAGCCAATGCAGTAGGTAGTTTTGATGTTAAGGGTCATCCTTAATTAGATTTCTGTAATCGTCATGATTTTATCATGGAAGCCCATATTACTACCGTTGTTAAAGAAATTCTGCGGTATATGCAAGAAGGTGCTTCCTACCAACGCCAAGTATCTCCTATGTGGAGAATGTCATAAACAAATCGTAATAGCAGAAGAGGATAGAGAAATTTATGAGAACTCTCGCTTACACTATTAACCTTTTCTTTTCGCCGTCCTGCTACTACTGGCTGTCCGCTTTCTTCTCCTTGTTGCAGTACTAGCATTGGCATGTTTACGCTCAGTTAATGTTCTGTTTTCGTTAAGATCCTCTGGCAGCTCAGGCGGTGCTTCCAATCTGTGAGTCTCCATATCGTTGGCTTCGACCACCGGAACACTAACTGACTCCTTTAACCTTTCAGCAAGGTCCCGATTTGCAATCAACAACTCACGCTGTTGATCGATCAATTTTAAAAAGCCAGTATAAATCGCTACCTGTTCCCCATATGTCCTTGTTCTTATCTCAGACAACACATCTTCGAATGAGTCTGCAAACCTCATTGCTAGGTCACCCATTCTTGATATGGACTCCGCATCCATTTCTGCCCGCTTTTCTGCGGCAGTTTCTTGTGCCTGTTTTGCTTTCTTCTTTGCAACTTTGGTCCCTGCCATTACAAGCTCTTTGAGCTCTGCAAGAGCACTCTTCATCTTCTTTGACATCTCTGACTCTGTGTCAATGTATCCCTCTGGCCTAGACACAGAGGTAGTTTCCGGCCTTGGTGCAATTGCAAGCTGCCTTCCTTCCTCCATTAATGAATCTGCGCTTGTGGGCTTCTTTTCAATCTCTAACTGTTCCGGAGCTGCCGCTCGTATTTCTTGTACTGAAGCTCTTAAGTCTCTATCCTCCGGCATTGGCGCATCTCTGCGAGCTTTGTATCGGAACAAGAGATCTTCATTTGCAATGACAGAACCTCCAACTATGGATATCTCTGATTTTGGAATATCAAATCTTATCGAACTGTCAGTATCACTGAATACCACAACAGCATCCTCAGTTTCCTTAACAACACGTCCTATCG
>JALZFS010000029.1 GCA_030861405.1 Thermoproteota archaeon | reverse complement strand
CATTCTGAATGGTCAAAGAAAGGTCTGAAGGTCACCACAATATGCCCTCATCCCAGTCCAACCTTAGACAAAAGTGAGCTAATGCATTATAAACAAGCAATATCATCGCTACACCATGTTACGTTGGGTCCTGGTTGCTAAAAGTATAGGATACCAGTTTATCAATATTACAACATAATAACTGAGAAACTGCTTCATCTGGGATTACTTCATGCACAACATAGGCATCTTACACATCAAGAAGCAAATTTGTCTCAAACTGCCTCATTTTCAGCTTCGTACTTTTTAATAAAATATGTAGCATGTTGGATGCTAATTGTTGACAGGACCATTGCAAGGTACATTTATCAATCTCCTTGGGAATTGCTGAGGTCGAGAGCTCAAACCCCACCACTCTGTCGACCTTTATTTGCGGGGAAACTACCGTATTGCTTTGAGCTAGATTTTCAATAATTGTCGAGCAAAAGCTCTATCGATGCCAAAGGTGCAGAATAATAGACGACATCAGAAATTATTTGACCGATGTCTGTAACATTACTGGTATTGGGATACTATTTTATGACAAGATCCTTCTTGAATATTTCCCGAATATGGCACGAAACTGTTCTATCTATTAACGAAAGGAGATAGACTTGTTACTGTGTTGCTGTATTATACAGGTACAGTAAGCTGAACGACCATTTATTGTGTATACTATAGGTCCAATGAAGATAATAGACACTGATTTTATACGAAGAGGAGATATGAGCGAAGAAGATATAAGAAAAAAGGGTTGTTTCCTGCATATTGTTCGATATGAAACTTCCTTTGTTAGAAAGGAGCTCGCAAAATCCCTAGAATATATTCAAGAATATGACGTAGAGCCAGAAAATGGAAAATGGAATCGTGTAAAGGAACACGCTGATGGCGTAATAAAAGAAATAGAAAATAGAAGGAGGTTCATAGATAGACATCTCGAGATAATCAAGGACCTAACTAAGGATCATCAGCCTGAACTACAACCTTATATCTTCATTGAGAGAAACATAAATTATAGTGAGGATTTGCTTGCTCAAGCTTCTAGAAAAAAAATTTCAAGGTCCGACAGTGAGGACATTGTAAAATTGATGAGCGATATCCAGAAGCAGGTTAGACGATTGGATGCAGCACTTCAATCTCTTAAAGACCAAGAACAAGAAGAATAGAGTTAGATAGAAGGATTGGTCAATGCAACCATTGCAATCATAGCATTGTAATTATTTCCTGGTGATAGCTTCATTAGGTCAGAAGCATCATCATGTCTCTGCCGTATGCCCTAAACTCTTGATACAATATATTTTCTTTCTGCTACTATCTCTCGACAGACAATAACAATGCATGCTATAAGTTGTCGCTGAGGTCGTGGTTCAAACCCCATGACACGGACCACTTTTTCTTATGAGGAAGATACGTATTAAAATAAGCTTGAGTAGTTGTAGTCGAACATATCAATCGCACTGGTCTATCAGTGATTGCCTATGACTGGCATAACCTTACCGGATGGAACAATTGTCACAGTTGTTAATAAAGGAATAGTCAATCAATATATTCTGTTATTTGCTTATTTTATCAAATTATTTACCTGCTGTACCAAAGTCGTATATATTGGATTAGGTCATTGCAAGACACGATGTGTGTTAATATAGCTCTCACTCATATTTTGTTTCCAAAAGGTGCGTGTGCTAATGTCACAAAGGCTTTGATAATATTATTCATAATGCTAACCGCTTTTGATGTTCTGAGGGGAGAAAATGCAGCCGCCTCGTCATCCTCCGAATTGGCAAGGGTCACTGATGGCTATAAAATCCAGCCACTATCACAAATCGTCTTGAATAATGTATCATCATTTACGCCATTTTTTCCTCCATCAGATTTTGCATTTTTCTATTCATTTGGTGTCATTGGTGAAACTAACAGTACAGTAAATACCAAGTATGATGTCTATATCAAACAAAATGAGAATGCTCGACCTACTAGTATGAAATTTACTCTTTCGCCAGAACAGAAGCAAAGCATCTGGACCTCTATTATAGAAACTGACTTTTTCCATATAAACAATAATTTTACAAGAAATTGTGATGTGGGAGGGAACTGTAAACTAGTAACACCTGAGCACTATTATATATTGAAAATCACAGGAAACAATAACATTCACACAGTGATTGCTCGCGATGGATATGTCTTTCCACAGGATGAGCAGTATCAGAAGTTCAAAAGTCTTCTTAATGAAATAGATAGGATGATACTAGCAAAAATCCCTAAAGAGAACCATAATAATGCTGTACCATCAAGTAATCAAGAGCCTGAAAGAGGTTTTCTCTAATTATTCTTGGATCATTTAAACAGGCTAACAGCCCTCAATACGATAGTTTGCTTGTATATTGTAATCCTCTACATCGGTTGTCCCGAACCTTGCGATCAAGAAGTATTAAATACAGCCAGTCTTGGTGATAAGGTATGTATGTCCCAGTTTTAGGGAAAATATATAGTATAATAACTTGTACAAGGAACTGCAATTTAACGGTGCTAGTAGTGGGGATGTTTTCAATAACGTTGGCTGCTCCTTTTGGTGCCAGCATGACGCTGGCCGCAGCCCAAGCTCCAATAGCCGAAGAAAAAGCTCCAGAGCTGAAGAAAATAGTGTTTATAGACTATGGAAGACCTGGAAAGGATCCACCTGGAAGACAACAACAACAAGATATCCATACGGGAGCATCTACTTCCACTGACCCATGTGGAGACGGATCAAGCCAATATGTACTTACACATACAAAATGGAATGCCTTCCCTGTCTCTTATTACATAAATGCTGATGCCGTTACTAGTGGTGTTGACAAGTCAGCTGCAAGGCAGGCTATAGTAAATGCCTTTAATACAATTGATAGGGAGAACCATCCCAGCGTCACATTCTTCACGCGAACCTATGACTCAACAAATGCAAAGATAAAAGTATCGTGGGCTGCACTTGACGGTTCTGGAGGAGCATTGGCTAGGACCACAGTTTACTACAATAGTGCAACGAAGATTATTTCAAAGGCTGAGGTTGTCCTTGATACTGGTGACAAATGGTTCGTTTCTTCTAAGTGGAGCTGCGTTGGTATCGCAGGAAGCCCCTTCGATATTGAAAATGTGGCTGTCCATGAAGTTGGACATGCTGTAGGTCTCGGACATGTAAGTGATGCAAAGCTAACTATGTACAGCTCTGCTGCTCAAGGTGAAACTCTGAAAAGGAGCCTTGGCATAGGTGACCAAAAAGGAATAGATGCCATATATTGAACAATGAGAACGACGCGATAAACGGTCATTTGGTCTGGCAATTCATGGTTGGTAACTATATTTCTCCTGACAAAGTAGGACCAAGACCAAACATGCCACATAGTTTTATCTTTTTCTGCTGCATCAGCTGGCTTTTTGCCGAAACTTCGCTTCACGGTTAGGTCCATGGAGCATGCAAGAAGAAAAAGTGGGGCTAGCGGGATTTGAATAGTTAATCATCTTCCTTGGATAACTTGAGAACTTATTAATTTATGTGTGCAGCACTCATAATCAATATAATGGTATCACCTAAACAAGAAGAAATAAACAAGAGGGTAGCCCGTCAGTTCTTTGAGCTTCTCGGTCGACACGATACAGAGAGAATGGAGCAATTATTAGTATCGAGCACACACTACTCCTTTCAACCTTCGGGTATGTCTCATATGGATTGGAATGGACACAAACAACTTCTCGACACAATCACCAAAGCATTTCCAGACCTCCATCATGATATCAAAGATATGGTTGCTGAAGGAGATAAAGTAGCAGTCCGTCTCAATGTTACTGGCACTCACAAAGGCGAGTTTCAAGGCAAACCTCCAACTGGCAGGAAATTGTCCTTAGATGAAATGGCTTTTCTAACTATTATTGATGGCAGGATTACAGAAGGGTGGGTAACTTCAGACACCATGAGCCTTATGCAGCAGATTGGAGCAATACGTACAACATGAGCTGCCGCTGATGATGGTAGTAGGATTTACTCTTAATGATATTTCAAATCAATAGCAATGACAGTTGTTGATATCTTAGTTTTGAATATTAAAAATGCCTAGATATATAGCATATTGCTGAGGTCGTGGATTCAAATCCTGCCACCCTGTCCACCTCTTAATCTAGTAGTTGCAGCATTAAAATAAGCACATTTTAGCAGGATGTGGGACGACTGCACCCTTGGCAAAAAAGAAAATCAAATATCACATATGTCTGGATACTGTAATCTGCTCTGAGAACCTTGTACTCAAACTTGTAAATAGTTTTTTGATTAAATATCCTTACGATGGTTAGCGAAGGGGAGGAAAAATCTACTGAGACAACATCTGACACAGAAATTGATGAAGATAAGACTAAAGGATACGGTACCACTAGGCATGGTAGTCATCTAACAAAAACTACAGCTGGTGTAGCTGAATCTGAGGATGTTGAAGGCAACAAAACTTAGATGTTAATTGAATTTTTGTATTCATTTGCGCCGTTTATGAAACATTTTGCCTAATCTGTCAAACCTGTACTACCGGAACGTCCCCAGTACGACAGAGATATCTTATTTAGTTGACATTGATTCGCTATTTTATAGTCGCCTAAGCTTTTCAAGACAAACCGAGGCACTTAGTCAGAACAACTGTGCTACCTGCTGTCTACATCTATCGACTTTTTTACCATATATTTATAGAACTAAATTTATAGACCTTATACGCTGCTAGTTTGAAAGCAAAGATGCCTGCCTTTTTACATATATTGTGCAAAAGACATTGCATATCAAATGATGATTATGCAGGAGATGCAAAAGAAGAGAGATGTCTCATAGACTAGAAAAGAGCGAAGATACCAAATATTCTGGTAACTACAAGGAACCAAAGACTCCCCACACGTATTCTACTATAAAGCCTGATGCCAAGACAAGGAAGATAGCATGTCAAATAGACACTCTAACGGCAACATTCAAACGCAGGCTGCTGAGTCTACTTTGGAGCTAGCAAGGAAAAGCGACAGCAATTCTTCTCCAGGCAACAGGGGATAATTTGCAGATATGGACCAAAGCGCGGATAATATAATAGAAGGAATTGAGAAAGGAGCTAACAAAGCAAAGATGTATGGTGATTCTACGGATGATGTTATTGCTTCAGTACATGACAGCTGAAAGACTGCATTAGCAGAAGGCAATAAGAAGAAGCATATATGTCTCAATCAGGAACTGCCGCAGATGGTACTGGTGGCAGGCTTGGAAATGCAGGTGGCATTGAAGATCGTCCTAATGCAGGGATACCCGGCGTAAATATATATCCAATTTGCAATGCCCAATTTAGGACGCTAGAAAACTATCAACATCATGTTCTGGCTCAGCATCCCGGAACAACAGAGGCATATGCTGCCTCTGCAAGAACTTCTGCTACTGGGTTGAAAGCGAAAACAGAGTAAAAATAGGAGATGGCTATCGCTACCAACTGATCTTTATTTGAGACTCCATAATTGTACATGACTTACGATTAGGCCAATAAATAATCACAATAAACATGAGAGCTGTCAACGCGCGGACATTCTATAGAAAGAGTAAAACTATTGGCTGACGGATAAAGGAATGGACAATTATACTATATGTCGGCAGTAAGATCCAATCATCATCTGTTTGTTATTTTTCTTCTATCATGAATAATACAATACAATACATTCTTTATTCTGAAGTGTGAGTGGTGGAATTTGAAAATATAGTTGACTTTTCAAGTTAGTATTCCTTTATAAGAATGCTGGCGTGGGTCGAGGTTCAAATCTTCTCACCGGGTACATTTTTATTAATTGGTAGACTAGCGTACTAATCTGGCTTGTTCTAGATAGATGTAGGACAAATCCAATGAAAGCGAAAGCAAACAGCTACTAAGACAAACCATGGCTATCCTGAGAGAACCTTGCTTCTGGCAAAGTGCCTTGTCTATCCATTGACAGAATTTCGGGAAAAGTTATAACTTCTTATTACGTAGGATTCCTTGTATTCTTTATTATTCTTTGTAGCTTGTCAATGTGATGACATGATAGAAAAAGAGAAGCTTGAAGAACAGATAGGTGAAGTTTTGGGCTTGGAGATGGCTGCTCAAAAAGCAGTAGAGGAGTTATCCTCAAAAGGACTTTTGGACAAAGGAGGATTAAAAGGCAAACTTCAACAAATGAAGAATGAGGCGGGTGACCATCAGAGAAGGATTGAACAAGTTATGCATGGGGTTGCAGAGTCAGAAGGGTTAGATCCACAAGGTATCCGACAAAACGCCGAAGAAACTTCGCAAAAAGCATCACAAATGATGCAGACATACCTGGGAGAAGACCCCGATACCCTGGATGCACTCGAGTTTCTATGCTTGGCAGAAGCTGGAGAAGTAACGCATTATGAAGTTCTAGATGAGCTAGCCAAGGAAGTAAAAGATAAGAAACTCGCATCTGAAGTTACATCTATCTTGGGAGAAGAAAAGCGACATCTACAACTTTGCACACAGCTTGCAAGGGAAAATAGTAGCGGTTGATCATATATATTTCAGGTTATCGGTACGTACTAATCTGCGGTTCACTTTTTATTCAATTCAGATCAGTTGGTTTCACTTTCCGAGCTCGCAAATAGGCTATGACATTATCCCTATAGAACATAGAGGTAAGCCTTCTTTATAAAAGTGAAAGTGAGTAAATTACCAGCTTAATGCTGTCTGTTTAGTACTGTCTGTATCCCTTATGGTATCTCGCCGAGTTTATTTTTATTGGTATTGCTAAGGTCATGAGTTCAACTCCCACCACCCTGTCTACTTTTTACTACGAGGGAAATACAGCATTAGTTTGAGGTTGTGTTTCGTAGTTGTAGGACATATTTAGCAGCAGCCCCAATAGACCTTGCTTTATTTCACATTACAAGATGACCTGCGTGTACAGTCGAACTTTGTAGGAAGCCTTATTAGGTTTCTCTCAATTGTATCTTTATTTCATCTCTATTTCTTGAGTTCAACTACAACTGAGCTGACATCTTCTGTTCCAATATTTTCCACAGCGTGTGAGAGTCCATCAAGCCATACTGCCTGACCACGTTTGAGGTCGGTATGCTCGGTTTTACCATTTGGGAAGGTAAACTTGAGTCGTTGGTCATTTAGGCAAATTGCTACACTTCTAGGATGAGAATGCATTTCAGATTTTGCGCCCTGTTTAATTCTGACGTCAAGGACTCGGATTTGGTCATTTTCTAGCACAACTTTATAGCTGTCTGGTGCCACTTTAACAGCATCATCATTCTGTGACATAGGCTTTT
>JALZFS010000159.1 GCA_030861405.1 Thermoproteota archaeon | reverse complement strand
GAATGGCTTCTTCTGAACATCGTTTGTGCCAAGCTCAACTATTATTCCAGTTAACTGTTGTGTGCCAACATTGGTCATCCTTATCCTATATTGAACGCCTACATCTGTAACGTCCCTTGTCGCATCGATCTCAAGAGCATAGGGCGATTTGTTAGCCTGCTGGTATACAATATAGACTGCGATGGCAACACCTGCCGCAATTGCTACAGCAAGTACTCCTCGACGCATATGACAATGTCTTATTTAGACAAAGATGATAATAAAAGCAGCAACATTATGCCTTGTTGCAAGAGCACAAAGCCTTGACACTGATCAATCTTGCGGACATTTGGGGCTCCTGTCAAATTAGGGACATAGTCATGCTCTTGATTGCTACGATTCTAGAACCACCTGAACATTCTAACAATGTTAAGTATTGCGCCAGGTGTCTTGAAAAAGAAAAATTGTCTCTTATCTCTCTCGGTCTCCATGAAATACATACACCGTCACATTAATTTCAGGCTCAACATCGGGAGTAGTTTATACCGGCGCTTCCTCTTAACATTGAGCCCATTTTTTGAACGTTTGTATTTTAGGCGTATCCCGAGGGACTCGGCAGAAAACCCTCCAAACTTGAGACTCAGTGAAGTAGGACCATCCATTGTTAATAGTCGATGAGGGGGCCGAATAGTTTTTTACGTTGATAGCAGACTATGAACCTGTAGTCTGCCCAGATCAAAACGAGGGTTATAGTGTGTAGGTCTTCTCCTGTAACAGCATGTTTCTGGAATATCGTTCTTGCTATCCGTTATACAGACTGATAGCTACAACTGAATGAATAATGTTCAGTCCTATTCAAAGACCATGCAATATGAAAGCGTATAGGGCGACCTTAGTTATTAACTCCCCTGTGAAAATTGTTCACGCTTGAAGTATCTCATGTTGAATCTCTAAGGTTGATCGCAATGGTTCAAAGATAGACCGGCCAACGTTGGAAAGCAGTCGAATGGTTTCAGAGGAGGTATTAGTAAGCATAACATCAATACTTTGAGAATCTATCGGGTTATTGAGCGTGCTCCCCCTCAAATAATCTTCTACTATCCAGCACAGAAATCCATCTGCCTTCTCCGGCTTTAAGTCATTTTTAGATAGTAAACAAACAAGCAACCGTTGGACCGCCAATAACGAAGCTTATTCATTAGAGCTTTAGTCGATAAGAGACAAGTCAATATGAATAATATGAAATATCTGAACCGCGTTCAACTTGCTCTATATATTGTTGAAATTCCTGTTTCCATCCTTCTGGCAAAGCGCCTATATTTATTGCACGTCTCATAGTTTCAATGTTGTCTACTGCATGATCTCTGGTAATATAAAGATGAACAATATCTTTCACAGTAACGTTATTTTTATCCTTACTGATGATCTGTATCTTATCACCAACTTGAACTTGTCCTTCTTTTAGCACCTTAAAGTAAATCCCGGGTCTACCGCTTACCAAAAACTTCCTAACTACATCCATGCGCTCAAACTTCACACCAAGTTTGTAACATGGCATTCGGGGTTGAGTTGCTACGAGCTTGGCAGATCCAATCTGAAACTGATCTCCAACATTGACAGCATCTTCCATTAATCCTTCAGTAGTGCAATTTTCTCCAAACATTCCCCAGTTAAGATCTTTATTAGGAAATTGTTTACGCCAGTAGTCATAATGTTCTGCAGGATAGGAATAGATCGCCTTATCTACTCCACCATGTACAGTCAAATCAGCTTGTCTATCTCCATCAAGGTTAAGTCTTCGTAACATGATAGGACCTTTGACTGGATCCTTGAAAATTCCAGTAGTTACAGTTTGCCCATTAAAGAGTACTTTCCGTGGGACTCCGACGTTCAATGAAAGCACTTTCATAGTTAAACAACAGAGACCCTACTTATTTATTAAGAATTATTCTATACACCACTTTCACTAACTCCACTGTTATCATACATGCACAATTAGTCTAATCTAATTTTTCCTTATTATCATTGTGGATTGATGATGTCATTTTACCTATGGCTTGGCATAAAAAGGCCGCGGATATATTTTCTTTATAGGCGTCTTCTGCTCTGATATTATGAACATTCACAGCGTGTTCAGAAATATCCTTCAAGACCTCATCTACTGTTTTACCTTCTGCCACGTAATTGCATTCCAATCCTGACTCTTTACAAGACAGTTTTATCATAATACCTTTTGTAAGAATTCTTGCGTTGAGTATGTATTAAAATATACCAGTGGCGGATCGTTTTCGTTAAGCCAGGAAGTTGCCACAGAAGCATAAAGCAAATAAACATTCTTTGGTTTTTTCAATAACCCTTTCGTTTTTCTTATACCTTACTGCTAATTGTGTTCTTAGAGGACAACACCCTTTTTAGCATTACAAAGTCGTGAATAATATCATGATATCAAACTGCCGTAACCCGGACATCTGCCTATAATAGTTTTCGACCATATGCTTCTCCCTCATCGCATAGTACATCGTTCTCTCAATTGATTACAACTGCCGGCGGCAATCCCTTGAGTTCATCTATTTAAGCCTGTAGCGGAGAAAAAGTTGGCTCTTTGCGATTTGTCTGATTGATGTGCAATATCCCAAACCACTATCAGGCCGTGAAGTGATATATCACTTCAAAAGTGGATTCTTTGCAAGCCTTTTTGAATATGGAGATATGAGAAGTAGCAGCATAATTACCGGTTTCGGTGGGATTAGGTTCCTGCATGTAAAGGGGTTCGATTCTTTAGGCTTTAAAGACCAAATAACGGCACTAACCTTTGTCACTGATTTAGGTGTGGGTCCAGGGATCCGGCAGAAAAAACCTTCAAAATTGAGACCCAATGTGCATGTGAGCCATACTAATTGATTTGATTTTTAACACTATCGTGATAGTTATAGATTGCTATTTGTGCGGTTCGGTGGGATTCCGGACAGCAGAGCAAAAATAATACATATGCTGCCAGGTCGTTCCTGTCGGGTTTATCATCTATAAGCACTTGTAGCGGTCATTGTTACTAACGATGATGTTTGCACATGTTATTGTTACTCTCCATATTCCGCTCATTACAAAAACATGCATATTTTGTACTCTAACATACTTTTTTACCTAGTGATTCAGTAAGTCGCTGCAACGCTGGCGACCCATCATGAATGTCTAAATGTACATCTAAGATACACGGGTCTTTAGAATAAATCTTTTCGGCAGCTAAGAGAGATTCTTCCAGTTGGTCTTCTGTTTCTACCACAAAACCTTTTCCATGACCTATTATCTCGGGAATACGATAATAATTCCAAGGCATTATGTCATTAAATGGGCCATCGAGCATAGGACGTTCTGTTCCGTACCCCTTATTATTGAAGACAATAATAATTGGATTTAAAGCAAACCTACTAATGGTTGATATCTCCATTCCAGTCATCTGAAAAGCACCATCGCCTACTATTACAATAGGACGAAGCGTTGGATTAGCTAATTGAGCTCCAATAGCTGCAGGGACAGCAAATCCCATTGAACAATAATAAGCAGGAGATAAGAAATCTGTTTGGCCATGGATAGTTAAATCAAGAGCGCCAAATAAAGAATCACCAACATCAGCTATGACAATCGCATTATCAGTTATAGAGAAGTTAAGACGTTCAAACAATCGTTTTACAGTTATCTTTTGGTTTCTTGCAGCTGAGTAATGCTTATTGTTGTTGTTCTTTACATTACCCTGCTTTTCAGCTACTGGAAGATCTTTCCTTTCCAAAGGTGCTTCTATTAAGCTAGTAAGAAAATCTTGTAAAAAGACATTATCAAAGTTATGATATTTGATTGATAATTTTTCACTTGTGATATCGATACTTTTAGATTGTTCTATGGGTGTGGGGGAAATACCAAAATTAATATCTGTCATCAATGCACCCAGTAAAATCAGACAGTCGCTGGATTCAACGTATTCTCTGACTGATTCGTGTCCCATGGCACCCTCATATACTCCGAGGTAGGAAGGATAATCCTCACTTATTACTGACTTACTTAAGACAGTCGAGACTACTGGAATATTTGTTTTATAAGTTAACTGGAGTAATTTATCTTGCAATCCAAAGCGATGTATTTCTACCCCTGCAATAATGACCGGTTGTTTTGAAGAATTTATCATTGTAGTTGCTTCCGATAAAGCTTCTTGCATGGAATCCATGTCTGTTCCATATTCTTCTTCTACTTTGGTAGTTTTGGTGCGTGTAGTAGAAAGGTCTGCATATTGCTCCTGATAAATGGGTATTGATACCTTATCCCGTGGCAACTCGATATAGACTGGTCTTTTATACCTGGTGGCCGATGATAACACTCGATCAATATCTTTGGCAGCCGTTCTTGGATTATCTACAAGAACAGAATCAACAGTAATGTGTTCGAAGATTTTTTGCTGTGTATCAAAATCTCGAACCTTGTGATGAAGGAGCGGATTCTTTCTGCGTTCTTTTATCCCTGGCGCACCAGATATCACTACAACCGGAGATTTTTCAGCAAATGCCTGAGCAGTAGCATTAACAATCTTCAATCCACCTACGCAATATGTTACGCAGACAACACCTAATCCGTTAATACGTGCATATGCATCTGCTGCAAATGCTGCCCCTTGTTCATCACACGTATTGATAACCTTCAGTTTATTTGACCGGATTAGCTCTTCGTAGAATCCAAGCACAAAATCTCCAGGGACACCAAAGATATGTCGAACATGATGATCGTATAATCGTTGAATAAGGTAGCTACCGACATTTTGGGTAAGGTCAGACATATCTTAAGGTAGTGAACCTATGATCTAATTAATAAAATTTGAATATTTTTAAAATATCTGGTTTTTGTGGTTGACAAGGAACTATCTCTTGCCATAGAGTTAAAAGATGGAAAGGAAGAAGAAGATTTGTACGACACATAGGACTGGCCACATATTCTAATAGCGAATTGACTGTGTTGATGTATTCTTCAATATTTGAAAACTTATGGATTCAAGGAGAGTTGCGCAAGGAAAAAAGGAAAAAGACGCGACAAGCATGAAGGCTTTTTTAGAAGTTCTATCTAGATCTACATAAGGGGCAGTAAATGATGGTGTTGCACTATCTTGATTTTTGAGAGTGACCTGGGTGCCTTCTACCTGCTCCCACAAAAAGGCTATTCCGTCCTCCGCTTTGAGGCGTCTTGTAGCAGCTGCAGTTCCTAAAAATTTATTGCTATTGTTGTTACTATTATCATACTCAAAATAGCTTTGGCTCCCGTCAAGCTGCACTTTTGTGCATTCTGTAACGACGCCGATTGGGGTTATGCAGGCTACCGGTTTGTATCCCCTCATTAACCCTCCATCATCTGCGTTCTGTCTTGTAGCCATTATCCTTCAAGCACACATTTTGCTTATATGGGATCTATTATCAGGATAATGGGCCAGTCGGGCCGCGAGGTGATATATCACTTCAAAAAGTGGATTCTTTGCTATCTTCTTGAATTTAACAGGGATCTAAAAAGGTTTCTGCGACGAAATGTCGGCGGGATTTGCATAAAAATTCATTCGAATCCGAACCAGAATTTTGTGTTTTGTTAGTGCATCTTATGTCTACCTTCAGTAACAAATTCCATATTCATTATGCAAAGAATAAGCAGCCAGGAGACACTAAATATCATTAGTTACAGTTTGATTGTTAAGGCAATACTATTTGATTTCTGAAAGATGGAGGATCAATAATGATTAATGGGGGGTTTATAATGCATTGAACAATTCTTTATCCTTACAGGTGTCTGATACCATTTCAACTATACATATAAGCTATGTTACCTATTAATAAGCAGGATTTATTGTGGACTCTACTTTAAAGTCAACGCTAAAATCAACGCTAAAACGTCAAATTCCTTACCTTATAGGAGGTACTATAACCGGCATAATTATGTCATATTATTATGGCTTTATCTTTGCCATCCTAGTAAATAGTGCTATTTGGTTTGTTATATCGACTGTTGTTAACAAATACTACTGGAATTACACTGGATTTAAGGAAGAAATGTATCTTATGAAATTTGGTTTATCTAAAATCAATGCAAGATGAAT
>JALZFS010000156.1 GCA_030861405.1 Thermoproteota archaeon | reverse complement strand
TTGCTTCAGGACTGATAGGATTATACGAAGGACTTGCAATAGATCAAGCAATAGGGGCACAGGATTCTAGTAACAAGAAGGCATGGTCTGATACAATCAGAGCAATATTTGCTGGTATTGGTTAGTTTGTGCTCTATGTTTTATAGGAATGCAGCAAAAACTATAGAATTCTACGCCCCACTAAGAACCGTTTGATCAGTAATTTCACGAAGCTATAATACCATTATAAGTAGTGATTTAAAAATGGTAGCGCAGAAATTAGGAATTAAGAAGTGACAAATTGAAAATACAATAAAGGAGACAATCAAAAAGATAGATGAAGCAGTCCTTTTATGAACTCGACTTCCGCTCCAAGATAATCTAAACACGGATTTATAAATAAATCCTATGCCGTTTATACTGCGAGCGATTAATGATTTTTAGGCAAGATCCTACTCTGTAATCAAGTGGGATATCATTGTCTTAGCTCTTAGAAGATCGAATCACGACAAACACGAAACACAAACAGTGTTAGTCTGCTCAAGCAAGCCCGTCGTAATTGGTTTAGTTGTGGCAAATTAATGACCATAGGTCAACACTAAGTGATATTCAAGCAGCCAAACAATTATGGCTGCTTTTGTTATGTACCGTTGAATTAAATGCGAAATTGTGTATCAGTTTTATTGAGACTAACGTTTCATAAATGATAACTCAGACACTGCATAGTCCGTTCTTTCAGGTGCTCCTTCAAACAAGGGTATTGCCCTTTCAACCAAGCTAGTTAAGGCTTTATTCTTCGGAGAATAAAACCTGTCCATATCCTCTTTGGTCTTCCAAAATGTGAGGACTCATGCTTCTTGTAGGTTGCTTGTACTGTTAAGTATGATGTGGCCTTTCATTCCTTGTCCTGCATTTTCCGCTCCTTAGACTGTCGAAAAACTTCACGAACATCCTTGTACCTGCGTCTCTATTTTCTATAGATTTGAATAGAACGACGTTATGTTTGGCATATTTGATGCTTGTCATCGAGGCTTATTTCTTAAACATATAATAATATGATTTGATTCTAGGCATTAGTTGCTTGTCCATATACTTGCTTTCCAATAAGAGACCGGTAGAATGGTTTTTTGGTACGGAAAGGGTATCGGCACCCTTCAGCTATTCCTCTCAGTTGGGCAAGGTCCAGCTGTTGAATTTCTTCAAAGAACTATTTGATTTGGCTTGACAACACGAGCATTCATATGCAAGCTTGAAATAGAATTTGTAGCTCCTCAGAACGCCAAGTGATCTGTATGGAAATCCCGAAAGTTATTTCTTTATCTACCTGTGTCAAATAGATCTTATATGAAATCTACGTTGAGCTCATTCTTAGCGCTTTTCGACTGCATATTTATGAAGAATGCTTGTCCATTATGTCTTCAGCGCAGAAAGGAAACCAAAATAACAGAAAGGCAAAGCCTAAGTTATGGCTCTTGTGATTCCGCCTTTGTGCGTTCTTTGTCTTCAGCTGCTCCTCTTCCATATGACTGCATAGCTAATGCACTAAAGACCAATGTCGCGGTCATTGCAGCTGAAACGATTACTTGTGTCGGCGGAACATGAAACACGAACCCGATGACGAAGGATATTGCAGCTCCTACAGAGCTTAACGGTATCCACTTCGTTACTGCCAAGCGTGCTCTATCAACCATTAAATATCGTTACCTCCATGATCATTAATTGCGGCGTGAATAATTAAACCATTCGTACCATCCTTACCTATGAGCCGCAAAGATAAGGTATCGATGATTTATAAAGAAGTTCTAGTGGTTCAATTCTAGATGCAGTTCAATCATTAGAAAAGAATCTCCTTAACCGCCTCGCTTCATATAGCCTAGATTCTGTTCTAAATGATCTGCCTTAGCCATAGCATAAAACTCCATGACCAAACCGATGGTTTATGGAGAATCCATGGCGCTGCGAAATTCCTCTCTCCCTAGTAGTGCCGCGCTGAGGTGAAGACGCATAGGGGGTTATCCGTATGAAATCTGATATAGTAAATAGGTTCATAATGCTTGGTGGCTGTAGAAACTGGTTTCAATGGACATGATAATAAACCTATTACTACCTTCTTCTACAGTTATACTTCAGCTGCTCTGTTTAGCTGCACTTTGCATATATTAGCAATTACTATTAATGGTTCAGCAGCTACGAGTATTTTTCCAATATAGAAGAGACATTATTAGTTGATTGAAGTCTCTTATCGTTTTGCTAAGATCTGGGATTGGCATAATAAATCTTCGTGCTAATTGTTGATCCTGGTGTAACACATTCCACAAGTTTGTGCTGCGTCTGTCCCTATCGGTTTGTAATGCTTCTTGAGCGTTTCTTTTCCCTGCTTACCTAGTCGGCATCTCTTCATATTTTTTCTCTCTTTTTCTACCTTCCTTCTAAACTTCATCTTGTATTAATGATATCTCATCTAGCATCAATTATTGGTGATGCGTTAATTGTAAGAAGATACTGTGTCGCAGATGTATGGTTAGCATAGTAAGACCCAAGCTACTAGTGGGATGATGAGGAAGAGGGCGGTACTACAATTACTGTACCTCTCATGCCTTCCTCAGCATGAATCGTGCATAAATAGTTAAAGACTCCTACCTTGTCAAAGTGGTACTGCCATGATGAGTCTGGTTGAATGAATCCACTATCTATTGCATTTCCTGTTGATGGCGTTTGTGATTTGACAGCGGTATTATTATCACTATTAGAATTTAGAATTATGCTGTTGGCATTGTCAGATCCCGATGATGTCGTTTGATTGAATGAGCCAACAACGTTATGGGGAAGATTTGAAGGATTAGACCACCTGATAATAGAACCTGTGTCCACTACCACTGTCCTTGGTACAAACATGTTCACATCTGCACGAACCACGTTAGGCGTAAAAGTATCACTTACAACTCGATCAGCTTGCTGTGCAATCTGGGTGACTTGCCCTTTATCGACATCAACTAAAACGTTCCAGATTTGTTGATGTGATTCGAGTCTTTTGTTTGCAATCTCTGATGGGTTCTTTGGTTCAGAATAAACTGCTCCCTCCACCGTTTGCCAGTTTGATGTGATTATTACCTGGCCTGCTGAACTATGGAATGCATTTCCGCTCTGCTTGTCAATCATTACTGTAGGTTGAACGGCAGCAATGGTCACAGCTGCTTCTTTGGCTTTAGCTTCATTCAGTATCTGCTTTACAGTTGCATCGTTCTGAGCAATATTGATCCCTCGCTGAGCTACATCATTGATCGCATAGATGAGCACGTTTTCCTGTAAGGTTGGTTCCTTTATTACCTTCATATCGGATGATATCGAAACGTCTGTTAGTGGATGAAATTCTCTTGCCTTTTCCTCAGGAAGAACTCCTGAGGTAATGAGTACAGCGCCGATAACTAAAAAAGCACCGATTATGATAAATAGTGGAAGCAACCCTCTAAGATTTTTTCGCAATACTGTAATCCTTCATATGGTTGCGCAGACATATATCACTATCAATTTGCCATGTTATCTTCAAATAATATTTCGCAAATTGCATCTTTAAGAAGAACCTTGCTGTGGACTCGCACTTTTATAATATCTCTCTGGAACCCAAAATG
>JALZFS010000023.1 GCA_030861405.1 Thermoproteota archaeon | reverse complement strand
GAAGACCTCTCAGGTGCTCGTTCAGACATTCTTGCTTCGGGTAGATCTTAATCATCATGATTAAAAGCAGTTTAGTATGATTGCTAGGCCCTTACGCCCTTTGCATATAATATTTCGTGATTCCCTGGAGTTAGGTCTTCCCAGACTACGTAGACATTATCTCCTGACATAGCGATGGAGGAACATTCAGAAACGTTACTGTTATTGCTCAAATTTAATATTCGTGTGGGATTGTTCCCTGTCATTTCTAAAAAGAGGATATCTTGATTTCCCGAAGCGAATACCTCTCCTACTACATATGATGACTCTGAGTCATAAGCAGCCACTTCTACATTTTCTGGATTCACGAATGTCCCGTTGGCACTTATAATTTCAGGCTGCGAAAAGCTTTTACCTCCATTAATACTTTTGGTGAAAAATAGGCCATTTACTTCTGCAGACGGAAGCCCACCTGACACAACATAAACAGTATCGTTAAGTGCTGCAACCTGTGGCTCGCCAAAATTATTTCCCCGATTCAGCTTTGAAACACTCTCAAAAGTATTGCCACCATCTGAACTCCTGACAAAAAACAAGCCGTCTTTATTAGACTCACCTAGCTTATCATCTATCATATTCCATGCGATATATACGCTGCTCCCATATGCAGCAACCTTTGGAAAAGTTTCATCATTTGCATTGCTACTAATATTCATTGTTCTCCCAAATGTTGCTCCGCCATCAGTGCTTACCTTCAATAATACATTTGTACTATCTTCACTTTGATCTAGCCAGACTACGTAGACATTGTTACCAAAGACTGCCATTTCTTGATTGAATGAATCCGACGTATTGTTGCTCAGGTTCTGGATGCTATCAAAAGTTCTTCCATTGTCTATGCTTTTTGTGAAGAGTACTTCCCTGTTGCCAGATGTATTATCAGCCCATATTACATAAAGATTATTTCCATAGGCTGCAATCTGAGGATGCTCTGAAAAGCCGGGGTTGTTGCTTAAATTGATCGGCGGTCCAAAAGTAGTCCCATTATCATCGCTATTCTTTACAAATATATCATAATTTCTGTTGGCAGAGGATATAGAATCTTGCCAGACAACATAGACATGGCTATTTGATGCAGCAACCTGCCCATAAACAGAATCGCTCGGATTATTAGTCAAGTTAGTTGCATTTTTAAAAATAACTGACTGTAAACTATTATTTTGTTGGGGTCCACTTGCCGCATTGTATTGCAAGTGGGCAGGCAGAAATTGGTAATGAAATAATGAAGGCAGGACAATTGCCGATCCTACTGCAGCTAACAGAGAGATCATAATAAATAGGATTTTCACAATTCAAATATGAATTAGTCTTATTTGAATGATATGCAGGCTTCATTTAAGCATAAAGGCCTGTACATAGAAGGCAGCAGTGATCAATGTCATCTCATGAGCAGGTATACAAGCGTGGGAAAATCACATGCTGGTTTCTATATCGCATCTATATTAGGATAGAGAAAATAAGGCTATTTCATTATCTATATGTGTCACTAGTCGAACTTTTTCAAAATCTGGTAGTAAGGCGATGCCTTGTGTCGGTCTATACATTTTCCACATATTGATCGTTCACCGTATTTCTTATGACAGTGGCAGTTGCAAATGCTTTGTATGGATGCCAATAAGGAAAAATATATACTGAAAATTATTTAAACACATAGGAGAGCAATAGAAAAATACCTGTGCGGATCGAAACCCCTGTGTAGACTGTTTATATGATAACTAAAAATATCATTGATTCTCAGCCATTTTCCAGGTATGACATTATTATCTTCAGATCCACACGTTGAGCACTTATGCTTAGGTTCGGAGGACCTCGAAGACCTCTTGACTATGGCCCATGGGCTTTACTTTTTTAAAGATCCTGATAATCTTTCCGTTGTTGCCAATCAGAAAGGTTGATCTGTTGACACCCATGTATTCCTTTCCCATAAACTTCTTGAGTCCATAAACACCATAATTCTTCGATACTTCCTTCGCAGGGTCAGCAACAAGCGGATAGGGTATTCTCATCTTCTCTCGAAACTTTTCATGCGAGTCCTCATTATCAGGTGATATGCCAACTATCTCAATACCAGCGTCCTTGAACTTTTTGTAGTCGCGAGTAAACTCTGTTGCCTCTGTACTGCAACCAGGAGTGAAATCCTGAGGATAGAAATACACTACAACTTTCATTTTGCCACAAAGATCTGAAAGCTTAATCTTTCTTCCCTGATTATCTGTCATTGTGAAGTCAGGGGCATTACTTCCCTCAGCCAGCTCGATGTGCTCTTCTTCCATTGACGGGATAGTGGAAATGCAGAAATAAAAAACTTGGTACAGATGTGCATGTGTGGCCTCAGTCCATTTTGTTGCTCTGTACCTTAGTCTGCAATATAGCCGTGATGCAAAGTGCTATTCCAATCGAATAATGTTTGAAGACATATTGGGGAACTTTTTTGCCTTAAGGAGCATGCACTAGTGTATACTATTCTAACATTTCATAGCAAAAGTATGCAATGTATATCTGTACAGCATGCATATCTGGCTACAGCAACGAGGTTACTGATACAAAAGTCTAGCCAAACACGAATGTGTAGAATACAAAATTGTCAGAGCGCGGGATGATTTCTATTTCATGTCCTTCTGGCTTATCTGTCTTGACTAAATTATGTATAAACGGCCATTCGACAGCGGCAACGCTGACATTTCCTTCAAGCTTGGCATCTTTGCCTAACTGCTGTTGCGTAAGGAAGTTATCATCAAGCTTGATGTCTATCTTGCCTGGCTTACCGTCAGATGTACCTATTATGCAGTGAACCCGCCTGGCAGCGCTGTAGTTCATTATCACGGCTGCATTTTGCTCCTTGCCCCCAGGCATATATTGCACTCCTTCGCGCTGCCATACCCATCTGCCACGAAGGTATACGGTGTTGGCATCATGCGATCCTGGATCTACCACAACATTCATAGTGTCAGGTTTGAGCGTCTGATTGTTGCCAAAGTGCCTGAGACGAGAGTAGCCAACGCATGTCTCTGGTGCGATTCCGTAAAAATGCATACCATATGTATCGTATATCTCATCCTCGGGGTCATCTTGATCGTTTTTTTCGGTAGGATTCTTTCCTGCCTCTTGGAGTAACTCAACAACAACATCTTCAAAATCTCCCATGCCGCCAAAGCCGGCGTGCTCATACCTGATAAACCCATTGTGATCTATAAACACATGTTTTGGCCAATACATATTGCCATAAGCTTCCCATGTCTTGTTGTTTGTATCAAATCCAACCGGGATGTCAGTAATGTTATATCTGGAGAGCGCTCGCTTGATATTAGCATGGTCGGTAGCGAAATGATACTCGGCAGAATGGGCCTGAACAACCTGTAAGCCATATTTTCCGTATTTTTGCTGAAGGCGGCTCATTATAGGTATAGTGCGAAGACAGAAAATGCATGTATATGTCCAACAATCAAGAAGTACTACTCTGCCCTTCAAGCCTTTGATCGACATTGAGTGTGAGTTTGCCCAGCCCGTTATGTCCTTGAAATCTGGGGCTGGAATAGCTGGGATAAGCTCCATTTCTGCATCTTGAGCAGAGCAAAACAGGATATAACTGTTAGATTGTTATATTCTGAGCTCTATCCTCAAAAACCATGCTAGATCTAGCTTCATATGCAACAGCATTTTTGTATGTGGTGCACGCAGAAACCAAAACAATAAATCTTCTAATACCAAGACTCTAGAAGATGAACGAGGATTATACCTTTTAAAACGCAAGGAGGAACAACAGGAGAGATATTGGTACTGGCTACCTAAGTAATAGCCCTCATATAGCTAATGTCCTCTCATGCGGTTATTCTACTTAGAAAATATTGATGAGCTATGCGATTCGTTTCGTAGCGAGGACATGAAATGTTTCTAATAGGGAATTTGGGCTTTACTCGTTAATTGATGTCCCTTTGCCTTCTACCTCTTCCAATATTATTCCTGTAGCTGCAATATCCAAGGTTTATGCACATATTGTTTGTTTGAACTAAGAGCAATTTTGTACAATTAATTTGATAAGCCAAGAAGAAACACGGGCAAATACTAATGTCCAAGTTCTGTTCTATAAAAACTAGCAGCAATAATGAGTTTTTTATCTGATTGTTGAACAGAGTAGAGTGTATGTGATATATCATTTAATATGCCCGCACGTGTATACAAAATAGATTTGATGAGTTTTAAAAAACCTAGACGATCATCGTCTTTATTGCAATGTATGTTTATCACCTCATCATCTATAGCTACTGTTATTATTATTATTATGATTATCACAATCTTATTTCAACCATGGTCACACCACAGCTATTTTTCGACGATAGCAAGGATTGCAGATATTGGTAGCAGCATGAGAATTTTGCTCTTTGTTATACTAGTAACAATAATAACATCATGGGCTTATCTATTCGTTGTTTCTATAAGGTCTCATTTGCTTACTCCAACAATTACCCAAAAAAAGCAAGCTAGAGATAGCGATGGGAATTATTCCGTTTTCAAGTCTAAAAAGAAGTTGAAACAGTCTGAGGATAATGACAATCATAATAATACAAAAGCAGTTACATTTC
Organism: Thermoproteota archaeon; assembly: GCA_030861405.1. Lineage (GTDB taxonomy): Archaea > Thermoproteota > Nitrososphaeria > Nitrososphaerales > Nitrososphaeraceae > Nitrososphaera. The sequence continues at coordinate 17,105 of JALZFS010000023.1, read as the reverse complement.
CATTCGTTAGTGTAATCATTCCTGCTAGAGACGAACAAGATCATATCGAAAATTGCCTCATGTCGTTGCTTTCTCAAAACTATCCAAATTTTGAAGTTATTGCAATAGATGACAATTCTACAGACAATACACTGAAGATAATGAAGTATATACAATCAGTACAAGAAGGATCAAAATCCGATGTAACTGGAGGAAAAAAATTAAAGGTTATTTCCATAGATGAGAAACCCGACAAGTGGACCGGCAAGACATGGGCTTCTCAACAAGGATACCTGCAAAGCAAAGGTCATATCTTATTATTCACTGATGCGGATGCTTATTTTTCTAACAGAGATACAATATCTTTGGTAGTTCTCCGAATGCAAAAAGAAAATCTAGATGTATTGACAGGTGTTCCTTGGATACAGCTTCACGATTTTTGGTCTAAAGTAGTTATGCCGGTTTGGATGCTATTTACTGAAGTCTTCGATACGGGAATGGCTGATCTTAACAACCCTAAGTCAAGCGTAGCTTATGTAATTGGGAGTTTCTTCATGATAAAGAGAGATGTATTTGAAGCATTAGGCACCTACGAATCAGTTTGTCATGCAATTCAAGAGGATGCTGATATGGGAGCTTTAATTAAGAAACTAGGTTATAATCTAAAGGCATTCAAGATTGACGATATAATCTGGGCTCTTTTTTCGCGTGATCTTACAACGCTATGGCACGGTATTAGAAGAACTCTAGCTCCCGTTGCAATGAAGAGTAAATTCAGGCTCTTAGCGCATTTATTTATTCTGTCTTTTATGGCGTTGCTACCTTTTATCTTGCTTCCTTATGCTTTATCGCCATTGACCACAAGTGATAATTATAATGATAATTTTGCAGAACAGTCATTTCCTTCTCTGGTTCATACGATAACGACAACACATTATTCTTCAACCTTTAGCTTTGAAGAAATGGCAACAACAGCGACAATTTTGGTACCATTTCTCAATATAATCTGTTGCATTGTAGTCGTAATTGCATCAGGAGTGAAAGCCATGAAAAAATATCGTTCAAAATTGCCGATCTTTTGTGTGTTAGCTCCAATTGGAGCAGCCTTTTTAGCAGTGGCCTACAGCTACCATATTGTATCGCTGTTAAGAAAACAGGTAAAGTCAGTAGCATGGAGGGGAAGGACTTACATCTATAGGAAGGATAAGCTAGTAACAAAATAATCCGAATCCAATGAGAATAATACGTGCGTATATCTTCATAAATACGCATATGCGCCCTGCTAGGGCTGAGACAAAAAACCTTAATTGTATCAATATTATATAGCATTGTCTTCGTTATATAGCAATTATTTAGTAATCGTTTAATAAGAGATTTTACCTTCACCAGAGGGTTTGTGGCAATTTAAGCAGAAGGTAGATCATAATGCCACGATACTGATAATTCTCTGTACGGAATGTCTTGTTATCATTTCCAGTCAAAGCCCGTTTTAACTATAACCAGTAACAGGAAAGATACAGATATACCTACAGCCTTTCTAAATCAAATTAATGCACGATGACGCACACATACCAGACAATCTGAGATCCATGATTTCGTCATCAAGAGATACCTCATATGTTGAAGGGCGCTATCACTCAAGGCTAACTAGCGAGGTCAATTTTGTCAACGGGGAGCTTGAAAGGATAAGAGTTGTGGAAAATGCTGGCTGTGGCATTAGAGTATTAGTGGATGGCTGCTGGGGTTTTAGCAGCACAAGCAATGTATCACGAGCAGCATTAAAAGAAGCACTTCGCAAAGCGATATCTGCAGCGCGTGTGCTCGCTCAGATCAAGAAGAACAAGGTCAAGGGATTGGCCCAATCAAAAATGGTCACAGGTATCTTTAGGACAGCACAGGACACCGATGAGCTATCAAATATTAGCATTGAACAAAAGGTGCAGATTGCACGAGAGGCTGAAAGGGCTGCGCGAAGCAATAATTCAATCAAGACTGCTTCATGCATATATCGTGAGATACTAGACCACAAGGCAATAGTAAACAGCGATGGTGCTAATGTTGAGATTTACGATTCAAAGCCGGAGTTCAGCGTAACAGCGATAGCAAAGAAAGCAAATGAAAGCGCCACCGCTCATGAGGGAGTTGGTGTTACTGGGGGGTGGGACGATCTCTTCAAAAAGAAGAACCATTTAGAATTAGCAATTGGTGCATCAGAAAGAGCGGCAAAGCTACTCGAGGCAAAACATGTGAGTGGCAAAAAGGCTACCGTTATCTTTGATCCAGCAATGGTTGGTCTATTGGCGCATGAGGCAATTGGCCATACTGTTGAGGCAGATTTTGTGCTCTCTGGCTCTGTAGTGAGGGACAGGATGGGTAGTAAGGTTGCAAGTGATCTTGTTACACTGGTTGACAGTGGCAGATCAGAAATAACAAACAATGCTGGAGGCACGATAATAGTAGATGATGAAGGAGTTGCTGCAGGTCGAACTGCAATAATTGAAAAGGGCATACTCAAATCGTTCCTTCATAATCGTGAGTCAGCTATGCTGTTTGAAACAGCTTCAACAGGTAGTGCGCGGGCCTTTCTGTACAATGACGAGCCACTCATTAGGATGCGCAACACGTACATTGAGCCTGGAAGCGACAAACTTGCAGATATGATAAAGGAGACGAAGCATGGATTTCTTGTCAAGGGCGCGCGGAATGGTCAAGCAGATGCAAACGGCGAATTCATGTTTGGTGCTGAAGAAGCCTATTTGATTGAAAGAGGTGAGCTGAAGGAGCTGCTTAGGGGCGCAAGCATCTCAGGTAATGCATTTGACGTTCTAGAGTCAGTGGATATGGTAGGACATGAATTTCAGTATGACATCGGTACGGGATACTGCGGCAAGTACCAACCTGCCAAGGTAGACGGCGGCGGGCCACATATTAGATGTACTGCGATGATAGGGGGTCTGCTGCAACAATGATTTTGGATCTATTGCACTACGCGGTAGGTCAGGCCGAGGCTCTTGGAGCAAGTAATGCAGAGGCATACGGTGGAACCAGTACAGAGTCGGAGGTCTTTATAGAAAATAATGATGTCAAGCAAGCTAAATCTCAGAAAACAAATGCGATAGGTATCAGGGTCCTGCTTGAGGGTGCTCTTGGCTTTTACTCCGTTAATAGTCTGACTAAAAGCAAGATAAAAGACGCAGCGGCTATGGCCATTAAGATTGCGCATGCCAGTCAAAAGGATAGACATAATGTCCTCCCCGGCAAAGCAAAATCAAAAGCACTACGCGGGATATATGATAAAAGTGCAGAGTCATTTCAGGCATCAGATGCTGCTCGGATGGCTGCACAAATGATTGAAGTTGCAAAATCATACGATAACAGAGTAAGCGTCGACAGTGGCAATTTTAATGCAGAGATATCTACTCATGCCCTCGTAAACTCTAACGGCATAGAGCTAAAAGAAAGTGCAAGCGTCTTTTCATGGTCAATAATGGGTATGGCCATAGAAAATGGTGATGTCTCAAGCTTTGACTATCAAGCCGGCGGCTCACATTTTATCAAGGACATTGATGTCCGCAGCACTTCAACTGAGTTTGCGGAGACCGTTGTAAAGTCGCTTGGTACACGCAAAATAGAGCAGAGCTTCAAGGGAGAGATGCTGTTAACGCCGATGGCTGTAAATGAGCTGGTAGAGGAAGTAGTTGCGTATGCTATCAATTCAGACGCAGTCCAGAAAAAGTCAAGCCACTTTGCAGGAAAAATGGGTAAGCAGGTTTCATCTGACTTGCTTACGGTTGAAGATGATGCAACTAACGTAGAGGGACTTAATGCATCCAGCTTTGATAGAGAAGGTGTACCCCATCGTCGAAACATTGTAATAGAGAAAGGCGTGCTCAAAAAATTTCTATATAATACATACACAGCAAAGAAGGATGGTGTCAGGAGTACAGGGAATGCAAGCGGCTCGATGAGCTCACCGCCGTCAGTATCAACTACAAATTTCATTATAAGGCCAAGCAGGGCAACAAACCTTGATACACTTATATCGGAAACGACTCATGGCATACTGATAAGTAGGTTTTCCGGTAATGTCAATCCAGTAAACGGCGACTTTTCTGGTGTTGTCAAAGGAGGCCAGTTGGTGAAGAATGGCAGGGTGCAGCATGCAGTCAAGGAAGTTATGGTGGCAGGTAATGCCTTTGAAGCGCTACACCAACTGAATGGAGTCTCAAGAGAGCAAAAAGTCATTTACGGCTCAATACTGCCGTTTATGCGATTCGACGGCATCTCATTTACTGCAGGATGAGTAAAAGAAGATGGAAGAAAAATGCGATATTGTAGTAGTTGGCGGAGGTCCTGCCGGCCTGTCAGCGGCGTATACTGCAGCTCAGAAGGGAGCGAAAGTAATTCTGTTTGAAAAGGACGAGGCGATTGGACACAGCATCAGGACAAGTGGAGTAACGTGGATTTCGGAGATGGAAAGATTGGGCATACCGAGCGAATACTATAACCCTATCCAGAACTATCGCTTTGTATCACCTTCCAATGATATCTTGGTCAAAGGCAGCGTTCCCAAGTCATGTGTGCTCGAAGTGCGAGGCGCGTACCAATATTTAGCGTTTCTGGCAGCCAAGGCAGGCGCGCAGATCATGGTAAAGAGCAATGTTATTAATATTATAAAAGATGGTGACAAGGTTACTGGCATCAAGGCGCGCACGCCGAAGGGAGACGTAACGATGCGGTCAACACTCGTGATAGACGCGAGTGGCTTTAGCACATCTGTTGGTCGGAAAGCGGAAGTAGCTGGTGAGTGGAAGCGCTACGGCGTCGGTGCGGAATATGAATGCTATTGTGACGATATTGACAGCACTACTTGGGTCCTGATGGTGGGGCAAAAATACTCAGACGCAGGATATGCTTGGGTATTTCCTCTCTCAAGAAACAGAGTCAGAATAGGAGTAGGCATTGGCAAACCTGAATCAAGCACAGAGCCGCTTGAAAGGTTGCATAAAATAATCGAGGAAAGGTTTAAGCCGCTTGATACAATCAAGGATGGTAAGATTCAACCAATAGAACTACACTACGGGTTTATACCAAACGAAGGGGTTAGACAAACGAGCATTGCCGACGGACTGATAATGGTTGGTGACTCTGCTGGCCAGTCAAACCCACTAGTGCTGGAAGGTATACGTTATGCTATAGAGTTTGGTAGGCTTGCAGGGAAGGTAGGAGCCAAGTCGCTTTCGTATAACTCGTGCGAGGATTCTTTGAGAGAATATGAGAGATTATGGAAGTCTAGAATTGAATCCAAGATACAGTCTGCTCTCAAGGTGCAAAGGCGCTGGCTTGGACTAACGGATGACGAATGGGACAAAGAGATAGAGATTCTTCGGGACATGACAATTGACGAATTTCTAGACTTTATCAAAGCAGATTTCAGTACCGTTAATATGATGAAGCTTGCATTGCACCACCCAAGAATTGCAGCACGTCAATTATTCAATATGATTCTGAGCAGTTGATTTTATATATTTCATCCGACTTGGCAGTCCTTCATCACTTTCTTTGAAATCGAGCAATCGGGTGTTTGCTTTATTATTTATTCCCTTCTAAGCGCTACGATAGGCGAGAGTCTTGAGGCCTTCCATGCAGGATATATACCTGCGAGAAGGCTTAGTCCAACAGATATTCCCCAGACAGTTGCAAGGTCTGTAGGAAGGAATACTGGCGATATATTGCTTAGAGGGCTATTCGCACTACCCCCTCCTCCTCCTCCAGACGAATTTAATCCTGCAATCAGCACATAACCACTGGCCATACCTGCAAGCAACCCAGAGGTAGCTCCAAGAATACCTATTATGAGAGCTTCTACCATGAAAAGGCTCAGAATCGTGATGCTTTGCGCTCCAATAGCTTTCATGGTCCCTATTTCTTTTATCCTTTCCATTACTGATGTATACAGCGTGGTAATAATTCCAACTGCTCCCACAAGAAGCGCTACAAGCGCAATACCCAATATGAAAACGCTAAATCCGCTTGTAAACTGCTTTATTGTCTTAAGTATGGCCTCAGCGGATGTGACCCCTATATCATTTCCATATAGTTTCCTTATTTCGCCCTCAACTGTGTCTACAAATTCACCAGACTGTGCAGCTACCAACAACCCATCATATTTGCCTGACTTATGCATTAGCGCGTTTCCTATGTCCTTGTTGAATACAACTGCATTATCAATTGTTGGATTACCGGTTGGTTTCATTATTCCCCTGACTACGAAGCTTCTTGACTCTTGTTGCTGATTACCATTTTCATCAACGAATGAATATATGGCTCTTAATGTCTGACCAATACTTGCAAAAGGTGTGTTCTCTCCGGGAGGGTGTGCTATATCGTAGGCTATATAAATAGCAGATGGGTCATTCGGTCGAATTGCAGATCCTTCTTCGAATTCTAAAGTAGGCGCTATGACATAGAGTTTAGATGGGTCAATAGAAAAAACAGATTTAGAAAGACTTTTGCCCGATGATTCCAGCTGCACCTGACCTTGATAGGAAGGAATCACATCGCTTACAAAAGGAAGAGAACGTATTCGAGTCTCCACAGCATTGTTTAATATAATCTTTGGAGCAGGCGGCGGACCCCCTCCAAAAGGACTACCTGCTGTCTGATCCTGCTGTGCACTTGTCACAAACAGTATATTTGGAGCAAGCATACTAAATGATTGATCAATGAACTTGCCAAGGCCTGCCCCTAGCCCGTTAAGCGCAACCATGAGGCTGCTTCCTACTACGACCATAAGTATAGTGAGAATAGATCTCACCTTTCTTTCCCTTAAGGCATCGAATGAGAGCAGAAATATCTCATAGATATTCATTTATCGTATGACTCCTTGTCTTTTGCAATGGTTTTCTCTAGCCATTCTTACTTGCTGCGTATATGTCAAGAACACAAGCATATCTTTGGATAAGTAACATTCTGAAACAACCTGCCGCCACTAATATCCTTAGATTAATCACCTGTTTGAAACCTCTTTTTCTATTGTTCCATCTTTAATGTATATAGATCTATCAGTGGCTTCTGCAAGGGCTGGATTGTGCGTTACCATAACAACCGTTCTTTGATACTTTGATGAAAGCGTCTTCAAAAGATCAAAAACCTCATTTCCCGTCTTTGTATCCAAGTTGCCAGTGGGCTCGTCTGCAAGAATTATTGCAGGATTGTTCATCAATGATCTGGCTATTGCAACTCTCTGCTGCTGGCCTCCACTCAAGTTAGAGGGCTTGAAATTAGATTTATCTCCTATCCCTAACATTTCAAGAAGCCTTTTGGCACGACGAATGCGTTTGCTCCTACTCATACCTCTAATTATCCCTGGTAGTTCAACATTCCTTTGAACTGTTGTCCTATTAATCAGATTATAAGATTGAAATACAAAGCCAATCATTCTGTTGCGTACAGTTGCGATTTCAGAATCACTCAAAGAGAAAATATCTACACCATCTATGAAAACCCTACCTGAAGTTGGTCTGTCCAATGCACCAATCATGTTCAAAAGCGTTGATTTTCCGCTTCCAGAAGGTCCGACGATGGCTAAAAATTCGCCTTTGTTTACCTTAAAATTGACATCTCTAAGGGCCACCACTCTTCCTGCTGCAGAGTCATATATTTTGAATAGTTTTCTTACTTGCATCGTCACGCTTTCCTCTCTTGTGGGTTCATGCTGACTGCTTAGAGAATGGACTCTTTTCCTTTCAACTTCTTTATCCATCGGGAACGCATTGAAATAAGCTCGACTCCTATATAGTCGTGCGGAAATTCATAGCAATTATCAAAGCATACAATGAAGCATGATATTCTTATTGCTCTATGATTTAAATGAGGATTTGTGCCTGCTTGACAATCAGTAGCAAGTTGATAATGGTTCGGAGCCACAGAACCACTGGTTATTGTCATATGGGGGCATTGGCTTGCATAGCCCTGTTGTTGTCAGGGTCCATCCAATATTTTTCCCACATGACGAATTTATCGTTTGTAAGCTTGTCGTATGCTGAGCAACAACAAAAGCTGCAAGTTGACAAGGATGGAATCAACTTATCATATGCTGAGCAACAACAAAAGCTGCAAGTTGACAAGGATGGAATCAACTTATCATATGCTGAGCAACAAAATGCACCGAGGAGAGTTGGGCATACAAGTGAGGGCAATAAGGCACTCAGTCCTTCTGCTGCGCCAACAAATGCAGCTCCTTCTGCTGCGCCAACAAATGCAGCTCCTTCTGCTGCGCCAACAAATGCCGCTTCAAATGAGCAGGACAACACCTCTGAACAGACGGCTGGCCCTGTTAGATTCGCATTTGTAGATTCGTTTTGGACAGATTATACGGCACTTGGAGGCGTAGTTGCAAGTACATCCTCTGAAAGCACAACGGCTCAGCCACTACCTCCAGCAACAAGGCAGGAGTCAGAGCCTGGTCAAGGGGAAGCCGTGCTTGCAGTTGTGCTGAGAAACCGAGGCTTTGCAGATGCAACTGGCATAAGTGGCTCGCTCAATTTTCCATCTGGTTTTAAGGCTATTGTTACTCCAGAAAATGTTCACTCTGATACGGCTTTGGCAAGCTATAATGGAGTTGTGAAGGCAGGTCAAACATTTACCCTTTACTTCCGTGTTGAAATCACAGAAAATACTCAAGTCGGTAAGGAATATACTGGCGAACTGAGAATTCGGTACTTTAAGGTAGCAGAGCAAGAAGATGAAAACACGAGATCAACAACACTTGACGTTCCATTCAGGCTTAGCGGTAGGGTAATCCTAACTGCTGCTGTTAACACTTCTTCTAGCAGCACTGGGCCGGGCTCTGCTTTCATCTTATCCAATGCTGTAAGCCTAAAGCCTGGCATTGTCAATCCATTGCAAATAGAAATCAGCAACAACGGCTCAGCCACTTCTACAGGCGTAATTGTAAACGTGTTGGCAGGCACCACAGTTTCTTCTTCTTCTATCGCTCAAACTCAAGGAGACGATGGCGGCGGTAGCACTGTTAATAATAATAGTAACAGTGGAGTAAGCACAACAACATCCACAGTTGCGCAGGAATCACTATCATCTTCATCTTCCTCTTCTTCTCCTCCTGCAACGCTGGTAGTTGTTGGTTCACCTACCTTCAACATTGGCCCGATAGGTGCGAAGGAAAAGAAGCAAATAGTCGCCGGTGTTTTGCCGGCGGACACAGAAACTGGAGCCATAACGTCTTTGAACATTGAGATATCATACAACGATGCATATGGCAACAAGAGGACTCAAAGCCAAATCATCGGTCTTCAGGTATTGCCTGAATCGCCTCAATCAGGCCTGAATGTTTTGCCTACCACTTCGACGTCCTTGCCTACGTCACAGGAATTTTCTCAAATACCAATAACCCGCACAGCCCTTCGTGCAATTTCCAGCAATAGTAATTTCAACGGGGGGAATGGCGTCAGCAATACTAGTACAAATTCATCATCGAGTCAGTCGAAAACACTTCAGATTGTTGCTGGAAGCGTACAGGATCTGACATTTGTCGTCACAAATGATAACGATATTGGCATATCCATATCCGATGTTGTGGTATCACTTAATTCTGAATCAACAGGAGTCAGAATACTTGGGGATTCACATTGGAACCTGCAAAGCGTTGCTCCTCATTCAACGCACGAACTTTCTACTCGTGTGTATGCTTCGACCTCCTTGATTGGAAGCCCCGTATTTTTCACAGTCACCATGCAATACATACGAAACGGCAATGAATTGAGGACACAGTCTTTCCCGCTTGGGGCAATAATTGTTGGAGATATAAAGCTAAGCATAAGTGACGTTGCAATTAGTTACATAGGTGACACACCTAATCTTGTTGGACACATCCTGAATCAAGGGAATACTCCTGCCCTCTTTACAAAGATAGAGCTGCTTGAACAAAGTGGTGTGGGGAACCCTAGATTGTTGCAGCCTATTGTCGCTTCGCAGTTCCTTGGTGACTTGCCAGTAAATTCTCCGGTTCCTTTCAACATCCCATTGCAGATTACGCAGCAAAACACAATACAACAAATGACACGCCCGGATTACCCTATCTCAATTGCTATTACCTATAGCGATGAGATGAGAAACACCCATAAATTACTAATGAACGAAACAGTCAACCTTGGGTCGACGGGACCGAGGATGGATGAGCAGCAGAGCATACAACAACAACAGCAACCGTCATCATCAGAGCAAGGTATCCCGATTAACAATGGATTCGTAGATGCTTACTGGGTGAGCAGCACAACAGCAGCTACCGCTTCTTCTGCTGGCAATTCTTCAGATGCCGCAGCGTCAATAAGTTCCTCACTGCCCTCTGAAAGAGAGGTAGGCCCGGGTGAAGGTCCCTCTTTTCTAGCAGTGGTTCTAAGTAATACAGCTTTTTCTGACATTACAGGAATAGTAGGCTATCTTGCGCTACCTAAAGGGTTTGCTGCCACATCTGTTTTTGCAGGAAACAGTACTAGTAATGATACCGCCTCTAATATGGCTTCACCCCAGACAGCAATTGCAAGTTTGAGTAACATAGTCAAGGCAGGACAGACCTATACACTTTATTTCAAAGTGAATGTGCTAAAGACAGCACAAATAGGCTTTCACGAAGCTGTCCTAAGAATCAATTACTTCAGGGTCCCTGAGCCTGAGCCCGGTACATACAGGGTACAAACTATAACTGTGCCATTTGAGCTGCCTGGCAAAGTCATACTCGATGCATCGTCAGAGACAAATGACCTTGCTCCAGGCGAAGCAAACGAGGTAAAATTAAAGATCAGAAATATCGGCTCTGCAGACGCACATGGAGTCATAATCAACATCAATGCTGCTGGTGGCAGCATCATTACGAATAACATGGGAGCCGATGTCAACACAGTTCCTGGCAACAATTCAAGCGATCAAAACGCTGAAACCGGCGTACAAGGCGATCAACAACAACAACAACAACCACCACCTTCTTCTACTGCTGCGGTGAGTGTGGGAACCAGAACCTTCAATATTGGAACACTTCCGGCTAATGGATCCACTGATATAGTCACGACCATTTACCCATCGACCTTAGCTGGTGGGACACTGCAAAGCCTCGATATCGAAATATCTTATAATGATGCAAACGGGAACAGAAGATCAACCGTCATTTCGCCAGGGTTCAGAGTACTACCTAACCCACCGGAGAGAGGATTGAACATTGCACCGTCTTCAGCTCACATACCGCTCCAAGGAGAAATTATTCCGTCTTCAGCTCACATACCGCTCCAAGGAGGGATTATTGCTGTTTCTTCTATCACTGGGTCCTTAGCAAACAACCCTACAGGTAATGCAAGCAGCAACAAGTCCTCTGAAATTGTTATAATTGCAGGCAGGACACAAGACCTAAATTTCAATATCACCAACAATAATAGAAATCCAATTACTGATGTAGTCGTTACGCTTGTTCCAAGATCCGATTCTGTAGCCATCCTTGGAAATTCTAGATGGACATTACAGGAGCTAAGCCCGCAGAGCAAGGCGCGATTTTCATCAAGGGTTTTTGCCTCAGAGTCTCTTATTGGAAGCCCGATTTCCTTCGATGTTAGAGTACAGTACATCTTAGGTGATCAATTAAAATCTGATTCCTTTTCGCTAGGAGCAAACGTAATGGGAGAGATAAGAATAAACGTAAATGACCTTGCAATCAAGTATATCGGAGATAGTCCAAACCTTACAGGGAATCTCTTGAATCAAGGAAATACCAAGGCACTATTTACTACTATTGAGATGCAAAGAAATATCACCCCAACAAATCAAAGCACCATTATTCCGGTCACAGATACACCGCAATACCTAGGTGATCTCGAGAATAATTCACCGCTGCCATTTAGTATTCCCCTGACAACGGGAATCAGGGCCGCTAACGATAGTAGTAATGGTATGCTTGCGGCAGGGATTTATCCCCTATCACTGAAGATCAGGTATAGTGACGAGCTTAGAAATATTCATGAAGTAATTCTAAATGGGACTGTTTCTTATAATCCACCAGTACCGCCAGAACAATCTCCTAACCAAGGATTCCTCGGCTTTGGCTCCTCTGCTGCCAAAGGCGGGTCCACAACTCAGTCTGTTCTTCCCCTTGTAGTCATATTCGCTGCTATAGTTGCAGCAGCTGTTGTTATTATAATAGTAATAAGGCGCAGATCAAGATCTAAAAAGATTTCTAGACTTATGAGAGGTCAAGATGACAATGACGATTTTGAAACATCTTTGGGCGAGCATTCCAGCTCGAGAACCGACGATGACTCATCCTCATCTAAACATTGAAGGATCGGGTGTTGTACATTTCAATGACATCCTGATCAAATGATTAAGAAATTCATCAACCCCTCGTACATTTACGGTCGGATGACAATATGGCTAGTTGAGGTCTTCTGGCAGACTGAGCATTCCACTTACTTTGCAAGTATCATAGTTGATTAAAAGACAGACTTGACGACTTCAACCTGCCTTAGGTATCCCGCCATTGAGTATGAAACATAACTGTAGTGACATTGATTGCTGTACCCGCTGCTCTTACTTGCAGCTGCCATTCTAAATAGCGATTATTGCACTACATCAGCATTGTTGCCCTAGGGTTCAAAATGGCAATAATATGTCTTATTTCACTAGTAAAAAATTCCTTTTATTATGAAGGCAGTCTAATCTGCTGTACGGCATATATAGTAATCTCAATCTGATCGTTGATGCTCCTCCCCAGCATGGAATCTGAGAACATCAAATACAACAAAACCGTAGGAGCAAGAGTATCCATCTTTTGACGTGGAATAGTAATGGTCAATTGGCTTGACTGTAAAGTTTTTATATCTTATAGCAACAGCAAGTCATGCATTGGCTGGAGAAACCGCTGCGGACTTCACTCCAATTCTCTACATGCTCGGTTTCGGCCTATTGGCATCCATACCTGCTTTGATATTATCACGTCTTATTTCACCAAGGCGCCGGTACAACCCGGTCAAATTCCTTCCGATGGAGTGCGGTCAGATGCCTACAGGAGAGGGCAGATCGCATTTTATGATGCAGTATTACGCTTACATCTTGATGTTTGTTGTCTTTGACGTAATGTCAATATTCTTGTATGCATGGGGAACTGCACTATTCAGTATACCGCGTGCAGCCACTCTCCCGATCATAGGTTTTCTTGCAATAATGTTTGCCGCTATGGGTTATGCACTATATCTTGCAGGAAGGAAGGGAATTTGGTAATATCGCTAACAAGCATTAAATATCTACGTTGCGAAAAAACACCAAGGAGGACTGTAATCAACAATGAAAAAGGAACTTGTCAGCCCTACAAACTTTAACTTGCTTGTAAGCAAAGTTAGTGACGTACTCGTGAGAGCACTTGATGCACCACTAGGCTATGCTATAAACTGGGGCAGAGTCTGGTCACTATGGCCTGTTCACCTTGAAACCGCATGTTGCAGTGTAGAGTTTGGAGCAGCATCAGGACCAAGGTATGATGTTGAGAGGTTCGGAATTATAGAAGCATTCGGCTCATTACGGCAATGCGACCTCATAGTGGTGCAGGGGACAGTTACCAGGAAAATGGCCCCCCGGTTGAGAATGGTCTACGATCAGATGCCTGAACCAAAGTATGTCATTGCGATGGGTGCTTGTGCGATTACAGGTGGCCTTTACATTGACTCATATAATGTGCTGCCCGGCGTAGACGGTATTGTTCCAGTGGATGTCTATGTGCCTGGCTGTCCTCCGAGGCCGGAAACTCTTATTCAAGGCTGCATGCTGCTCCAAGAAAAGATCAAGAGATCAAAGATAAGATAGCAGCATGAGCACCAATAACAAAGAAGAGCCCGACAAGCAGGCAGCAGCCAGCCAGCCAAAGCAGTCTAGTTCTAATAATAATAATACCACCGTCGCTAAACCGGCGTCAAATCAGCCCAAGCCAATTGCATCTAAGCCTCAAGCAGCTTCTACTACTGGCTCCGGGGCTGCCAAGCCAAGTGCTGTAGGCTCTCCCCCAAAAAAAGAAGCTGAGCCTCCACCTTTTGAAAAGGGGCTAGTTAATGAGTTAAATAAAAGGTTCGGCGACTTGATCAAGGTGGTTTTCATTAAACCACTTCGGATCAAGATACAGGTCGAACCACACAACATTGTCGAAGTGGCGACTTTTCTGCGTGATAATATGGGATTTGATCATGCAGAGTCAGTAGCAGGAACAGACTACCCGAAGGACAATCAGATTGAAGTCGTTTATCATTTGGGGTCTTACTCACGTGAAGACCTCGGCGGTCATATTCTTTGGCTTACCACTAGAACCAATAGAGATGATGCGCGTCTCCCAACATTAATTAATGTCTACAAGAGTGTGGAATACCACGAAAGGGAATGCTATGAAATGCTTGGAGTATATTTTGAAGGCCACCCCCGGAACGAGCGATTCTTATTGCCTGAGGACTGGGCAGACATTCCACCGCTCAGGAAAGACTTCAGGATAAAAGGGAGATAAGACACATAAGTATGACAACCATCGAAGACAAGTTTGAACAATCAAAGAAACTAGGACTGCAGATAGTAAAAGAATCTGAGGAGGACAGGCTAATGACCCTCAGCGTTGGCCCGCAGCACCCCGGCTCGGGTCATTTTCGCTTTACAGTCAAAGTAGATGGTGACTATATTGTCTTCTGTGATCCAGATCCTGGCTACGTTCATCGCGGCGAGGAAAAAATGTGCGAATATAGAAATGTTATCCAAAACATTCCGCATCTTGAAAGGCCTGTAATCCATGATTCTGCAAACATCAATTATTCCTACAGCCTTGCAGTCGAGGAGCTTGTCGGGATCGAAGTACCAAGACGTGGTCAGTTCATTAGAGCAATAGCATCAGAGCTTAATCGCCAAGTTTACACCCTTTACTGGCTTGCAATTTACGGGATATTTCTTGGACACTCTACTATGTTCATGTGGCCTACTGGCGATAGGGAGCTCTTTATTGACCTCCTCGAAGCACTCACCGGTGCAAGGGTGACTCATGCTTTTAATATTCCCGGTGGCGTCAGGAACGACATACCAGAAGGTTTTAGGGATAGATGCCTAACTCAAATAAGATACTTCCAAAAGCGTCTCAAAGAATATGAAGATATCTTTTATAATAATCCCCTTTTCAGGCAGAGGACTGAAGGCGTGGCAGTATTATCAAAGGAAGATGCTATCAGGCTTGGAGTAACAGGGTCCGTTCTGCGTGCATCCGGCGTTCCATTTGATGTGCGCAAAGCTGAGCCATATGACATTTACAATGAGATTGATTTCAAGGTGCAGTACATGAAGACAGGAGATTGCTTTGCAAGGTCGTATGTTCCATTGCTTGACATGCAGGAATCATGTCACATAATCGAGCAACTGCTGGATAAAATACCGCAGTCTGGTGAGGTGCGTGCCAAGCTCCAACCCAACCCAAAGGGACCGCCTGGTGAAGCTTATCGGCGTGTAGAGTCAGGAAGAGGAGCTCTTGGATATTATATTGTAAGTGACGGAACACCTAAACCATACAGAGTCAAGATATCGGTGGGTTCGTTTCGCAACATGCTTGCCCTGCCACACTTACTTGTAGGAAAGAGGCTTGCGGATATGCCAGCTGTATACTGGTCACTGAACTATTGGCCTGTGGAGGCGGATAGATAATCAGATGGCGTCATATCCTCAAAACTTTCGTTTTGGAGAATTTGTCGGCAGCCTGATCTGGCTGATATTTTGGATAGTAGTTATAATTGCAGTTATAGGCCTACCCTTAGTATTTATCGTCCTTTTTTATGTGCCACTTCCCGAAATCAATGGCAAAGTACTGACCCCCTACCTCTTTCTAACATCTATACTATATCCGCAGAGCGCAATCCCTCTTATTGGAACGTTGCTTAATACTGGTCTGTTTAAGGTTGCAGTATTTCCTGGGTTTACCTACAGTGCAATTATTGCTGCAGCAACCATATTTATAGAACGTAAGTTTCTTGCCAAGATGCAGCTAAGAGTCGGTCCGCTTTATGCCGGCAAGATTGAGGGCATTTTGCAGCTGATTGCAGATGGCCTGAAGCTTGTATCTAAAGAGATTATTGTTCCCTCAGGCGCTGATAAGACGATCTTTTGGGCCGCACCTATAGCATTTGTCGCAACTGCTGCGGCAGTCGTAGCGCTTATACCTGCTGCGCCTGGATGGGTCGTGGCCAATATCGATGTTGGTCTGCTGGCAGTTTTTGCCATCCTTGGCTTCTTTCCACTTATAGCCTTACTTTTCTCATGGGCAAGCAACAGCAAGTATCCATTCATCGGAGGCCTCCGAGCGCTACACCAAATGATCGCCTTTGAGATTCCCTTCATACTCTCGGCGCTTTCAGTAGTCATATTATCCGGAACGCTCAATCTTACAGATGTTGTCAATTCGCAGATTCACTCATATTGGTTCATTTTCTTCCTACCGATAAGTGCATTTGTATTTTATATTTCGTCACTTGCAGAGCTTGAGAGGATACCCTTTGACTTGCCCGAGGCAGAGGCTGAGATCGTGGCTGGCTGGCTTACAGAGACATCGGGCATGTTATATGGCCTTCTACAGCTCGGGTCATATATCAAGACGTATGCGTTGGCGGCATTGTTTGTAGTTCTGTTCCTTGGTGGATGGGCAGGACCTCAAATCTTCCCTACTGAACTTATACCCGGATATACAGGTCCAAGGATCTATGATGCAACAGTTGCTAACGCGATCTTTTGGTTCACGATCAAGACATTTGGGATGATAATGCTCATGCTCCTTCCCAGAGGCATCAGCCCCAGAATCAGGATAGACATATTGCTCCATACCGGCTGGTACAAACTTATCGTGCTTGCATTCATCAATATGTTTATCGCCCTTGCACTAATATATGGGGGAATACTTGGACCTGGTGGTCTGCTAGTTAGATGACATCTGCGGGCGGCTTTATCAAAGCTATCGAGTCTGGCTCAAAGCATCTTGTTATCAAGCGGTTTACGCTCCGCTATCCAGAACAGAAGCTTAAATTTGTAGGTGATGGCTATCAGTTTGACCCAAAGAAGGGTGT
>JALZFS010000130.1 GCA_030861405.1 Thermoproteota archaeon | reverse complement strand
AGCAAGATCAAGCAGTGAGACTAGTTGAAGGGTTTGGCATCGTTAGATTGGATTTCTAATGACGGCAAGCTTATAATTTCAGCTAGGATTCTCAGAACATTTGCCTATGGGTTCCTTTCTGTGATTCTTGCCATCTACCTCCGGCTCATTGGACTAAGTGATCCTGCCATCGGCTTTGTGTTAACTGCTACCCTTGCTAACAGCATTGTTTTCACCGTTATAGCCAGCTTTTATGCTGACAGAATAGGTCGACGCAAGATGTTAATCCTATATGGAGCTTTGATGTCTATCGCTGGAGCCATCTTCTTTGTCGGTGGCAATTTTGTTTCCTTGATTATATCCGCTCTCATTGGCACCATTAATGTGACTGGCAGCGAAACTGGGGCTTTTCTCTCGATAGAGCAAGCATTACTACCACAGACGGTGACGGACGTCAAGAAGAGGAACACAATATTTGCCTTATACAATATGGCAGGAACTTTTGCGATGTCCTTAGGAACGCTATTATCTGGATTGCCATCTTTACTTCAACAGCATTATGGGCTAACTCAGGTTGATTCTATAAAACCCTTATTTCTGTTGTACAGCGCTCTTGGTGTCGCTACAATAGTGATCTACCTTTTCTTGTCAAGTAAGATTGAAGCACCATCGCCTTCATCTAATTATGTTTCGAAGCCACCAACAAAAACTTTATCTCCAAATTCAAAGAGAATAGTTGGCAAGCTTTCGGGATTGTTTGCAATTGATTCCTTTGCAGGGGGTTTTGTAATCCAGAGCCTTGTATCATTTTGGTTCTATACAAGATTTGGTGTTGAATTGGCAACACTATCATACATATTTTCAGTTGCTGGCGTTTTGACTGCATTGTCATTTCTAGCCGCAGCAAAGATTGCTGATCGAATAGGGCTCATAAATACAATGGTTTTTACTCATATACCATCGAATCTTCTTCTCATTATGGTTGGATTTGCTCCCAGTCTTCCGCTTGCAATTGGATTTTACTTGACCCGTATGGCTTTATCCCAGATGGACGTACCCACAAGACAATCTTATATTGTAGGGGTCGTTAATGAAGATGAGAGAACCACAGCCGCGGGCATCACCAACATCTCCAGGAATATTTCTCAGGCTATATCTCCTTCTGTGACTGGCACAATATTACAACTCTTGCCAGCAATGTCTGCGCCTTTTGTTATAGGCGGTGCTCTCAAGATAGTATACGATCTTGCCCTTTACTTTAGCTTCAGGAATGTAAAGCCAGAGCAAGAGTAATGAAATTACTATAAACTATCTTAGGAAGTAGATTACTTTTCCATCACTGGTGGTAACTGGCCCTACTGGAAGATTTGCCGAACCTATTCCTGGAATATTTTGATTTTTCCCGTCTCGATTATCCTAGTCATACAGTGGTGTTAAGGTAATATACCTCGGTAGTCGCTGTTAGCGGGCGATTATGTCGGGAAAGTGTACGATATCCTTTCCGTTCTTATCTTTTACTATGGTTACAACGCCGTAGATAGACTGATCCATGAAATGATTGGATGTATCCTTGGGATCTAGGCTGATAATTATGGTACTGAGGTCATTTATCGTTATGGTTGTCTTGACATTTTTCCACGGCACAGCATTATTAAGGGCAACTCCAGTAGTTCCGTTTAGTGTAGTAGTTCCATTTGCGTTCAGCTTTACCAAACTGTTATTATTGGTCAGGGTAAAGTTTGTAATCTCATGAGTATGCCGATTGGTTGCATCCAAGTGTACTTTGGTAAATCTTGCATCGAAGAAGCTTAGCTTCCCATTGGTCACATCCAGTTGCCAAAATCCTGATAAGATAAATGTCTTTGCAGGAAGTACCGAGGCTGGGGTAGGCATTGTACTAGAAGAAGAAGGAGGAGGAGCAGAACTTGCGTTTCCTTTGGTAGTCCCATTGCCTTGAGCAGACGCTGACGGGGTCGTCGTCGTTGCATTGGACGGTATTGTGGCATTAGGATAGACTAAACTTGATATTGCACCTGCAGCTGAAAACGTGTCAATTGAACTCAGGTTTGTAGCGCTCATGTTATTTGAAATATTAGCAGTGTGATTCATTGACTGCATGGTTGATGATGTGCTGTTATTGATGGTACTATTGTTGCCTGCAGCATTTGCATAATGTAACATTCTCTCATCAGATGTGGATAGCATAACAAATATTGCTAGCCATAAAAGGGGTGCCAAGGCAATTGCTCCCATTATACGCTAGCCTGTTAAATCAAGTTATAACCATTATGCAACTTAGTTAACGAGATCATCTA
This sequence comes from Thermoproteota archaeon, assembly GCA_030861405.1. Taxonomy (GTDB): domain Archaea; phylum Thermoproteota; class Nitrososphaeria; order Nitrososphaerales; family Nitrososphaeraceae; genus Nitrososphaera. The sequence continues at coordinate 956 of JALZFS010000130.1, read as the reverse complement.
TGGTAACGGATACCTATCTATTCTGATTATTTTCAGGTCAGCTACGTAACAAATGTTAACCCAGTATATCTGTGACGTAATAGTTGGTTATATACGCTAATAGAGATTTCAATTATACCGTACTAAAAGCAAATCTTGAGTTAAACATTGGTCAACATAAGGATGCAGATGATAGCATAATGATAGCAGGGAACATTCATTTTAAAGAAGATGGAAAAATATGTTGAGATACTTAAAAGTAAAACATGAGCTTTTATATGAACTTGATATAATGTTTACACTGTCAAACATAGGATTTAGCGGACCGGGTGGGTTTGAATCGTAAGACTATTCTTTTTCAACATCTACTATTTGGATAGGGTGTATTTGGATAGAGGATATAGATCACTAAGAAAATTGTTGCTGAGGTCGTGGGTTCAAATCCTGCCACCCTGTCCACTTTTTGCTACAAGGGAGATACAGTATTAAAATAGCTCATTTTTTGTAAATGTAGGACAAAAGCCTCAACCAATGCCGTGTCATACTGCTTGTATGAACTTGCCGCTGATACTGACAGTGAATATAGTATGTCCCTATGATGCTTGAGACAAAAGCCGTAGAGTTACCACCCCAGAAGCATATTGAATATCTGTAATTGATGTATCTTTTTCTTCCTCAATCACTAATCATAGTTTAGTGTGTCCCAGAATAATTTTCGAAACCTTATCAAAAATTAATTGTTAATATTATTGAATATATTCAAATTTGAAACTCTTCTCCTTTTGAATCATCTGTTCGCTCCAGCATATCATGCTTGTCCGAAGGGGTCAACTGGGCACTAGCTTTTTCATTATTGTATGAAATTAAATTAGATCAAGTAAAAAAAAGGTTGAGAATGAAATACTTAATTCAAGTGCGTTGTTGGCTTGTGCTACCATAGTTGTTGCTCTTGTTCGCATAGTTATGGTTGCTGTTGT
>JALZFS010000060.1 GCA_030861405.1 Thermoproteota archaeon | reverse complement strand
TGCCAAATACCAATTTCATATTGGAATAGCATCAACTGCTGGTTTCTTGCTTGGATTTTTAGTCTTTCATTATATTTAGGCAAATTTTTTGAATATGAAAAATTTTGCAGCCTGCTTCTAAAGTAATCGTATAGATTGATTGTTCTATCTTGTCGATTTCAAATTCCTTAACCGGTTCTTAGTTCTGATTAATGCTATCATAAAGCATCATAAAGCTGAGAGGAAAAAGCTGTTATGCATATCCTCGCTCTTCCTTTACATTGTTACTTACTTAGCTCATTCTTCGGTGCTATCTCGTCAGCTTCTTCTCCGTCCAGTCGACGTGCCCTTATGAATGAAAGGGCCATAGCTGTACCTAGTATTCCAAATATCACTGCTAAGGAAACGCCAATTGGAATCTTGTAAAAGTCGGACATCACCATCTTGATACCAATGAATAGCAGCAGAGCTATCAATCCTGGCTTCAAATAGTAGAACTTCTCCATCAGGCCGGCAAGTAGAAAGTACAGGCTCCTAAGTCCGAGGATAGCAAACACGTTTGACGTTATTACTATAAAGGGGTCCGCAGTTATGGCCAGAACAGCTGGAATAGAATCTATTGCAAACACCAAGTCGGTCACTTCCACAATAACTAATGCTACCAGCATAGGAGTAGCAAATAGTACCGCATTTTTGCGTGTAAAAAATTTGTCTCCCCTTACTTCCAAGTCAATTGGCAGGACTTTTCTCATTAGCCTGACAGCTATATTTTTCTCAAGTTCGATCTTCTTTTCCTTCTTCTGCAAAAGCATCCTGATGGCTGTCAATAGCAACATTCCACCAAAGATGTAGATCATCCAGTGGAAGCTCTCGAGTAGCGATACTCCTACTAAAATCAGAGGTATTCTCATGGCTATGGCACTAATGATTCCTACTGATAGCACCTTATGCTGATATGCATGAGGAATGACAAGGGAAGAGAATATGAGCAGGAATACGAACATATTGTCAATACTCAAGGATTTTTCAAGCGTATATCCAGTAACAAACTCAAGCATCTTGTCGTATCCCATCCCGACTAAAATCAATCCAGCAAATATTACTGCAAGCGATATCCATACTATAGTCCAGATCAGAGCTTGCTTGAACAGTTGCCGTGATTGCGGTTTTGTAGGCAAAGCCACAGAGTATTCGGTATTGTCTTTAGGTAAGCTGTTGCTAGGGCTCCTTGTCTTGTCCTTCTTTTTTATCAAGGTTATTGCTTTGCCCATGATTCCAAGGTCGATTGCCAAGGCGAGTCCTACAAACAAGCCAAAAATTGTCCAGAGAAGATAACCATTGCTAAAGATGTTAAATTCCAACTAATATCACTCTTCTTATCGCTGTATCTTTATCAATGAAGAAACAATGCGAGTATATGAGCAGCAAGTCCACTCTGTAAGACAAAGTATTGCATCTAAAACAACAACCATTATCGTTTCTTTTATCAAAGAATAGTGTGTCAAGAATTTTCATTACGCAAGCCACGCAATGTTTTGCAGCCTCACCTAGAGTAAAAGAATCCTATTTATGATAGGCGCTTCTTTTCCAACCTCCTTCTGGAATCTTTCATAGATAGCCTAGCGTCAGAGTTTTTACTTGTATTGGCGTCAGAAGCATGACTGCCTCAAAACACTGTGGGTGTATAGATATAGTGCTCCTTGAATGATCAAAAGCTTCTCTTTAGGTCTTTGCTCCCCGGTTTATAGATAAATGGAAGCGATCAGTGTGTGAACTGTCACCATCTACGCAAGTCTCCTTCAAGCAGTCCTAAACCCTGATGTATCCTATCTATGTGCTTTGAAAGCTCTTCATTGTTCCTGAATTTGGATTCGCAATAGGGACACGATGAGTATTGATGGCTGTTATTGTTATTGTTATTGTTATTCTCATTTGAGACCATATCAACAGTGGTTATTCAATCAGAATATTTAGCAAAGACGTTTACCTTGCAATACAAAGTAAACATTCTACCAAAATACTGCTTGAGCAAGAAAGTAATATGGAAAGCGGCAACCTTGAAGGCGCGCCAATTTTAGCACTGGAGCGGTACCTCTAGGACCAGGATCAATCATATCCTGCATTATTGATTACAATGTCAATCCTTCCTTGTTCCTTCATTATTGTGTTAATTGCTCCTAGTACTGACTGGTCATTATCAACATCTAGCTGAATAGCTTGCAACGGTATATCCTCACGTTTGGCTATATCTGCTATGGCTCTTGGTCCTTCGCCATCTAACTTGCGCATCGTTGCATAGGTATAAAATCCATTTCTTGCCAATGTAAGTGAAGTTTCAAATCCTATGCCACTTGAACTTCCTGTTACAATTGCAATTTCTTTTCGTGTCATAAATTATTAGATATATGCTTAATGCAGACGTATATACCGTCGCGAGTTTACAAATTATAAAAATTGCAATTATATTTGTATAGTAATTCTGGTCCTAGTCCTTCGATTAGTTCAGGTTTTTGTTGCTTTCCCTGACTGCTGTACTATTGGTGAGAGATTACCAGGTGAAAGACTATAATAATATCAATAGCTAATTAATTATTTTATAGTCTGAAAGCGCACCACTTGCTTCACTTTCTATTTTGAGATTTTTTATCTACATTTTTTTATCTGCTGCCACTTAAGCTCGCCATCCGCTGAACATCCCAGTAACGATCAGGGTCGGCAGCATCTATTGACTGGATTTAAGTCCATTTACGTCAAATCCATCATCTGAAAGTGCACTTGGCGAAGCTAAGACCATGCCATCGTTTGTTCCATCGCTTGTCATGGTAAACTTGTAGAGGTTTGTCAATGATCCAAGTCCTCCTAGGTTTGTGGTACAGTGTGCAAAGGTCACTTTGCCAAAGTCTGCAAGTGGAAGAAGTTGAGCCACAGTGCGTCCAGAAACGGCTGCAGGCGCCTCGACGATAAACTCCGCCGATCCAGTAGACCGTGTGTTTATCGTTAGCATGACATCATTGTCGACAAGGGTAGTAATAATTCCCCTTGATTCCCTAGAAAGAGTTACATGCCATCTTGATTGAGAATCGCCAATTCTATTTATTGTAACATTAATGATATCTCCTGGTAAAACGCGTCCAACATTAACTGTAGGCCTAGGCAGCGCTTCAAACCATGCATAATAATTTTTC
>JALZFS010000094.1 GCA_030861405.1 Thermoproteota archaeon | reverse complement strand
CTTCTTGCACTATTGCGCGGGGGTCGCCAAGCCCGGTCAACGGCGCAGGTCTCTTTAAGATAAAGAGTGCGAGGCTTAGAACGAACCGGCTGGTTCCTACAACCCTGTTCCTTAGGGATTCGTGGGTTCAAATCCCACCCCCCGCACCTTTTACAGACATAATTCTGACTACAATAAACGCAATAACTAAGCATTAATCCCGGAGAAAAGCCTCTGCAGCAATCATTCTGCATTCAAATAACGAGGGAGGAGCGCAAACGTACCAATGATGCATAATCTAAATAGCCTTAAAGATCTCCTTTCTCAGTGACAGCGCGCTTGTTGCAATTTTATGACATGCATCTCGTATTGACATAACCCGTTTCACCTTAATTGGTACGTTTTATCAGCAGATGCAAGCAAAGCTGAAACATCCCTTATCTATTATATTTCATATATCTCAACCTTCAAAAACCAGCGTTGATTCCTTGGCCGACGTGGCTAGAAATACTATTGATCCTTGATTATTAGTAGGACCAAAGATCTAAGGGAAACTAACTGGCTTCTGCTGTTTGTTGTATTGCTGTCGAACTGCTTCTTCTTCTGATCCCGAGCTGTTTAGATGGGCTCGGCATATCTTATTTATTTCTCATATCTCTAATGCGGTAGTTATTGGTGGTGTATAATGCGGAAAAATGTATCAATATACCTACTCTTGTTGTTTGCGCCAATAGCTATCGCGTTAGATGTTGTCCATGCCGATCATCTTGTCCTATTCTTCGTATCAGTTGTAGCACTCATTCCTCTTGCAAAACTCATAGGTGATTCTACAGAACATCTTTCAACCTACTATGGTCCTACAATTGGCTCAGTGCTGAATGTCTCATTTGGTAATGCTGCTGAAATTATTATTGCAGTCGTTGCTATCCGTGCAGGTCTCCTAGATCTAGTGAAAGCATCCATTACTGGTGCAATACTGAGTAATATTCTCCTGATATTTGGGTTAAGCATTATTGCCGCCGGCTTTAGATATAAGGAGCAAAGCTTTAGCAGAGAAAATATCGGCATTCAGTCATCAATGCTTTTCTTAGCGATAATTGGTCTTGCCTTACCCACAATTTTGTCAAGTACCATTTTTTCTCGTCCAGAAAACCAGGAGCAGGTGCAACTTTTGAGTGACATATTAGCGGTCGTCCTACTGATCGTTTATCTGTTGGGATTAATATTCACCTTCAGCACACATAAGCGCCTGTTCTTGCCACCTGAAACCGCTGAAGACGCTGAGGAAAGTCATGGAACACCTTGGAGCAGGAAAAAGTCGTTTATGCTGCTCGGTGCAAGCATGGCCGGCGTGGTGTTAGTGAGCGAGATCTTAGTTGCCTCTGTTGAAACAACAGGCAAGGAACTTGGCTTTGGCGAATTATTCGTTGGTGCAATAATTGTAGGTATCGTAGGCAACGCCGCCGAGCACAGTAGCTCAATTCTGCTTGCAAGAAAAGGCAAGATTGATCTTTCAATTGGCATAGCAGCAGGCTCGGGCACCCAAATAGCCCTTTTTGTCGTCCCAATTCTAGTATTTGCAGGCATTGCACTGGGTCAGCCTTTTACACTTGTATTTACGCTGCTAGAGCTAGCGACAATTTTCCTAGGAGCAATAATTCTGAACCTAATCGTGCATGATGGCAGAAGTAATTGGTTTGAAGGGGTGATGCTGACAGCAGTCTATGTCATAGTTGCGATAGCCTTCTTTTTTGTCCCAGACTAGTCCTTGAGATTGTGCCCTTTTTTTAAATGGGTAACAATTTATCCGGACGAAGAATGCTCTGCTCAATAGGCTGCCAAGATGCATTTACTGTAGGCCCTTCCCAGCAAGAATCTCATTTTATCATCATGACATTGATATAGTCTTCCGATATAACGGAATAATCATTACTAAGAAAGATGCTTTTGTGTGTACTGATCAGTAGTTCTTGTTATTGAATCCGACGACCATATTGATCAGATACCTGTGTAACCTTGAGTCGTCAGAGAGCTCGGGATGAAATGCAGTACCGATGATGTTCTTCTGCTTGACAGCTACGATCCTGTTGTTGAGCTTGGCAACAACTTCTACGTCCTTGCCTACTTCGCTTACAGCTGGGGCCCTAATAAAAATTCCCTTGAACGGCTCCTTGCCCAGAATGCTTATTGAGAGGTCTGATTCAAAGGAATCATTCTGTCTTCCGAAGGCATTCCTCTCAATTACAATATCGAGATTGCCTATTAGCTTTTGCTTTGTATCCCCTACCGTCCTATCGTATGCCCTCTTAGAAAGCATAATCATACCTGCACATGTGCCGAGCACCGGCATACCCTCTGAAATACGCTTGTTCATAATGGGCAGAGAGCGCTGAATAGCAGCAAGATTGCTTTGCACAGTGCTTTCTCCACCTGGCAATATCAGACCATCGATCTTTTCCATGTCTTCAGGGTAACGCACCATCTTGATATCCGCTTCCATCTGTAGATCTTTTAGGGCTTGCCTTGTAGCAGCTACATTTTCCTCTATGTCGCCTTGGAGACCAAGAACTCCAATTGTAAATGATCTCTTTTTACCACCATTACTATTGTTCAGACGTGATCGCCTCTTTCCTGCATGCGAAGCTCTAAATTCTTTATATCCATACCAAGCAGCGATTTCTTTTCATCAACCATCTTTTGTGCTTCCATGACTATCTTCGGATCGTCATGGAACGTTGTAGCAAGCACAACTGCCCTTGCCCTCTGCGCGGGGTCGTCGGACTTGAATATTCCAGAACCTACAAAAACACCATCGCAGCCCAGGTTCATTAGAAGCGCTGCATCTGCAGGTGTAGTAATTCCTCCCGCTGCAAAATTAACTACCGGCAACCTTCCAAGGCGCGCCGTCTCTTCAACTGTTTCATATGATATTTTCATTTCACGCGCAGCCTTCATCAGCTCCTGTTTATCATCGTCATGGTAGATTGATCGGATCCTGCGTGTTTCGCTGTTGACCAAGCGGATGTGAGTTACTGCCTCCGACACATTACCAGTTCCAGGCTCGCCCTTTGTTCTTATCATGGCGCAGCCTTCTTCAATCCTGCGCAGTGCTTCACCAAGGTTCTTGGCACCATTCACAAACGGAGTTGTAAAGTCCCACTTCCAAATATGGTGTTCTTCGTCTGCCGGTGTCAGCACCTCACTTTCGTCTACCATGTCAACGCCAACTGCTTGAAGTACCTTTGCTTCATCTGTATGGCCAATTCGGCATTTTGCCATAATTGGGATTGTTATAGCGTCCATTATCTCCTGAATCACCTTGATGCCTGCAGTTCTAGCTACTCCCCCTGCCTTTCTGACATCGTATGGCAGCTTGTCAAGAACCATGACTGCTACTGCCCCAGCCTCCTCTGCAATAACAGCCTGCTCTACATTTGTTACATCCATTACCACTCCGTGTTTTTGCATGTGTGCAAAACCGCGCTTCAATAAAGTCGTCCCGTGAACCATGCGGGCATTCTCTATTGTCTCTATCTTAATGCCCTTAGGTCTTGGCTCAGTGGCCACAAGAGATATTGTCATTATTATATTACAACTTCAATTAGATCGAATACTCTATATATTTTCTGTCAGGTGTAGTTTTCAAATTGCTGTCTGCAGTTA
>JALZFS010000008.1 GCA_030861405.1 Thermoproteota archaeon | reverse complement strand
AGAATATAGGGTTTATGCTTATCTATTATTGCGCCAACTACCCCACACATCACAACAGTTTCTGATGGCAGGTCCTCTCCCTTAACCCATTCAATTTTGGACACTTTGGCGATAGGGATTATAGCATTGAGCTCGGGGATACGTATTCTATCCTGGTGTAATTCAATCGTACCTTCTAGTTCTATTGGAGATGGCAACAGACACGAGCCAAGATATTTCACTCTAGATACAAACTTTGCACTATTTTGCTCCTCGGCTATCATGTCAATAATAGCATTGTAATGTAGATTAGAGTTTGCACACAGCTATACACATTTAGCCAGATATTTTTTGTGACAGTATTTTGGGACAACTTATGCGTGCACATTTGTGCATCTTCTATAGTAGAACATGACTCGAATTGATTAATGCATCAATTAATCTGCTGCAAATGTATGGATAAGCTACCAATTTTGGCGACGGATTTAAGGCTAGAATAGCTTTTGTTCTGAACTGGACAGCGTGTATGAGATAATATATGCCTGTAGGACATAGGCACGATGAGGGAAAAAGCACCTGCTGGAGATAGAGGTCAAAGCAGGAGGGCATCATTAGCAGGTATGTTTCATATATGAGGAAAATTAAAGATGCACACGGGGCCCGTCGCCCAGTCAGGACAGGGTGCTGTTTCTGTAAAAGAAGAAGCACAAGCCTCCGGAGCCAGTTGTCGTGGGATCGAAGCCCGCCGGGCCCGCTTGACCCAAAGTATAGACATCAATATTGAGCTTGGGCTAGCGCTAATGGAAATGATTGTCACAATGACACAGTATGTTATCGACCGGCGCAAAAATACAAAGACGAAAGTATCGGATTATCTAATAAGAATATCATACATCTGTTTTAACACTCTTGCTGTTGCTCCCCAGATCACATTATCCTGATAGGTGAACTTGAACGCATCTTTGGCAAGTCGGTGGTGTTCAGTGTCTAGTTCGATGCTTCTGAGGGTTTCAATTAGTGGGGCATCGATCACTTCTTGCACTTCGCTTGTGGAAATGCGGTATTGAGGCAGCATATCCTGTATCGTTACAAATGGTACAACAAAATGGTTTGAAGTCATCGTTTGCACTGCACGGAGGCAGCCAATTATTTTGTCAATAGTAAATGTGATTCCGACTTCTTCTGAAGTTTCTCGCAGCGCAGTGGCAAGTAGCGTGCTGTCGCTTTCGACATATCGCCCTCCGGGAAAAGATATTTCACCTGTGTGTGACCTCAAGTTGGAGCTTCTTTTTGTCAGAAATACATATGGGCTATCTTTGTGATAATGAATTATCACAAGTACCGCGGCGGGTGTTGCGGAAGCCGCATCAGCTGGTAGATATGGCCGGACCATAAGGGAGGGCCTTAGAAGTGACAGCATTTCTTCCTTATGCAACAGATATGTTGGTTACGCAACGGCCAATATATGCTCTGGATTCTTCATTTGCGACCTCGCATTTAATAAGATCTGAAGATGTTCCAATACTTCGTAATGATCAATGAAGTTAGCCTATGAGATGAATCCGCCGAAGATAGTAACTGCAAGGAGATTTGACTCCGTCCAGCTAAACGGCAATATTCATGCGATGGTAGATCGGGCTTTGCAGCTCTGTGGGCTCGTAAGCGGTATCCATCTAACGGATTCGGTACTTGGAACCCCACGCATCTCAAGCCTTACCGCAGCCAGATATATCAAAGGGCGTATGGATACATCAACAAGGCTGAGTTGCAGTATAAGAGTTCGCGATCGCAATTTCGTATCAGTGTGTCAGGCAGTATCGGAAGCCATACTTATTGGGGCTGAGAGCGTGCTTATACTAATGGGCGATGCACCAGCAGACAGGCTAGGCGATTCTGGCCTACGGCCAAGTACTGTAGTTAAGATGCTTAAGGCGGAAGGTTATGATCTGAATATTAAATTCGATCTTTCTTTTCCAGCCAAGGTCAAAGACAAGTCGGCTAAGTCGATAAAGAATAAGCTGGAAGTCGAGCCTAATTCGTTTGTAACTCAGTCTATATCCTCGCTTTCAAACCTAGGGGAGATTATAGATCTTGCCAAGCCTTATGGGATCAAAGTCACAGCAGTAGTAATGGCTCCTTCAGAAAAGAACCGCCAGTCCGCTTCAATGATTGGCCTTGATTGGTCAGAATATGAAAGCAATCCAGTGGACTTCATAATGCAGGCGGCCAAGATGGCGGATTCAATTCTCTTAAGCTCGCCGAATAGCTTTCGATCGGGCCTTGAGCTATTGCGGCAGCTCAGGTGACGACCTCCTCATCAGTGGCACTACTCTTTCTATCTATGATTTCGCTTTTTATTGAGTCTATCACTTGCCGGTAGTAAGGATGCAGATTCTCGTCCTCGGGTAGCCGAGGTCTCTTATAATTTACAACTATTTCGTTTTTAATTGTGCCTGGCCTCCTTGTAAAAACGACGACCTTGCTACCCAATACAACTGACTCCAGTATATTATGTGTGATAAATACTATTGTCTTCTTTGTTTTAGCCCATATCAGCTGAAGTTCCACCAGCAGCAGGTCTCGGGTCTGACTATCCAGAGCTGCAAAAGGCTCATCCATCAAAAGCACTTCAGGATCCATAACAAGTGCTCTTGCTATTGCAACTCTCTGCTTCATCCCTCCGGATAATTGATAGGTGTAAGCATCAGCGAACTTGGTCAGCTGCATCATTTCAAGGTAATGCATCGCACGCTCATATCGTTTCCTCTTTTCAATGCCTGCCATCTTTAGTCCAAACTCTACGTTGTCTATTACTTTAAGCCAAGGAAATAGAGCATTTTCCTGGAATACCATAATCCTATCGGGACCTGTTTCAATTACGGAACGGCCATTTAGTATGATCTCTCCCTCTGTTGGCTTGTCAAGACCTGCCAAAATGTTAAGCAGAGTTGTCTTACCACAACCAGATGGCCCTACGAAACATACGAATTGCCCATCCTCTATAGCAAGGTTGACGTTTTTGATAGCTGTTATTAGCCTTGTCTCGTTTCCTTGCACCGTCAAGAATTGTTTGCCTATATTTTTCGCTTCAAGCTTGGCCATGTTGTATCACAAAAGTCATCTATCTACTATATGAGATATGTGGCAACAGTAACGAATTGTCTGACATTCAAGTTGCATAACTCTATTATTGTGAACGTAACTAATCGTAAGAGGCCGAGGCGGCAGCGCGTCAATACACCAATCCAAGAGTTTTCAGGCAACCTTGCGTTGGACCGTAAAATAAAGGAAGCGTGCATGGGTCTCAAGCCATCCATTCAACGCATAGTTATGCGATTCTTGAGAGACAGCGCAAGTACATTGTTACAATCCTTACAATGGCGAACAAAAATGGCATTATAGAAAACAAGATGAGTCTTGTTGCCGTACTTCGAACTTATATTCATCATGTTTAGTTCCTGCTCTCAGTACTACATGTACTTGCACTCAAGTGACTTAATATTCAGTTCCAACATACTGACGTAACTTATTTGTTTCTTCCCGATAAGGACATGTTATTGTTGTGTGCTAACGGTGAGTATAATGCTCGAGAAATTTGGATAATAACTTATTCCATCTCTCTTTCATTCAGACAATAAGGAAGGGTGATACAGAAAAATGGCTCAC
>JALZFS010000067.1 GCA_030861405.1 Thermoproteota archaeon | reverse complement strand
TCTATACCCATTCTTGAAGCAATATTCTTTGAGAATTTGATATCATGAGAACCTGAAAAACCTATTGTGAGAAGTGTAACTTGCTTGTTCAGATCACAGCATATCTTGGCAAGAAGAGAGCTGTCTAGACCACCCGAAAAAGCCACTGCTACTCTTTGACAATCGGAAACACTCTCAGATACAGCATCACAGAGGGCTTGCTTTAATGTCAGCAATATCGTCTTTAGATTTTCAATGTACACAGATAAATGATCTGCTAAAGGAATGAAGACCTGCCATTGAATATATCATTTATATATACGCTTGAGACCAAGCTGTGTCAGAACAGGGCTAAGAAAAAATGGCCAAAGAGAGGATCGTTCTCAATAGCGATCTGCGGTATTTAGATAGAGGAAACCTACTGCGGAGCAGATCAGAATTTTCTGTAGCAAAGATGCTATCTTATTTGGGTCATAATTACAAGTATGACGTTAATGTAAGACTATCAGACGGCAAGTGTGTGTCAATTGACTTCAAGGCAGAAGTAGGTAACAATAGCAAATACATCGAAGTACTGGACTCTGAGGACGATGCATTAAAGTTTAAGCGAATACGTGAAGAGCTGCCTTCCCTTGATATAATTGCAATCGGCCAGTCAAAGTATGCAAGCAGAATAAATGAAATAGATTCACTCTTCTTTTTTGACAATACTAGTCAGGCACAAAGAGGTTCAATCTTTATTGAGGATCCCGCTTTGGCATTTGACTATGCTCACATTCTGCCATTAGTAGAGAAATGTTCAGTGCTGCACGGCCACACATCCACCGTAATGGTGGAGATAATCGGGAGCATGAAAAACAACCTAGTTATTGACTTTGGAGAAGCTAAGAAGATAATTAAAGAAACACTTAATGCAATAGATCACAAGTTTTTCATCAACAAGAAATACCTACGAAAAGAAGATGATATCCACTATTACGTTACATTTGAGGGTCCGAAAGGGTATTTTAGCCTTCAGCTGCCAAAATCGACTACATACATGCTATCCGGCGAAGCAACGGTTGAGAGTCTTTCTTCCGAAATAATCAAACTTCTTGCCCCTCAAATGCCTCAGAATGTGGAGGCCGTCGGAGTATACATCTATGAAGGGATCAATAAGGGAGCTCATATCATCGCTGGAGTGAAAAAAGAGGGATAGATGTCAAGAGATAAAGCAATCGTGATGCTCTCCGGAGGACTTGACTCTGCTACTTGTCTCTACTGGGCAAAGGCAAAATTCTCTGATTTATGCACAATAACTTTCAATTATTTTGGTAGGCTGATGCAAGAAAAGCGTGCTGTGGACAGGTTGGTCAGTGCTGCGGGCATAAAAGATCTGATTGAAGTAGATCTGCCATTTGTAAAGGAAGCAGGAGATTTTTACAGCAGTAACCTAAAGTCGATTTCAGATGCAGAGTGGGTATCATCATACGTTCCAATGAGGAATATGATATTCTATTCTATAACCGCACATTATGCAGAATACCTTGGCGCGAAATGGATTATTGGCGGCCATAACCTACATGATGTCAAATTATTCAGAGATGCTTCAAAAGACTATATAGACAAATTAAACAGGCTTCTCGAAGAAGGCTGTCTTTTCTGCAATGGCCAACCTTATCAGGTATTACTCCCGCTTGCAGACATGGATAGGAAACAAATAATCAAACTTGCTATGAAATTGAAAACCCCAATAGAGCTGACTTGGAGTTGCCATAAAGAGGAGAATGTCCATTGCGGTAGGTGTTACGCATGCAAGCAGAGGCTGGAGGCCTTTGACGTTCTTGGTCTCAAAGATCCTGCCTTCTCCTCTAGATGAGTCAAATATGGCGTGTAGCATAGCCATTAATTCGGACGTTGCTCAGATAGACAGTATCAAATGAATTGACATCTGTCCTGAGATTTATAATACCCCTACCTGTAGAGACGTTCATAATTATGCCAAATCCCTTTATCGTGCCATTTGAACCTAGACCTATGAATACATCCCTCATATCTTGTGGTTCTACGAAATTTATAGATGGCTGGAATAATAGCTTCGAAGGTGAAAAAAGTCTGCCCTTATACATAAACCTAAGTCTAGACAACTCTGCAGTATATGATCCGTTGCCAACATAGCGTAGCAATTGATCCAGACGGTGGCTTAAGCGTTCAAACCTTGACTTGTACGTCTGGCTGCTCGGACTAGCATGCAGGATTCGCCAACGTCCTGTTTTTAACGTTTCAAACAACATGCGATCTTGACCTAACGATATTATCACATCAGGCTGTAATTGTTCTGCAATCATCGCCTTGTAATCAATCCCACCATTTCTTACATAGCCATCTGTGTTGACAATGCTTATGCTGGCGAGGGAGCATGCTCTCTCAAAGATAGACCTTAACTTTGTTGCGATAAATTCCTCAAGGCCTGCTGGAGATATGCTTCCAACGAATTCAAACATGCTACTATTGATGTCCCTTAGGTCTATCACTTCTTTTGGTAGAATAGTAGCTCCAATTGCGGCTGGCGGTGCAAGGTCACCCTGACCGATGTCTCCATCTATAACACAAGGGACAAGGCCTTTCCTGATTGCCATGTTCGCAAGATATATTGTCAGTGTT
>JALZFS010000028.1 GCA_030861405.1 Thermoproteota archaeon | reverse complement strand
AACGCTTATGCTCTTAATGATTCTATAAAAGTAATTGCAAAATCGTCGTTTGTTGATTCTATGGGTAGACTGATCATTGTGGGTACGCTCAGAAACATTGGCACCATGCCAGTTCAAGCCACTGTAGGGTTGAATGTAGAAGATGAAACTGGAAAGAGGATTGAGCAGCAGCCGACGTATGGACGGATCATATTGCCACTGAACGACTCGCCTTTTAAGTTTACAATCAAGTCGGGAACCGTAGGCGAACCATTCATAGCGGATGTCAAGGAAGTTGAAGCACTACACAGTGATATGATCTCACTTAACTATAGTAGTATGGCTGCGGGAGAGGATAGGGCATTTGTTGGAACAGTCAAAAATAATGCTCCCTTTGACATCTATCATGTTAGCATCTTCGCTTCAGTCCGCAGCGATAATGCAATCCAGCTTGATACTGTGAGAAGCAACGTAATCCCTGTCCTGAAGGCTGGGGAGGAGCAACGATTTATTGCCATTCCTGATCCTGCGGTCCGATCAAAAGTGTTTTATTACAGCTGCGCAGGTCTTGACTATGACACTCCAATAACAACATTGGACGCCGGTGGCGGTAAGTTTATTGCTTATAATCTAAATGCAGCTGCCCAAGTAAGCGAAATCCGATATGAAAATGAAACAGATAGTATAGCCTTCGGAATTAGGCCTTATAGTCCAACAGGTGGACCCCTTAGCATTATGATACCTCAAGCATCGCAGAATCAGATTGTAACTGTAACGCTAGATGGCAACCAACATGACGCCTCCATAAGATCCAACGGCAAGACAATCAATATTGACTTTTTTGTCCCACAGGGTGATCATAAAGTGCAGATTCAAAGAGTCAGCAATGTGCCATAGACGTTGTTGCCATACTGCGCTGACCGCCGTCATAGCTATTGTGCTATCCACTACGACTTAACATAGCATTTAAAATCTCCTAGATGCTCACCTATATTATGAATGTGGCTTTGATAGAGAAATCTTCTGATAGGTTGAAGCTGATCATCTATAGTGAAAACCTTACATTGCTTGAATCAGACTGCTTTAATGATTCCAATACCTTGAATTTTCACCTACAGGCCGTAGCAAAAAAGCATAGGATGCAAAAGGGGTTACTCGTAGTGCATAACAAAGACAAAAATGCCGTCGAATTATCTGTTGCACATGATGAAAATTCTTTTTTTATCCGCTAGATCTATAGTTTCTCTGTGCGATCGCAACCTTCATTGTAGAGTGACATGTCGGACATTCCGCCCAACTGCGACCTCCAAAATACTGCCACTCAATACCGCATTTCTCATAAGTGCATCTTAGCCACTTACCCGTTGGAGTTTTAGGCCAATTCTCCTGTAGTGGTTTTCGTGCTCTCCGTGCGGATCTTGGTTTTCCTTTGTCACTTAGGTATGGCAAACTAGATTCGTCCTATATTCTCTGATCAATCTTATAATATGTTTATGTATATTTGTTATTGCATTGGGCAGCCGACTGGTTCCAGTCGTCCTCGCGGTTGTATATAAATTTATCTATTTCCATATAATCCTGGCAAAGTTTCTCTGAAGTTTTGCTTTCTCTCACCACTAGAAGTCTGGTTCATCACGTCGACAGCTGGATCCTAATCCAACAGTTGTGCACTATGGTATCTGACAGAGATTACAGTTTGATGATCATCCTGAAATGCAACGGTCGTGTTGATGAATGCAGGCAATGAATAACATGATGAGAATTAATTTTTACCTAGTTTGTTGCTTTTTTTGTCATAAAACTATTTCAGGGAATTTAATATGAGCAATTGCATTGGCTAAACGTCAGTTTGTGATAGACACGGGAAGAGAGCAAATTCCAGTTGAAGGCCAAGTACACCGAAACGTAGCAGTCAGGTATCTTATGAAGAGGCGCAGGTCGATTTTGATGACAAAGAATTCAGAAAAAGTGGAGAAGCTGTGGACAGATCTACCAAAGAATATCAAGATAATAGGCAAGCAGGTTAGCAGAGAATATAGAATAAATTGGCAGCGGCTCGGAACCGAGGAATTTGAAGGCTCGCGTTTTGCCTTCACACTAGAGGATTTACAGGAGGAGTCGATAAAAAATAATTATTTGTCCGTTGAGTCCTAAACAACCATATTCATGCTTTGTAGTTATACATTTAAAGGATATATAAGCAACCTTCAAATTTCTTTTAGTTAAGAAAACCATTTTTCTCGTTGAATACCGGATGGCTGTATAGCATCTCGGATAAAATTAGATCTTGTCATGAATTATTTGATGTAACCTGTGAAGGACATTTACTGTCTACACCTGTTGAATGTGCGCGTTGGGCCCTCGGAGCTTAAATGACGTAGAACAACCTGTAATAACTCCAAAATTGGACCATTTTCATTTACAATTATGCGCTAATATTTTCCACTTCATACGTGAGAAACCATATTACCTATTAAGTAATTACCTCAATAACCTTATATCAAAACTTGCTGTTATAATATCATCATTGCCCGCAGAGTTCATTCGGAAAAAAAAGGGATTAGAGTACTTGGTATAGCTGAAAGCTTTAAAAAATTCAACAAGAATTCAACTCTCGCCGGTGTTGTTATGCGGCGCGACCTGATAATAGATGGCATGGCATATGGGTCAGCCACGATAGAGGGTGATGATGCAACCGATAATATAATTTCATTACATAGGTCCCTTAAAAGGAATGACATCAACTGCATTCTTCTTGATGGCCTTGTGATTAGTATGTACAACATCGTAGATGGAGAGCAAGTTGCAGGGGAAACAGATCTTCCTGTAATCGCAATAACGTTCGAAGGCTCAAAAGGACTCGAGGAGAGCCTCAGACATCACTTTATCGATTGGCAGGCTAAGCTTATACAATACCGAAAATTGGGGAGACGCGAGCAAATCACGCTTAAAACCGGTAAGACTCTCTTCATACGGTATTGGGGAATAACTCGGAGGAGAGCGGTTGCGATACTAGATTCTTTTACCTTGCAGGGCGCTATACCTGAGCCAATCAGAGTGGCCAAGCTTGCTGCGCGATCACACGCCAATGCTTTAAATTATGAGCTGAAAAACAACTAGCAGCTGTGGTGGGGTGGCAGAGCGGCCATGCGTTCGCCTGCAGACGGCACCAGCGGTTAGCGAATTTATAGGGGTTCGAATCCCCTCCCCACCTTTCAACTTGAATCTATGATCTTGATTGGTGTTAGTTAATTAAATTTAAGATAGCCTGTTGTACTGGCAGGATTATTGAATGCTGCGTTCCTTTCAGCTGAATAAAAGGTCTTGTGTAATAAGACGGCATAGTCATGACAAGCGAACGTGAATATTAGATCACACCGACAGACCTTGCAAGTTCAAATGCAGATTTTTTGTCCAGTCTGATTTTGCTAAGGATTGTGTACCTCTCAGGACGTAATGATTGAGCTGCCATCAATGCCCTGACTATATCTTCTTCTGTCAGTTTAATCTGTCTTGCTTTGGTAGGTGCACCTACATTTTCCAATGTTTCTATGATCTTTTCCCAGTTAAGGCCGTGCAGCTTTGCCATCATTAGTGTGCCAAGACCTACGCGCTCACCATGCAGGCCAAAGTTTGGGCCTGCTACATATTCGACTGCATGGCTGAAGAGATGTTCAGATCCGGAGCATGGTCTGCTACTGCCTGCAATGCAGGCCGCTACGCCAGCGCTTATCAACGCTTCAACAATTGTACGTACACCGAACTGACTCTTGTTATTCAACTTCTCCGATTCTTTGAGTATTATCTTGGCGCTCATGCAGGCGAGGTTGGCTGCATAACTGCCAAAATACTCTCCCTTCTCGTCGCGGGCAAGCTCCCAGTCCTTGACTGCAGTTATTTTTGCGACAAGGTCTCCACAGCCGCCTGCTAGTAGCCTACGTGGTGCTTGCAACATCAGGTGAGTGTCTGCAGCGACACCAATTGGTGTATTTGCCTTTATCGAATATGGCTTGTCGGTTCCTCTTATGGAAACGAATGGACTCGATATTCCGTCATGCGATGCTGATGTTGGCACACTGAGAAAGGGTCTAGCTATTTTAAAAGCAGTCATTTTTGCAACATCAACTGATCGCCCACCCCCAAATCCAATAACGAAATCTGGTAGTTCACTACCGATCCTGTCTCTCAGCTCATCAACAGTGTCCATTGAGGCATGGCTTACCACATATGTGGAACTTTTTATTGATGCCTTTTCAAGGGATGCTTCTAGCTTCTCGCCTGCTCTTGATTTGACGACCTTGCCAGTAATAACTACAACCTTGGCTGTGGTATCATTAAGTGTTCTAATAAGCACCCCGACCTGCGTAACAATATCTTCACCTATGAGTATCTTCCTTGGCAATTCCATAAGATGGGTTGGGGGAGAACTCAATCAGAAAGACCTGCGATCGTGCAACTAATTAAGCTTGCATAATAACTGTTATCACAATCCTGCGACGTTCTGAGTGGTATCTGTATCTGTATTTGAGCCATCCAGTGTACCAATTTACAATACCTAAGAGTCGGGCCACTAGCCTACCTTTGCAGCATCAATAGATTTTATAAACTCTCTCTGAATATGTAACCGGTTTTTCATTCAAGCATGACAATGTACTATATGTCATGTATACTAGGACTGAGCCCAAAGGACACCGGCGTGATAACGTTGCTTTTGTGCCTTAAGCTATATTCAAATTGTATCATTTCTTAATATAAAGTCTATTATCTGAGATTGAGTCCTTAATCTTCTGAGGCAAAGAAAGCCAAATATTTAATACGGGCTTACTCCAAGAAATGATATTACTGGTGTCTAACCCGTTACTTTGACGGTCCTTTAGGGATTATATTCATGCAG